>JAJPWY010000076.1 GCA_021205725.1 Clostridiales bacterium
TCCAGCAGGGCTGCTACTCCGGCTTCAAGCTGATCGGCGTCAACGCCTATTCCGAAAACGCTGGCTGGGCCGCTATCCTGGCTGAGTACCTGACCAACGAGGAGTCCCAGACCGCCCGCTTCGAGGCCCGTCAGCTGGCTCCCACCAACACCAACGCCGCTGCCAACGAGGCTGTCTCCGCCAACATCGCCATCGCCGCTTCCTCTGCGCAGGATGTCTACGGTGTTGTTCAGTCTGTGGGCGGTAAGTTCTGGGATCCCACCGCTACCTTCGGTGAGATGATCGCCCAGCAGACCCTGGACGTGAACGATGACGACGCCATTCAGGCTGCTCTGGATGAGCTGGTCGTCGGTGTCACCGCCGCTGTGGACTGATAAATCCGTCTGCGCTCTGCCTTCCTGACAGATAGCTGACTCACGGCCCGTATGCACTCGCCGTGCATACGGGCTTTTCTTCCTCTGTAGCATCGAAAGAAATGGCAAGGAGGTTATCCATGAACAAACTTAAGTCCGGCTTCGGCGCTATTGGCCGGTTCTTTGCGGACTTCGGCCATGCGATTGCCGATGGCGACATCTTCGTCAAGCTCTCCCTGGTCTGGTTCGGCGCCGGTTATCTGGGCCGGAAGCAGTACATCAAGGCCATTATCATGACCGCCCTGGAGGCGCTCATCATCGCCTACACCGTTCTGGTGGGCATCCCCTATATCTCTGACTTTGGTACCCTGGGCACGGTTCAGCAGGAGTCCGTGTTTAATCCGGTGACCATGAAGAACGAGTTCAACGACTATGACAACTCCTTCATGATCCTGCTCTTCTCCGTCATCACGCTGGTCGTCTGGGCGTTTACCATCTATATCTGGATGTACAACGTCAAAAACGTTTATCGCCTCCAGAAGGACCAGGAGCACGGCAAACACGTCAACAACTTCCGGGAGGACCTGAACGACTACATCAACCAGAAGTTCTACATCGTCCTCCTGGCCCTCCCCATTGCGGGTGTGGTGATCTTCACCGTTGTGCCGCTGATCATCATGATCTTTGTGGCCTTCACCAACTACGACCAAAACCATATGCCGCCCAGCGCACTGTTTGACTGGGTGGGCCTGGATAACTTTATCAACCTGTTCGGCGGCGGCGGCATGACCGTGTCCTTCGGCTATGCCTTCGTCCGGGTGCTGGGATGGACTCTGGTGTGGTCCTTCTTCGCCACCCTGACCACCTACTTCGGCGGCATTCTCATGGCCCTGCTGGTCAACGGCAAGACCACCATGTGGAAGCCCATGTGGCGGGTGCTGTTCATGATCACCATTGCCGTACCCCAGTTCGTCTCCCTGCTGCTGGTGCGGAACTTCTTCGCCGACAACGGCATTATGAACACCATCCTGCAAAACATCGGTCTGACCGGGTTCCTACAGGACATCGGACTGATCTCCGGCAACTACATACCATTCCTGACGGCGCCAGGGTGGGCGCATGTGATGATCATCATCATCAACATCTGGATCGGCGTGCCCTACCAGATGCTCATCGCCAACGGCGTGCTGATGAACATCCCCTCCGAGCAGCTGGAGAGCGCCTCCATCGACGGGGCCAACTCCTGGCAGACCTTCTGGAACATCACCATGCCCTACGTATTCAGCGTCACAGGGCCCGCTCTGGTCACGGACTTTGTCAAAAATATCAACAATTTCAACGTGATCTATCTGCTCACCTCCAACGTCTACACCACCACCGACCAGGCCATGGCCAACTCCCAGGCAAAGGAGACCGACCTGCTGGTGACTTGGCTGTTCACGCTGACCCAGGACTACTACAACTACAAGATGGCCGCCACCATCGGCATTGTCATCTTCGTCATCTGCGCTGTCTTCACACTGGTGGCCTTTAACAGGGTAGTGGCCCGCACCGGAGAGGGGGATTTTGCGTAATGAAACGGAAATACGTCAATATCGTCATCAAGCAGGTGGTGCTGGCGGTGCTGGCCCTGATCTGGCTGGTTCCCATCATCTGGCTGGTCGTCACCTCCTTCAGCGCCTACAACGGGCGCAACACCTCCACCTTCTTCCCCACGGAGTGGAGCCTGACCCAGTATGAGAAGCTGCTCACCGGCGCAGACACCGTGGCCAACTTCCCCGCCTGGTTCATGAACACGCTGATCATCGCCATTGCGACCTGCGTCATCTCCACCCTGTTTGTGCTCATGGTTGCCTATGCCTTCGCCTGCATGGACTTCCGGGGCAGTAAGGGATTGCAGAACCTGTCCGTCATCGTCAACCTGTTCCCGGGCGTCCTGTCCATGATCGCCGTCTACTTCGTGCTGAAGTCGGTGGGCCTGACCAACAGCCATCTGGGCCTGATTCTGGTCTACTCCGGCTCCTCCGGTTTGGGCTATCTGATCGCCAAGGGCTTCTTCGGGACGGTGCCCAAGGCCCTCCAGGAGGCCGCCAAGCTGGACGGTGCCAGCGAGGCCCGGTGCTTCATCCAGGTGGTGCTGCCCATGAGCCGTCCCATCATCGTCTACACCATCATCAGCTCCTTCCTGGTGCCCTGGATGGACTTCGTCTACGCCAAGATGATCCTGAACGCCGGCGTGTCCTCCCAGTGGACGGTGGCCATCGGCCTGTATAATATGCTGGACAAGAGCCTGATTAACACCTATTTTGGCCAGTTCTGCGCCGGCGGCGTGCTGATCTCCATCCCCATCTCTATCCTGTACATCATCATGCAGAAATTCTACGTCGAAGGTGTTACCGGAGGCGCTGTCAAGGGCTAAGCCGTCGGGCTTGCCAGGGACTGCCCCGCTGCTTCCCTGCGGTGGGGCAGTCCGTCTGCCGGAGGAGCGGGTCAAATACCTGTTTCTCCGGATAAATGAACCAGAGATTGAATGAACGGAAAGGAATTGGAGCTTATGAGCCAATTTGTGGTCAACATCATCCACCGGCCGGAGATGGTGCCGGAGTATGCGGAGAAGGTCACCGGCCACGGCAAGGCGGAGGATCTGGGCCGGAAGGCGCTACTGACCGAGAGTCTGGATATCTTCAAGACCCAGCAGCAGCTGGCCCACGAAAACGGGCTGAAAACCACCATTCAGATGACCTACGCCAGCCTGTTCAACGACGAGGCGGTGGAGCTTGCCAAGGAGGATCACGCCAGGTACGGCGACGAGATCGCCCTGAGCCTGCTGGGCCTGCCCTGCAAGGAGTTCCGGGAGAAGTACCAGACCAAGGACTTCTGCATCTGGATGTTCTCCATGGAGGACAAGAAAGCCATCGTCACCGATGTCTTTGAGAAGTTCCATGAGCGCTTCGGCTTCTACCCGGAGTCCACCGGCTCCTATTATATGGACGCCGACCTGATCAACTTCATCAAGGAGAAATACCCCTCCGTCAAGTGCGCTGTGGCCACCTGCTGGGAGGAGGGCCCCAAGGCCTACCACACCTGCAACAACAGCTGGTACACCTTTATGGACGGCGGCCCCTGGGCCCCCTGGATTCCCTCCAAGGTCAACACCCATGCCCCCGCCGCCAACGAGGAGGACTCCGGCATTGTGGCCATCCCCCACCTGAGCCGGGACCTAATCGCCTGCTACGACGGCAACGGCTCCAACTTTGGCACCCATCCCCAGAACGTCCTCCGGGGCATGATCTACGACACCGAGACCTGGGAGTACCCCTATCTCTACAACCTCATCGACCAGTACCGTTATCAGGAGAAGTTCAACAACGGCTACGCCTACAACATGATGTTCGTCGGCCCCGGCTGGATGAACAAGATGGGCCGGTGGGAATCCCCCTACGAGCTGCTGAAAAAGAGCTACGCCGACGGCTGCGCCTATTACGGCAAGCTGAAAAAAGAGGGCAAGCTGCTGGACCTGACCATGAGCGAGTTTGCCGACTTCTACCGGGCCAAGAAGCACTATACCGAGCCGGAGTGCGCCCTGTGGCGGGACATCCTCTACGGCAGCGACAAGCAGCTCTTCTGGTACTGCGATTCCAATATGCGGGCCTGCGTCAACATGGATCAGGGCGGCGCCATCGTGGATCTGCGGCCCTATGCCGCCAAGCTCTACTGGCCGGTGGGCATCGGCACACCCCACGTCACCGACGCCAGCTACCCCTTCCTCATCCAGGAGAAGTACCGGGCGGGCTACTTCACCCATTATGCCGGTGAGGGCACCATCCGCAGCGCCAAACTGTGTCACAACGGGGAGGAGGTCGATCTGGCCCTCTGCCGCACCAAGGCCCACTTCTCCCAGGAGGGGAGCGACCGGGTGCTGACCCTGGACCCGGTGGAGGTTGTGTTCTCCGACCTGACCGTGAAGCTCCAGACCGTCATCACCTTCCGGGAGGGAGACAGCTCCATCCGCATCGACCGGAACATCCTGGAGATGAGCGACCCGGAGGCAGAGGTGGACATCAACGAGTACATGGTGGGCTGCTACGGCACCACCGAGTACGCCGAGGACATGACCAGCCTGACCCTCTCCGCCGTGAAGGGAGAGGGCGCGGTGTCCCTGCCCTACGAGTACAAGTGCCGGGAGGTGTCCATCCCGGGGGCGGATCGGGTCTCCTGTACCCTGCCTCCCATCAAGACGAAGGTGTCTCTGCTGGGCGAGGGGCCGGAAAAGACGGGCTATTTCAAGGAGGGCTATGCCTTCAGCCCCATGTTCACCCTGGGCTATACCGGGAAACTCTGTGAAAAGGAGGTCTTTACCACATGGCTCAAGCTGGAAAGGGCAAACTGAACTACCGCTGCCCCTCCTGCTTTATGCGGGATCTGGACATCGACATGTTCTATGACAGCGATAAGGGCGAATACTATTGTATCCGCTGCCAGTACACCGGCACGGAGGAGGACGTCCTGGCAAAGAACCAGCTGGCCCGGTTCCGCTACCGGGACATGATGAAGCGGTTCTCCATGGAGGACTTCGAGACCTTCGACAAGTGATGACAAAAAAACAGGGCCAGCCTCCCACGAGACTGGCCCTGCCTATGCGCCTGTGTGCGCTCATTATGACCAAAAAGGACTGATGAACCACATGACCAACTGGATTTCCGGCGTAGACCTCTCCACCCTGGCCGAGGTGGAACAGTGCGGCGGCGCCTTCCGGGACCGGGGGCGGGAGGCGGACGCCATGACCCTCCTCCATGAGCGGGGGGCGAACCTGGTGAGGCTCCGGCTGTGGAACGACCCCTATTCCCCCCAGGGCGAGCCCTACGGGGCGGGGACCTGTGACCTGAACTGCGTCCTCTCCCTGGCCCTCCGGGCAAAAGCCCTGGGCATGGACTGGATGCTGGATCTTCACTACAGCGACTTCTGGGCAGACCCGGGCAAGCAGCGGCTCCCCAAGGCCTGGGTGGGCCTGGACGAGGACGGGCTTGTGGAGGCGGTATATGCCTACACCGCCCAGGTGCTGACTGCCCTCCGGGACTGTGGCGCAGCTCCCCAGTATGTGGCGGTGGGCAACGAGCTGACCTGTGGTCTGCTGTGGCCCCTGGGCCGGACGCCCCGATACAAGACCATTGCCCGGCTTCTCTCCGCCGGTATTCGTGCCGTGCGGGAGGATGCCCCGGACGCCCTGGTTATGCTCCACCTGGACAACGGGGGAAATAACGAGCTGTACCGCACCTGGTTCGACCACTACCGGCAGGAGGGCGGGGCCGATTTCGACCTGATCGGCCTGTCCTACTATCCCTTCTGGCACGGAACCATGGAGATGCTCCGGGACAATCTCCACGACCTGGCGGACCGCTTCGGCAAGCCCATGGTGGTGGCGGAGACCTCCTCCGGCTTCACACTGGAGGACTACGCCCAGTATGAGCGGCTCTCTCCGGAGAACCGGAAGGGAATGGCGGCCACCCGCAAGCTGGCGGAGCACATCGACTACCCCATGACCCCGGAGGGACAGCGGGACTATCTCCGGGACATCGTGGACACCGTCCGGCAGACGCCCCACGGCCTGGGCCGGGGCTTTATCTACTGGGAGCCCGCCTGGATCCCCGTCCCCGGCAGCCAGTGGGCCAACGACTGCGTCTTTTCCTACATTCAGGAGCCGGGGCCGGGGGGCAACGAGTGGGCGAACCAGGCACTCTTCGACTACGAGGGCAACGGACTGCCCGCTCTGGAGATGCTGGGAAGATAATCCCACAGTCAAGTCTGCGGAAAGACCCACAAAAAAGCATTGCAAAAAAACAGTTTGCGTGTACAATGATAGGAGAATTCAAAAGAACAGGGAGGCATAGCACATGGGCAGACCGATCCTGGTGGTCATGGCCGCCGGTATGGGCAGCCGCTTCGGCGGGCTGAAGCAGATCACCCCGGTGGACGACGAGGGACACATCATTATGGATTTCTCCCTCTACGACGCCCGGCGGGCCGGATTCGAAAAGGTGGTCTTTGTCATCAAACAGGCCATCGACGACACCTTCCGGGCCAACATCGGCCGACGGATGGAGCCATATTTTGACGTGAAATATGTCTATCAGGAGCTGGATCGGCTGCCGGAAGGCTACCGTGTGCCGGAGGGCCGGGTGAAGCCCTGGGGCACTGCTCACGCCATCGCCTGCGCCGCCCCCGAGCTGGACGGCCCCTTTGCGGTGGTCAACGCCGACGACTTCTACGGGCGCACCTCCTTCCAGACCATCTATGACTTTCTCTCCGGGGACGCCCCGGAGAACTGCCAGGCCATGGTGGGCTATCGCCTGAAAAACACCGTCACGGAAAACGGCTATGTGGCCCGGGGGGTGTGTCAGGTGGAGGACGGGCTGCTGGTGGACATCACCGAGCGCACCCACATCGAGACCCGTCCGGAGGGCATCGTCTACACGGAAAACGGCACGGACTTCCTGCCCCTGGACGGGGACAGCCTGGTCTCCATGAACCTCTGGGGCTTCCACGAGGGGATGAAGGACGAGTTCACCGGCCGGTTCCCCGCCTTTCTGGATGCCAACCTGCCCGTCAATCCCATCAAATGCGAGTATTACCTCCCCTCTGTGGCCAACGCCCAGATCCAGGAGGGGAGAGGCACCATCCGGGTCCTGCCCACCGAGGAGCAGTGGCACGGCGTGACCTACCGGGAGGATCTGCCCTCGGTGCAGGAGGCTGTTCGGCAGATGAAGGACGAGGGCATCTATCCCAGGCGGCTGTGGGATACCAGTGTCCAACCGTAAAGACGAAAAGGAGGAAATTCACATGACAGTTTTAGTGACCGGCGGCAGCGGGTACATCGGAAGCCACACCTGCCTGGAGCTGCTCAACGCCGGGTATGACGTGGTGGTCATCGACAATCTCTGCAACTCCAGCCCCAAGTCCCTCCAGCGGGTGGAGGAGCTGGCAGGGGGGAAGCACATCCCCTTCTATCAAGCGGACGTCCGCGACCGGGCGGCCCTGACCAAAATCTTTGAGGAGCACACCATCGACTTTGTCATCCACTTCGCCGGGCTCAAGGCGGTGGGGGAGTCGGTGGCCAAGCCCCTGGCCTACTATGACAACAACCTGAATGCCACCATGACCCTGTGCGACGTCATGGGGAGCCACGGCTGCAAGCGCATCGTGTTCTCCTCCTCCGCCACGGTGTACTCCGGGGACAACGAGATGCCCCTCTCCGAGAGCAGCAGGACGGGCAACTGCACCAACCCCTATGGATGGACGAAGTACATGGGAGAGCAGATCCTCCGGGACATCGCCAAGGCCGACCCGGAGTGGTCGGTGTGCAACCTCCGGTACTTCAACCCCGTGGGCGCTCATGAGAGCGGTCTCATCGGTGAGGACCCCAAGGACATCCCCAACAACCTGATGCCCTATATCTCCCAGACCGCCATCGGCCGGAGAGACCACCTCTCCGTCTTTGGCAACGACTACGACACCCCCGACGGCACCGGCGTCCGTGACTACATCCACGTGGTCGATCTGGCCCGGGGCCATGTGGCCGCTCTGTCCTATCTCCAGGAGCACAAGGGCGAGTGCATCTTCAACCTGGGTACCGGCGTGGGCTACAGTGTGCTGGATATGGTGCATGCCTTTGAAACCGCCAACGGCATCGACGTGCCCTATGAGATTGCCCCCCGCCGCCCGGGCGACCTGGCCACCGTCTACTCCAGCCCGGAGAAGAGCCGCCAGGTGCTGGGATGGGAGGCCACCCACAGCCTGGAGGATATGTGCCGGGACACCTGGCACTGGCAGAGCCTGAATCCCAACGGGTATCAGGACTAACATGATCTTTTCCATCCGCCGCCCCTGTCGATTTGACCCATCCGGTCATTTTCGGCAGGGGTGACTGTGCTTTTGTTCTGGCGAAATTGCCCCTGTTGCTCTGCCCCGGAACGTGATATAATGGCAGAACGAAATGAGCAATGCGTTCCGTGACGTTGGAGAACGCACTGGGAACAGGAGACACTATGGCACTCAAGGAACCCATCCCGCTGCTGCGGCTATTTGAACACTGGCAACCCACCGGCTACCTGGGAGAGCTGGCCCGGGACTGTACCGTCCGGGACTTCCGGCTCCACCAGAAGGAGCGCACCGCCGAGCTGGAGGTTACGTTTGCGTCTACAAAGCCTGACCCCGCCAGTCTCCGGGCCATGGGGACGGTGCTCTCCGGCTGCTATGGGATGAACGGCGTTACCCTGATATGCGAACAGCCACAGCCTGTCCTCGAGGAGGAATATCAGCCGCTCCCTTCTGCGGAGTCCACCGAGGAGGAGCGGCCCCCGTTGCCGGAGGAGGCTCCTCCGGAGCGGGAGGAGCCCTTCCAGCCGGAGGAGGAGCCGTCCATGTCTGACGGAGACGTGTTCCGTCAGACCGCCGCCCTCCGGGAGGCGGCGCTCCGGGAGGCGGCGGCCCATCAGCCCGTGTCCCGCCCTGTCGGAAAGCAGCGGAGGGAGTCGCCTCAGGCTCCCGTGGGCAATATGATCTTCGGCAAGGGCATCCACCGCAAGCCGATCCCCATGTCCCAGGTGACGCTGGACATGGGGATGGTGGCTGTCTGCGGAAAGGTGTTCTTTGTGGAGCATCGGGAGCTGCCCAAGCGGAAGGCCTGGGTGGTGAACTTCTACATCACCGACTACACCAACTCCCTGGTGGTGGCCCGGTTCCTGGAAAACCGCCAGGCCAAGCCCATTCTTGACCAGATCAAGGTGGGCATGTACGTCATCGTAGAGGGCAAGCTGGGCATCAACAGCTATTCCGGAGAGATGGAGCTGAGCCCCTACGCCATCGCTCCCGCCAAGGCCCCCAAGGGCCGTACGGACACCGCCAGGGAGAAGCGGGTGGAGCTGCACCTGCACACCCGGTTCTCCACCATGGACGGCCTCACCGAAATTAAGGACGCCGTGAAGCGGGCCATCTCCTGGGGCCACTCCGCCATCGCCGTCACCGACCACGGCGTGGCCCAGGCCTTCCCTGATGCCTGGCACGCAGCGGGGGACAAGATCAAGATCCTCTACGGCGTGGAGGCCTACTATATCAACGATGTGGACGACCGGGTGGTGGTTCACGGAGACAGCACTGCCAGCCTGGACGATGAGATCGTCTGCTTTGACATTGAAACCACCGGCCTGAGCCAGGAGCGGGACAGAATCACCGAGATCGGCGCCGTAGTCCTGCGCAACGGCCAGGTGGAGGAGCGGTACAACACCTTCGTCAATCCGGGGCGGCCAATCCCCCGGGAGGTGGTGGAGCTGACCAGCATCACCGATGACATGGTAAAGGACGCTCCCAGCCAGAGCGAGGCCCTGAATGCCTTTCTGGACTGGGTGGGAGATCGCCCTCTGGCGGCCCACAACGCCGACTTCGACATGGGCTTTCTGGCGATCGGCTGTCAGCGGATGGGGCGGCCCTTCCCCAACACCTCCATTGACACCCTCATCCTGGCCCAGAACCTGCTCCCCGACCTGGGCAAGTACAAGCTGGACATTGTGGCCAACCGGCTGAACCTGCCGGAGTTTCACCACCATCGGGCCTCAGACGACGGGGCCATGGTGGGCTATATGCTGATCCCCTTCAAACAGATGCTCGCCGATCTGGGGGTCACCCGCATCGACCAGATCAACCCCGCCATGCAGTCCCTGCGGAAAAAGGGCAAGCGCCGCCAGAAGGCCCAGCACCTGATCGTCCTGGCGAAAAACCAGAGCGGCCTGCGCAACCTGTACAAGCTGATTTCCCTGTCCCACCTGGAGCACTTCAAGCGATATCCCATCATGCCCAAGAGCCTCATCAACGAGAACCGGGAGGGGCTAATCATCGGCTCCGCCTGTGAAGCGGGCGAGCTGTTCCAGGCCATTGTAGACCGCAAGAGCTACGACGAGCTGAAGCGGATCGCCTCCTGGTACGACTTTCTGGAGATACAGCCCCTCTGCAACAACAAATTCCTCATCGGAGCGGGGAAGGCCAAAGACGAGGAGGAGCTGCGGGAGTTCAACCGCACTGTCCTCCGTCTGGCCAAGGATCTGAACAAGCCCTGCTGCGCCACCGGCGACGTCCACTTTCTGGATCCGGAGGACGAGGCCTACCGCCACGTGCTCCAGGCCGCCCAGGGCTTTGACGATGCGGACAAGAGCCTGCCCATCTACTTCAAGACCACCGACGAGATGCTGGAGGAGTTCGCCTATCTGGGGGAGGAGGACTGCCATAAGGTGGTTATCGAAGACCCCAACCGCATAGCCAAATGGTGCGACAACATCCCGCCGCTGCCTCGGGGCCTGTTTGCCCCCAAGCTGGAGAACTCCGCCCAGGAGCTGGAATATCTGGTCTACAACCGGGCCCATGAGCTATATGGAGAGGAACTGCCCAAAATCGTCCAGGACCGTATCGACCTGGAGCTACCCGGTATTATCCAGCGAAAGTACGACGTGATTTATATGTCCGCCCAGAAGCTGGTGGCGGACTCCCTGGCCCACGGCTATCTGGTGGGCTCCCGGGGGTCGGTGGGCTCCTCTCTGGTGGCCTTTCTCTCTGGCATCACCGAGGTCAACGGCCTGCCGCCCCACTACCGCTGCCCCAAGTGCAAGCACTCTGACTTCGACGTGGACACGGTGAAATATGGCTGCGGGGCAGACCTGCCCGACCGGGACTGCCCGGTGTGCGGCACGAAGATGAAGAAGGACGGCTTCAACATCCCCTTCGAGACCTTCCTGGGCTACGGCGGCACCAAGGTGCCGGACATCGACCTGAACTTCTCCGGTGAGTATCAGGCTTCCGCCCACCGGTACACCTTCGAGCTGTTCGGCGAGGGCCACGTCTTTAAGGCGGGCACCGTGGGCACTGTGGCGGAAAAGACCGCCTACGGCTATGTGCTAAAATATATGGAGGAGCGGGGCCGGAAGGCGAACAAGGCGGAGCTGGCCCGGCTGGCCTCCGGCTGCGTGGGCATCAAGCGCACCACCGGCCAGCACCCCGGCGGCATGGTGGTCATCCCGGCGGATAAGGAGATCTACGACTTCTGCCCGATCCAGCACCCGGCGGACGACCCCAACTCTGACATCATCACCACCCACTTTGAGTATCACTCCATGGAGGAGAACCTGCTCAAGCTGGATATGCTGGGCCACGATGACCCCACCATGATACGGATGCTACAGGATGTCTCCGGGGTGAATCCCATCGACATCCCTCTGGACGACCCGGACACCATGTCCATCTTCTGCTCCTCCAAGGTGCTGGGCTATGAGAATGACCCCATTCTCGGCCCCACCGGGGCGGTGGCCATCCCGGAGTTCGGCACCGGCTTCACCCGGCAGATGCTCATTGACACCCAGCCCAAGGACTTTAACACCCTGCTCCGGCTCTCCGGCTTTTCCCACGGCACCGACGTGTGGCTGGGCAACGCCAAGGATTTGATTTTGTCCGGCACCGCCTCCGTCTCCGAGGCGGTGGGCTGCCGGGACGATATCATGATCTACCTCATCCAGAAGGGCATCGAGCCGCTGAAGGCGTTCAAGTTCATGGAGGCGGTCCGGAAGGGCGTCATCCACAAGGGCAAGAGCTGGCCGGAGGGCATCGAGGAGGAGATGCGTGCCCACGACATTCCGGAGTGGTACATCGAGTCCTGCCGGAAGATCAAATACTTGTTCCCCAAGGCACATGCCGTGGCCTATGTCATGATGGCCTTCCGTATCGCCTGGTTCAAGGTGCACGACCCACTTGCCTTCTATGCGGCCTATTTCTCCATCCGGGCCAAGGCGGTGGACGCCACCTGTATGTGCCTGGGGCTGGACACCTGCCTGGACAAGCTCAACGAGATCAAGAACAAGGAAAAGACCTCCGACGTGGAGGACAAAATGCTGACCACTCTGGAGGTCTGCTATGAGTTTTACATCCGGGGCTTCCACTTCGCCAAAATGGACCTCTATGAGTCTGGGGCCACCCGCTTCATTCTGGACTGGGAGAACAAGGCCCTCATCCCGCCCTTTACCGCCATCCCCGGTCTGGGAGAGGCGGCGGCCCAGTCCATCGTAGACGCCCGCCAGGGACGGCGGTTTATCTCAGTGGAGGAGCTGAACGACTCTTGCCCCAAGCTGTCCAAGGCCCACATCGACACCCTGCGTCAAATGGGCGCCCTGGACGGGATGCCGGACACCAGCCAGGTCACCTTCTTCTGACCGACAGCAGCTTAGACAGGCCACTACAGGGGAAAACAAACGCCCTTTGTCTATTTCGGCGGTTGACAGACAGGCTCTTTCATGGTAGTGTATTAGCGTGCTAAAGCGTCCAGGACAGCGGTTTCCTGGCGCAATCTGAGAGTCGAGGTTTCGTCTATGCGTTACATTCCAAATACCCCCGAGGGCACCCGGGATCGGCTGTTTGGCGAGTGCCGGGAGCGGCGCAGCGTTCAGGCGGCGTTGACCCGCCTGTTCTCTCAGCGGGGCTACAGCGAGATCATCACTCCCGAGGAGGAGTTCTACGACCTTTTTGCCATGACCGGGGCCGCCATGCCCCAGGAGGAGATCGTCAAGATCATCGACCGTTCCGGCAAGATCTGTGTCCTGCGCCCGGACTGCACTACCCCCATCGCCCGGGTGGCGGCCACCCGGTTAAAGGACATGGTGCTGCCCCAGCGGTTCTATTATAATCAGACCGTATACCGCTCCAGCTTCGGCCACCAAGGGCAGAACAGCGAGATCCCCCAGTGCGGCATCGAGCTCATCGGAGCCAAGGGAAAAAAGGCGGATCTGGAGGTCATCGCCACGGCGGTGGACGCACTCCGGGCCTGTGGGTTGGAGCGGTTCCACATCGAGCTGGGCCATGCGGATATCTACCCCGCCTTTGCCCGGCGGCTGGATATGGACGACGAGGCCCGGGAGACCATGCGCTCCCTGATCGAGAGCAAGAACTTTGCCGCCCTGAACGACTTTCTTGCGCCCTACGGTGACCGGGAGGGGGTTCGGGCGATCCAACAGCTGGTCTATCTCTTTGGCGGGCCGGAGGTTCTGGACGAGGCGGAGGCCCTGGCGGGAGAGATGCCCGCCATCGAACACCTCCGGGATATCTACAGCCAGCTCTCCCAGTCCGGCTATGGAGACTATATCCGCTTTGACCTGGGGCTGGTGAATCACATCGGTTACTATACCGGCCCCATCTTCCGGGGCTATGTGGAGGGGGCGGGGAACGCCGTCCTCAGCGGCGGACGGTACGACCAGCTGTGCGGCAGCTTTGGCCGCCCCGCCCAGGCCACCGGCTTTGCGGTCGATGTGGACCAGGTGGCCCGCTGCCTGCCCCGGGCAGAGCTGCCCCGGGTGGAGGCGGTCATCCACTATCCCAACCACCTCATCGGAAAGGCCCTGGCCCTGGTGGACTGTCGTCCGGCTGGCGCCTGTGAGCTGTCCCCCTGCGGACGGCTGGAGAGCACGGTGCAGCTGGCCCGGGAGAAGGGGATTCCCACCGTCATCGTCCTCTCGGAGGACGGCATGGAGGAGGTGTCTGTCCAATGAGCGAGCGGCTCCGCATTGCCCTGACCAAGGGCAGATTGCAGGATAAGAGCGTGGCCCTGTTTGAACAGGCCGGACTGGACTGCACCCCCGTCCGGGATCCCGGACGGCGGCTCATCCACGCCCTGCCCAACTATCCCCTGGACTGCGTCCTGGCCAAGGCCCCGGACGTCATCACCTATGTGGAGCACGGGGTCTGCGATTTGGGTATTGTGGGCAAGGACACCATCCTGGAAAAGGGCGGCTCCTTTTATGAGGTGCTTGACCTGGGCTTTGGGGCCTGCCGGTTCGCCCTGGCGGTTCCGGAGGGGACGGACTTCTACGCCAGCTACAAGGCCAGAACCATCGCCTCCAAGTATCCCAATGTGACCCGTGCCTTTTTCCAGAGCAAGGGCATGAACGTGGACATCATCAAAATCGAGGGCTCTGTGGAGCTGGCCCCCATCCTGGGGCTGGCGGACGGCATTGTGGACATTGTGGAGACCGGGGCGACCCTCCGGGCCAACGGGCTGGTTCCCATTGAGACGGTGGCCCAGGTGTCCGCCCGGCTCATCGTCAACACGGCCAGCATCAAGCTCCACAAAAACGCCATTGAGGATTTCATTCGCCGCTGTGAGCAGGCGATGGGGAAGGAGACGCTATGATTCAGATCGTCATCGCCGACGGCCAGGCGGAGCAGCGGCAGATTGCCGCTCTGAAAGCCCGCGCTGCCCAGGCCAACGGCGAGATCACCCGGCGGGTGGCAGATATCCTGGAGGATGTCCGGGTTCGGGGCTATGAGGCGGTACGAGAGTATTCTCTCCGCTTTGACCGGACGGAGCCGTATGAGATCCCTGCCTCCCTGCTGGAGGAGGCCTATGCCGCCTGCGACCCGGCCCTGATTGCCGCCCTGGAGCATGCCGCCCAAAATATCAGAGACTACAACGAAAAGCTGCTGACCCGCTCCAGACGGTGGATCTCCCCGGACGGGGGACAGGTGGGGCGCATCGTCCGGGGCCTGACCCGGGTAGGCATCTATGTTCCCGGCGGCACCGCCGCCTATCCCAGCAGTGTGCTGATGAACGCTGTCCCCGCTCAGGTGGCCGGGGTGGAGGAGATCGTCATGGTGACGCCCCCCACGGAAAACCTGAATGACGCTGTTCTGGCGGCGGCGAAGATCGCCGGCGTCCACCGGGTCATCGCCCTGGGCGGCGCTCAAGCGGTGGCCGCCCTGACCTACGGGGCGGACTGGATTCCCAGGGTGGACAAGCTGGTGGGGCCGGGAAACGCCTATGTGGCCGCCGCCAAGCGTCTGGCCTACGGCACCCTGGACATCGACATGGTGGCCGGGCCGTCTGAGGTGCTGGTCATTGCCGACCGCACCGCCGACCCCAAGTTCGTGGCCGCCGACCTGCTCAGCCAGGCGGAGCACGACCGGCTGGCCTCCGCCTGGCTGCTGACCGACTCCCTGGAGCTGGCCCAGGCGGTAGACGGGGAGATGGCCCGGCAGACGGGCTACCTCTCCAGGAGCGAGATCATGGAGGAGTCGGTGGCCCGGTTCGGCGCTGCCATTGTCTGTCCTGACCTCCATCGGTGCGCAGAGCTGGCCAACCTGGTGGCTCCGGAGCATCTGGAGATTGTCACGGAGAACCCGGAGGCCCTGCTCCCGGAGATCAAAAACGCCGGGGCAGTGTTCCTGGGTGCCTGGTCCCCGGAGCCGCTGGGAGACTATCTGGCGGGGCCGGATCATGTGCTGCCCACCAGCGGCACCGCCCGGTTCTTCTCCCCGCTGAGCGTGGAGGCCTTTTTAAAGAGCATGTCGGTCATCCGCTTCGACCAGCCGTCTCTCGCCGGATTGAAGGACGAGATCATCACCCTGGCCCAGGCCGAGCACCTGACCGCCCATGCCAACTCCATCCAGGTCCGATTTGAACAGTGAGGTGATTTCCATGTCCAGAACCGCAGCCATTGAACGCAATACCAGGGAGACGCAGGTCGCGATCTCCCTCGACCTGGACGGGGGACCGGTGAGCGTCTCCACGGGCATCGGCTTTTTCGACCATATGCTCACCGCCTTCGGCTTTTACGCCAAAATTGGCCTCTCCGTGGAGGTACACGGGGATTTGGAGGTGGACGGCCACCACACGGTGGAGGACACGGGCATCGTTTTAGGGCAGGCGCTGAAGCAGGCCCTGGGCGACCGGGCGGGTATCCGCCGGTTTGGCTCCTGCTACGTCCCCATGGACGAAGCGCTGACCTTCACCGCCCTGGACTTCTCCAACCGGCCCTATCTGGTGTTCGACGCCCCTATGCCCCAGGAGCGTATCGGAGATTATGACAGCTGCCTGACGGTGGAGTTCATGCGGGCCCTGGCGGTGAATGCCGGACTGACCCTCCACCAGAAGTGCCTCTATGGGGCCAACGCCCACCACATCACCGAGGGGCTGTTCAAGAGCCTGGGCATGGCTATCCGGGACGCCGTTCAGGTGCAGGGAGACGGCGTCACCTCCACGAAGGGCGTGCTGTGAGATGGGATACACTGCCATTGTAGATTACGGCGTGGGCAATCTCATGAGCGTGAAAAACGCCATGGGCTACCTGGGCCTGGAAACAAAAATCACCGGAGACGCCGCCGGGCTGGAGATGGCAGACGCCATCATCCTTCCCGGCGTGGGGGCTTTCCCGGACGCTTGGGAAAAGCTCTCCGGCCCCGGTCTGGACAAGATCCTCCGCCGGGAGGCGGAGCGCAAGCCCATCCTGGGCATCTGTCTTGGGATGCAGCTCCTCTTTCAGCGGGGGGAGGAGGTTCGCCCCTGTGAGGGGCTGGGCTTTGTCCGGGGGCCGGTGCAGCGGATACAGACCGACCTCAAGCTGCCCCACATCGGCTGGAACAGCCTGCGCTTTCACAACGATTCCCCCCTGTTCCGGGGCATTCCCCAGGGGGCCTACGTCTACTTTGTACACACCTTCTGTGGCAGGGCGGAGGAGGCATCCCAGGTCATCGCTACCACCGATTACGGGACCGAGGTGGTGGCGGCGGTCCAGAGCGGCAACGTCTTTGGCACCCAGTTCCACCCGGAGAAGTCCGGGGAGATCGGCCTTGCCATGCTGCGGAATTTTGGAGGTCTGAACCGATGATACTGCTGCCTGCCATTGACTTAAAGGACCAGAGGGTGGTCCGTCTCTATCAGGGGAGCTTCGACACGGTGTATCAGGTGGCGGAGGACCCCCTTCAGACCGCCGCTGCCTTTTACGAGGCCGGGGCCAGGTTCATCCACATGGTGGACCTGGACGGGGCGAAAAGCGGGCGGCGGGTGAACTCCGCCATCGTCTCCCAGGTCGCCCGAAAGAGCGGCCTCCGGGTGGAGCTGGGGGGCGGCATCCGCTCCATGGCCGACCTGGAGGCGGTGGACGCTCTGGGGGTGGAGCGGATGGTCATCGGCTCCGCCGCCGTCAGCGACCCGGAGCTGGTTCGGGCGGCGGTGGAGCGCTACGGACGCCGCATCGCCGTGGGCATCGACACCCGGGACGGCCGGGTGCGCACCGCCGGATGGGTGGAGGACTCCGGCCTGGACTATCTGGACTTTGCCCGCTCCATGGAGGCGCTGGGGGTGGAGATCATCATTTTCACCGACATTGCCACCGACGGAGCGCTCTCCGGCCCCTCCTTTGACCGGCTGGCTGCCCTCCAGCAGGCGGTGAAGTGCGACATCATCGCCTCCGGGGGCGTGTCCTGCAATGAAGATTTGGTGCGCCTGAACGAGATGGGCCTTTACGGGGCCATTATCGGCAAGGCCTATTATGCCGGGACGGTAGATCTGGCCCGGGCGGTACGGGAGGTGGGCAGCCCATGCTAGCCAAACGCATTATCCCCTGTCTGGACGTCCGGGACGGCCGGGTGGTCAAGGGGGTCAACTTTGTCAACATCCGGGATGCCGGGGATCCGGTGGAGCTGGCGACCTATTACTCCGACCAGGGGGCGGACGAGATCGTCTTTCTGGACATCACCGCCACCCACGAGGCCCGAAAGACGGTGGCCGACGTGGTGGAGCGGACGGCGGCCCAGGTGTTTGTCCCCCTGACGGTAGGGGGCGGCATCCGGACGCTGGAGGACTTCCAGCTCCTCCTCCGGGCGGGGGCGGATAAGATCTCCGTCAACTCCGCCGCCGTGAAAAATCCCGCCCTCATCTCCCAGGCGGCGGAGCGGTTCGGCAGTCAGTGCGTGGTGCTGGCCATCGACGCCCGGCGTCGGCCCGAAGGCGGCTTCGAGGTGGTGGTGGCCGGAGGGCGCATCCCCACCGGCCTGGACGCCATCGAGTGGGCCAGAGAGGGGGAGCGGCTGGGGGCCGGAGAAATTCTGTTGACCTCCATGGACGCCGACGGCACCAAGGCGGGCTTCGACCTGGAGCTGACCCGGGCCGTGACTCAGGCGGTTCGCATCCCGGTCATCGCCTCCGGGGGCTGCGGCAGCCTGGCCCACTTTGCAGAGGTCTTTCGGGAGACCGACTGCGATGCGGCGCTGGCGGCCTCCCTGTTCCACTTCGGGGAGCTGACCGTTCCCCAGGTGAAGGAGTATCTCAGGACACAAGACATCCCGGTGCGCCGGTGAGGAGACTGCCATGTTTGATTTAGACCTGCTGTTTCAAAAATCCGACCTCATCCCGGTCATCATCCAGGATCGGGCCACCAAAGACATCCTCATGCTGGGCTTTACCAACCGGGAGGCAGTGGAGCGGACGCTGGAGACGAAAACCGCCTGGTTCTGGTCCCGGAGCCGGGAAACGCTGTGGAACAAGGGGGAGACCTCCGGGCATTTCCTCCACGTGAGAAAAATCGTCACCGACTGCGACACGGACACCCTGCTGTACCTCTGCGACCCGGACGGGCCCACCTGCCACACCGGGCGTCGGAGCTGCTTCTTCAACGACATCTGGGAGGACGGGTCTCTTCCAGGCGAGAACGGTTGCATTTTAAGCGATTCTTAAGAAACTCTTAAGGATTGAAACCTTGTTTCGTCAGTAAAACTGTGATAGTCTTCTTTACAGGAAAACCAATTCCGAAGGAGGAGACATCTCATGAAAAAGGCGAATGTTTTTCTTTGTATTACTCTTTTGACTCTGATGTGTATATTGGCCTCCTGTGAAAACAGCGTTGCCACGGCATCTGTTTTGGAGGCCGAATATGCGGCGGATATTGTCACAGAAGACCCGGATGCGGCTGCCGGTTCCTATCAGGCAGTCTGGAACGATATCACCATAGGCCAGGGAGAACGGGTGATTTTGTCCGCAGAGGGAAATAGCTGTTTCCAAATCAAACACGGCGGAAATCAGTCTGTGACCGTCTCAGCCAGCGTTACCTTTGACCGGGAGGCTCCCGCTACGGTGGAGCTGGGCTATCGTGACCTGACCACCTCTGACACCGAGATGGTAGAAGTGCTGTCCGCGTCCGGCGGCACTGTGATGCAGGAAACATTCCATATACCGCAGGTCATAGCCTACAAATTTTATATCTATAACGGGAGCTCAGACCCCATCACCGTCTCTGTCATGTCAGTATCCGTGACCCAGGGGGTGGGCGAAGCGTAAAGGAGAGCATGCTATGAGCATCGACAGCGCCCTGTGGAACCAGTACCGGGTGGTGCTGGACCGGAAGCAAAACCCCGGCGGGGAGAAGTCCTATACCAGCTATCTCTACAGCCAGGGGTTGAACAAAATTCTGAAAAAGTGCGGCGAGGAGACCTTTGAGGCGGTCATCGCCGCCAAGGGAGACGACCGGGACGAGCTGCTGGGGGAGCTGGGCGACGTGCTCTACCACGTCACCGTCCTGCTCTGCTTTCTGGACATCCCCTTTGCCGACGTGCTCGCCGCACTGAACCAGCGCTGCGGCACGGAGGGCCAGACGGTGGACGCTCTGCTGGACGCTGTGGCCGCCCGAAAGGACTTGCCTGTCCTGGAGGAGGCAGGGGAGGGCAGCTCCTACACCGCCTACCTTTTCCAACAGGGGACAGATAAAATACTGAAAAAAGTGGGGGAGTCCTGCGCTCTGCTGCTTCTGGCCGCCAAGGACGGGGACAGGGAGGAGACGGTTTCCCAGTGCGCCGGGCTGCTGTACCATCTGCTGGTGCTGCTGGTAAACGAGAACATTCCCGCCCAGACCCTGGGGGAGACCCTGGAGCTGCGAAACAGATCGACCGGAAATCTGAAAACCTTTCATCAAACTGATGTGAATACCTGAACCAGTAATCCCCTTTGCGGTCAGCAGACGGCTGCAGAGGGGATTTCTCCTGTAAGAGTCCGCTTATTTGCGCAATCATGTTTCGCAAATAAGTAAGGACTTTTTTCTTGCTAATTATTAAAATAAGTGCTATGATACAGGGGAGAGGTTCGCAGGACGCTACCGTTTCTCTCTGCGGGCCACATTTTTATCATCCGGAAGGAGCTGTTTACATGAAACGAAGGATATTGTCCGCTGTGTTGGCCTTTATGATGGTATTTTCCATCATGCAGCCCCTCAGCGCATCCGCAGAGGAGGTCTCGGAGGACGAGTCCGCTGCGGTCGCCGTGGAGGAGATGGAAACCAACGCTGACGCAACGGCGGAGGATACCGCCGAAGACTCTGACCCCGTGTACGCCGTGACCGCCTCTGCTGATGCCACAGAGGTCACTGCCGGGGACACCGTCTCCCTGTCCGCCACCGTCACCGTGGACGGAGCGGAGGTCGCTGACCTGGAAGCTCAGGGCCTCTATCTGTGGTGGTACACGGATATCTGGGATGTCGGCCACACCGCTGGCAACAGTGACGCTGTCTACAGCAGCTATGATAACAACAGCGGGTATTCCCTGTCTGCGGACGTCACGCTGCCCAGCGAGGGAACCTATTACATCGCAGCAAAGCTTCAGGACTCCGACTATGCTGACCTGACCGAGGCAGTCTATATCACCATCACCGTATCCGCCGCCGAGGTGGAGGTGGAGATGGCCGACCTGACCGCCAGCCTGACCAACCCCGATTTTGAGACGGGGGACAGCACCGGCTGGACGCTGAGCGGATTCTCCTCCGTCACCACAGACAGCTGGGCCAGCAACAATACGACCAGTATGCTAAAACTGTGGCTGTCCGACGATGAGGCAGTCGAAGGCTCCGCCTCCTACGCCGTCGCTCTGACGGCGGGCACCTATCAGTTTGGGTTTGACCTCTCCGGGGCAGCGTCAAGCAGCGGCCTGAGCTATACCGTCACCGCCGATGACACAGTGCTGGTGAACAGCACTGCCGTCGATAACACCACGGGCTGGGATGTTTGGGCAACCTGTGCTACTGCCGAGTTTACGCTCACCGAGGACACCGAAGTCACATTTACCCTCTCCGGGACTGTTCCGGCAGGCTATTGGGGCTATCTGGACAACCTGACCCTGGCCGGTACCGGCTCTGTGGTGGAGGACGATACCTCCATCGAAGCCGACATCAATGTGGACAAGGTTTCCAGCCTGACCGATGATTTCATCATGGGCATGGACATTTCGTCCATCATCTCCGAGTTCAACAGCGGCGTCGTCTACTACGATTTCGACGGCAACAAGATCGACAACATCAGCGATTTCTGCAAATTCCTGGCAGAGTGCGGCGTCACCACCATCCGTGTCCGGGTGTGGAACGACCCCTATGACTCTGATGGCAACGGCTATGGCGGCGGCAACAACGATGTGGCTACCGCTGTGAAGATCGCCCAGGGCTGCGCCGACGCCGGTCTGAGCATGCTCGTGGACTTCCACTACTCCGACTTCTGGGCAGACCCCGGCAAGTACGACGCTCCCAAGGCGTGGGAGGGCATGACCGTTGATGAGAAGGCGGAAGCCCTGTATGACTTTACCAAGGAGGCCCTGAATGAGATCGCCGCCACCGGCGTCACCATCTGGGGCGTCCAGGTGGGCAACGAGACCACCGGCGGCATCGCCGGAGTGAGCAACAGCAACCTGGAAGGCATGTGCACCCTGTTCAGCGCAGGCGCCGCCGCCATCCGGGAGGTCAGCGATACCATTGGTCAGGATATCAAGGTGGTCATCCACGTCACCAACCCGGAGAAGTCCCGGCTGACCCAGTGGGCCGGTTATCTGAAAACCTATGATGTGGACTATGACGTTCTGGCCACCTCCTATTATCCCTACTGGCACGGCACCTTTGCCAACCTCCAGAGCCAGATGAAGGCGGTGCAGGAGACCTATGGCAAGGAGGTCATGGTTGCCGAGACCAGCTATGCCTACACCCTGGACGACACCGACGGCCACGACAACACCGTCCGGGTGGGCAACAACGACACCGGCATGAGCTGGGCCTATACCGTCCAGGGACAGGCCAGCTTCATCCGCGACCTGATCGAGGCGGTCAGCGACGCCGGAGGTCTGGGCGTGTTCTATTGGGAGTCCGCCTGGATCACCGTGGGCGACACCACCGGTCTGGAGGGTGACGAGTATGACGCCCAGGTCGCAGCCAACAAGGTGCTTTGGGAGGAATATGGCTCCGGCTGGGCATCCAGCTATGCCGCTGAGTACGACCCGGATGATGCCGGCGTGTGGTACGGCGGCTCCGCCATTGACAACCAGGCCATGTTTGCCGCAGACGGCACCCCCCTGGCCAGCATCAACGTCTGGAACTACGTCAAGACCGGCGCATATTCCAACACCGTCAGTGTGGATGAGATCGAAGCGATCTCCGAGCGCATTGTGATCGGCGACAACTACACCCTGCCGGAAACTGTCACCGTCACCTACAACAGCGGCGCCGTGGCAGAGTCCGTCGTCTGGAACGAGGACGACGTGGCCGCCATCGACACCAACGTTCAGGGAACCTATGTGGTCAGCGGCACCGTCACCCTGTCCAAGGAGGTCAACTCCGGGGATTATGCGGGGGAGTCCACTGTTTCCACCACCTATACCCTGACGGTCAAGGGTGTCAACCTGATCGGCGACGACTGGAGCTTTGAGAACGGGGGAGACAACTTCTCCGGACTGGGCTCTAACGGCACCAAGATTAGCAACGAGGATCCCTATGACGGCACCTATGCCCTGCACTGGTATCTGACCTCCTCCGCCACCAGCAAGGTCACCTACCTGGGCGAGAACCAGGAGGGCATCACCCTGGAACCGGGCATCTACACCTTTGAGGCTGTCGCTCAGGGCTATGCGGGAGATGCCGTCACCCTCAGCGTCTTGAACCACGACAGCGGGGAGACCATCGCCACCGGCGAGGCAGTTACCCTGACGGGCTGGGCTGTCTGGGCGACCCCCACTGTCACCTTCACCGTCACTGAGTCCACCACGGTCGACCTGGGTATCACCATCGTCTTCCAGGCCGGCGGCTGGGGCACGGTGGACTGCATGTATCTGTCCCAGACGGGCGAGCTGACCGCCACTCTGGACATGACTGCTCTGGAGTCCATCGTAGCGGAGGCTGAAGCTCTGAACGAGGAGGACTACACCGAGGAGTCCTGGGCAGAGAACTACAGCATGATCCAGTATTACCTGAAAACCGCCAACAACATTCTCTCTACCGACGTGGACACCCTGATCGAGGACGGCGTGGATCAGGAGTACATCGACCAGCTGGTCACCTGGATGACCAACACCATCAGCAAGCTGGTTCCCGCAGAGACTACCACCCTGGATATGACCG
>JAJPWY010000070.1 GCA_021205725.1 Clostridiales bacterium
GAAGTGCCGCTTGACGGCGGAGCTGGCTGGCCGTAAGGCCAGACTGAGGGGTGCCACCGCCTTTAGGCGGTGGCGGTGGTACACACTACCTACACCTCAAACGGCGGCATATCCACGTCCTCCGCCTCTACGGAGTCCTGGGCCTCCCGGTCTGCGGCGTCGCTGATGGCGCTGGCCTCGCCGAAGGTAGTAACGGTGCCGCCACGCATCTTCATCTCGGCCCACTGATCCTTACTCACCAGCACCTTCCGGGGCTTGCTGCCTTCGAAGGGGCCGACGATACCCTTCTCCTCCATCTGATCCACCAGACGGGCAGCCCGGGAGTAGCCCAGCTTGAGCCGCCGCTGGAGCATGGAGACGGAGGCCATGCCGGTCTCCACCACCACGTCGATGGCCTCGTTGAGCATGGGATCCCCGTCCTCGGGAGAGGGGCCGCTGGCGGGAGCAGGCTCCGGGATGGTGCTGTCCGGGAGGGTACTTCCTCCCTTCTTACTGCCCTTGCCAATGTTTTCAGCGTTGTGCTCGATCTCCTCCGTGACCTGCTCGTCATAGTCGCTGCCGCAGCGCTCCTTGATGAACTCCACGATCTGAGCGATCTCCTCCTCAGAGATAAAGCAGCCCTGAACCCGCTGGGGCTTGCCGGAGCCCACGGGGCTGAACAGCATATCGCCGTTGCCCACCAGCTTCTCCGCCCCGGTGGTGTCCAGAATGATGCGGGACTCCAGACCGGAGGCCACAGACAGGGCGATACGGGAGGGGATGTTGGCCTTCATCAGGCCGGTGATGACGTCGGTGGAGGGCCGCTGGGTGGCGATAATGAGGTGCATTCCGGCGGCACGGCCCATCTGGGCAATGCGGCAGATGGATTCCTCCACCTCCTTGGCGGAGACCAGCATCAAATCCGCCAGCTCGTCGATGAAGATGACGATCTGAGGCAGGGGGTGCTCCTCCTCGGCGGCGTCCGGGTCGTTGGACACCTGGAGGTTATAGCTCTCCAGGTCCCGGACGTGGCGTTCGGAGAACAGGCGGTAACGCTTGAGCATCTCGGTGACCGCCCACTGGAGGGAGCCTGCGGCCTTCTTCGGGTCGGTGACCACGGGGATGAGCAGATGGGGGATGCCGTTGTAAACGCTCAGCTCCACCATCTTGGGGTCGATCATGATGAGCCGCACCTGGTCCGGGCTGGACTTGTACAGCAGGGAGCAGATGATGGAGTTGGTACACACCGACTTGCCGGAGCCGGTAGTGCCTGCGATGAGCATATGGGGCAGCTTGGAGATGTTGCCCACCACGTTCCGGCCGGAGATGTCCTTGCCCACGGCGAAGGCCACGTTGGACTTGTGATTGCGGAACTCCGGAGAGTCGATGACCTGCCGGATGGGGACGGGAGTGACCAGGCGATTGGGCACCTCCACTCCCACCACCAGGCTCTTACCCGGGATGGGCGCAATGCGCACAGACTGGACTCCCAGGGTCAGGGCGATATCGTCGGCCAGGTTGGTGACCTTGCTCAGCTTGACCCCCCGCTCCAGCTCCAGCTCGTACCGGGTGACAGTGGGGCCACGGACGGCACCAACTACGTGGGCGTCTACTCCAAAGTCCTGGATGGTGCCGTTGAGCCTTTCCTGGACTTCTCGCAGCTCGTTCTGGGCGGCAGTAGCCTGGGGAGCAGCCTTGCCCATCCCCAACAGCTCCACCGGAGGATGGACGTACTCCTGGACGGGATGCTGTTCCATGCTCTCGTCCAGCTCCTTCGCCACCTGTGCGGCGGCCTGCGCACGCTCCTTTGCCCCGTTCTTCTTCTGGTCTAGCAGGATGTCAGCGGGCTTCTCCACCGAAACCTCCGGGGATCCCACGTTAGGGCTGCCCTTGACCCGGTAGGTTCCGGCAGGCTCCTCCACCTCCGGGGTCTGAGAGTCGAAGAATTTGTCGATAAAGCTCTCCTTCTTCTCCTCCATGAGGGGGGCGTTATCCTTCTTCCGGAAGATGGGCATACGGCCGGTGCCCTGATCCTCATAGGTGGGCTCTGCCGCCGGGGTCTCCTGGACAGGAGTGGGCGTCTCTCCCTCCGGTGCGTCCGTGTTGTCGATGGGAATGTCGATCTGAGAGCGCTTGCCCCGTTTCGGCCGGGTCACACGGCTAGAGGCAGACTGACGGTCACGGCGAGGCTCCAGCTGTGCTTGAGGCTCGTCGTCGTAGCCGTACTCTGCCGCCAGGTCTGCCTGGTAAGCCTCCTCCTCCACGATGCGTTGCTCCCGGCGCTCTCTGCGGCGGTCGTTAGCCTCCCGGATGCTCCGGAGCAGGTCGGCGGGGGTAGTTCTAGTCAGGATGAGCAAGATCGAGAACAGAGCCAGGATACAGATGGGGATTGCCCCAAACCGGCTGAATGCGGTCACCAGCAGATTGGCCAACGCCCCGCCCAGCGCCCCGCCGGAGGTCATCTCCAGGCCACGGCTCCACAGCTCCGGGAACATACTCCACTGGAGGGCGTAGCCGCTGCTCCAGGTGATACACTGCACCAGGGCGCCTACGATGGTGGGTGTCACCAGGGCGGAGACGGTGCGCAGGCGAACGGGCATCCCGTTGTGGAGGATGAGGACGATGGCCGCCCAAAGCAGCATCACCGGCGTCACCCAGTAGCCATAGCCAAACAACCCCCGCTCCAGCTGCACCAGCAGGTCAATGACCACCGCCTGGATGTTGAAATACCCAAAGGCGGAGAACACCGCCAGGGCGAAGCAGACTGCTCCCCCGATCAGCCGGGGGCGATAGTCCGGACGACGCCTGGCGTTCCGCTTCCCGGAGGCCCTTTTGGTGGAGGCGGTCTTTTTGGCGGAAGTAGTCTTGCCCTTCGCTGTGGACGTCCTCTTTTTTCTGGAGGCGGCGGATGTGGATTTTTTCTTTGTGGTCGTTGCCATATGTGTGTGTCCTCTCGTAGAAAGAGTTGTTGAAATGGCTCAGTTTACTTGACCGGGCCGGTCGATTTGATAGAGCAGCAGTTCCCGCTCCTGCCCCCGGCAGGTCATGCCCAGCTTTTTCATCAGTCCCACCGACCGTATGGGGTCAACGGTCTCTGCGACAATGTGCCGCACCTCCAGTTGGTCGAAAGCATATCTGATGAGAGCGCTACACCCCTCGTAGGCCAACCCCTGCCGCCAGCAGGAACGGTGGAAAAACCAGCCCATTTCCCAGACGCCGGGCTGTTTCAATGGACTAAACAAAATATATCCTATCACAATTCCGCTCTTTTTGCAAACTGCAGCTACAGCTCTTCTCTGTTGGATGCAAAAGAAGTTCAAAAACGCCTCCGTCTGCTCCAGGGAATAGGGCGGCTCGGCGTAGCGCATGACCTCCGGATCGCTGAGGATGGCGTGCAGATCTGAGAGGTCTGTCGTCCGGAAGGGGCGAAGGCAGAGCCGAGCCGTCTCCAACGGTTCAGTGAGCGTCTTCATGGCTTGTCCGGCTGCTGCCCGTCGTGGGCCAGCCACTGGCACTCCGTCAGCCGGAAGTCGGAGAACACCGCCCGGAAGGAGGAGTTCTCCGGGGAACAGGCGTAGACCCCGAAGCGGACCGTCCCGGTCCCCCGGTGCAGATGGCAGATGCGCATTTGCCGGAAGGTCACGCCGTCCTCCGAGCACTCGATGCAGTAGTCATCCTGTCTGCGGCTGAGGCGATACCACATGACCTTCACCGTGGCGGGGATATCCGTAGTCGCCCAGTCGGAATAGCCCAGGTTGGTGACCACGCTGCCCAGCCGCTGAAAGGCATCGTTTTCGTACTCCACCGAGCCCTTCAGCCAGTTTTCACTGTCCAGGTACATGGCCACCCCGCACTGGTCGAAGCGGTGATGGCTGCCGGTGAAGTCCGTTTTGACGATGAAGCTGAAATAGGTCTCCGCCGTCTCTGCTTGCAGAACGGGGGCGTTGTCGTTTTGAAAGTGGTAATAGGTTCTCTGCCACAGATCGGTGTGGGGCTCAGTGACGATCTCCACCCTGTCCTCCCCTATGGCATACGTCTGGGGTGCTCTCACCCATCGGAAGTCGTTCAGGTTCATGTTATGTGCCCCCTACATGACACCGGCACCCCATCCGAGGTGCCGGTGCAATCCTTTACTTGTTCAGGAAGAAGAAAATGACAGACAGGATAATGGTCAGCGCCCCCACGCCCCAGCAATAGTAGGCGAAGTTGCCGAACCGTCCCTCATCGGTGAGCCTTTTCACCACACCGATGGCGAAATAGCCGCTCATGGCGGCTACGCAGACCCCCACGATGTACACCGGCATCAAAGACCAGTCGATCCCCGCCTGGAATGCGTCCACCAGGGACAGGAGGTTGGCCCCGATCACCGCCGGGATGCTCAGCAGGAAGGAGTAGCGCACGGCAAACTTCCGGTCAAAGCCCAGCAGCAGCCCCGCCGAGATGGTGGCTCCGGAGCGGGAGAGACCAGGGACGGTGGCCACTGCCTGGGCACAGCCCACCAGCAGAACATCTACCAGAGTGGCCGAGCGCACCGTCTTTCTCCCCTTGGCCAGACGGTCGGAGATGAAAAGCAGCAATCCGGTGATAATCAGCGCCACGCCAACAAACCAGGTGTTGTCGTAGAGACTCTCGATCTGGCTCTTAATGGGCAGGACAAGCAGCAAGGGCAGCGTCCCCACCACGATGAGCAGCAGCATCCGCCGCAGGGACAGGGACTGGGCGTTGGGACGGGATCTGCGCTGGCCCGCCAGCTCCAGGCACATATCTCCAAACTCCACCGCCATCCCCCGGATGTCGTCCCAGTAGTAGACAAAGACGGCAATCAGGGTGCCCAGGTGGAGCAGCACGTCGAAGAACAGGCTGCTCTGTTCCGCTGTCTGGAGGCCGAAGAAGTTTTGGAACAGGGACAGGTGGCCCGAGCTGGAGATGGGCAGGAACTCCGCAAGGCCCTGGATCAGGCCCAGAAGGATGGATGTGAGAAAGTTCATAAATGTGCCTCCTTTCAGAGGGAGCGGGCGGGCGGAAACGATGTCCGGTTACGCCTCAAAAACGGCCTTCATGGCCTTGTAGGTCATATAGCAGTCCAGCTTGGAGGTGACCTCAAAGGGAGAGTGCATAGCCAGCACCGGGGTGCCGGCGTCGATGGTGTCGATGTTGCGGTTGGCCATGAACATGGCGACAGTGCCGCCGCCACCCTCATCCACCTTGCCCAGCTCGGCCATCTGCCAGATGACCCCGGCCTTGTCCAGGGTGCGGCGAACCTGACCCACCAACTCGGCGGAGGCGTCGGAGGAGCCGCTCTTGCCCCGGGAGCCGGTGTACTTGCACAGGCCCACACCCTGGTTCAGGAAGGAGGCGTTGCTCTTATCAAACACCTCGGCGAAGTTGGGGTCATAGGCCACGGTGACGTCGGTGGAGAGGCAGAAGGACTTCTCGTAGCAGTCCCGCAGCTCCACCCCCTGGGCGGCGCAGAGACGGGCCACAAAGGTGTCGAACGCCTGGGACTCCATGCCGCTGACACCGATGGAGCCGATCTCCTCCTTGTCCGCCAGCATGGCGATGCAGGTGCGCCGGGGGGTGCCCAGCTCCAGCAGAGCGGCGAGAGCGGCATAGCCGCACACCCGGTCATCCTGGCCGTAGGCCCCGATCATGGACCGATCCAGACCCACGTCCACAGCGTCAAAGGCGGGGACAGCGCACAGCTCGGCGGAGATGAAGTCCGCCTCGGTGATGCCGTACTTCTCGTTGAGCAGCTTGAGCACCGCCAGCTTCACCCGGTCGCTGCCGTCGTCGTCCGGCAGGGGCTTGGAGCCGATGAGCAGGTTGAGCTGCTCCCCCTCGATGCCCTGGAACAGGGGCTTGTGGGACTGCTTATCCGCCAGATGGGGCAGCAGGTCGGGAATGGTCAGCACCGGGTCGCCGGGGTCCCTGCCGATGGAGACCTTCACCTGGGTGCCGTCCGCCCGCTCCACCACGCCAGTGAGCAGCAGGGGGATGGACACCCACTGATACTTGCGGATGCCGCCATAGTAGTGGGTCTTGAGGGTGCACAGGCCGGAGTCCTCCGTCACCGGGCGGGGCTTCAAGTCCAGACGGGGGGAGTCGATGTGGGCCGCGCCGATGACGACGCCCTTCTCCAGCGTCTCCTGGCCGATGACCGCCAGCATCAGGGCCTTGCCCCGGTTGTTCCAGTACACCCGCTCACCCGGCCGGAGGCTCTGACCGGGCTCATAGGCCCGGAAGCCCGCCGCCTCCGCCTGGGCGATGGCAGTCTCCACGCACTCCCGCTCGGTGCGGCCGTGGTTGAGGAAATCCTTGTAGTTCTCACAGTACCCGTTGATGTCGGTCAGCTCCTCCGGGGAGACACGGTCATAGCCGTTCTTCCCGTTCAGCAGCAGTTCCTCTCTCAGCTTCTTCTGTTCAGACATGGTTTACGCTTCCTTCCTGAAATGTTGATTCTGTGTGTTATTCAAACAGCAGCTCCCAGAACAGCTCCTGGGCCTTGGTGCGAAATGCCTCCTGAGTGCTGTCGTTGACCAGTGTATGTGCGCAGTGGTCGGAAAACCACTCGTCCGGCCTCTGGGCATGAACCCGGGCCAGGGCATATTCCCGGGTGATGCCCTCCCGCTTCATAATGCGGCGAACCCGCTCCTCCTCCGGGGCGACGATGGCCACCGTGGTATCGCACAGCAGCTCGCCACCGGACTCGAACAGGGCTGCGGCGTCGATGGCCACCCCCACTAGCCCCTCGTCCCGGGCGTCGGCGATCTCCTCCCCCAGCCGGGAGAGGATGTATTTGTGGCAGATGCCGTTCAGATCCCGGAGGGCCTTGGGATCCTGCCAGACCATGCCCCCCAGCTTTTTCCGATCCAGAGTCTCCCCGTCGAACACGGGGCCAAACCGGGCGGTGATCTCCCGGCGGAGGGTGGCGTTCTCCGCCAGCAGCCGGTGGTAAATTTCGTCGCAGTTGAGCACCCTGGCCCCCATCCGCTCCAGCTCCCGGAGGGCGGTGGTCTTGCCCGCCCCGGTGGGGCCGGTGATACCGATGACCCGGGTCTGGCCGCTGCCCACCGGGACGGTATGAAAGCCTGCCGCCTTTTTCAGCCGGTTCCCTACCGCCAGTCCCAGCCCCCGACGGTCGGGACACTGGGCCAGAATCTCCTTCACGTTGGTCCGGTCAAAAGAGCGGAGGGCGGAGAACACCCGCCGGGCCTGCTCCCGCTTGTCTCCTACGGGGCCCAGGGAGGCAGTCACAGATCTGGGGAAACGATCCCGATACTCCTCAAAGCAGATGACCCCGGTGCCCGGGCCTGCAGCCCGGGCGATAGCGGCTGCCGTAGCCTCCGGCGTTCCCTCGTAGACGGTGACGGGGGCTTTGGGGGCATAGTGCCGGTACTTCATCCCCGGCGCTCTGGGGCGCTCGGTGGCTCCCATCTGGCGCTGAACGGCGGGGTCGATCTGTATCTCCCCGCAGACCTCCTCCAGCGCCTCCAGAGGCATCCCGCCGGGTCGAAGCAGCCGGGGCGGGGTGACGGTCAGGTCCAGGATGGTAGACTCCACCCCCACCTGGCAGGGCCCGCCGTCCACCACACCGGCGATCTTCCCCCCCACGTCCTCCAGCACCTGGGCTGCGGTGGTGCAGCTGGGTCGGCCGGAGGTGTTGGCGGAGGGTGCGGCGATGGGCCGGTCTACCGCCCGGATGATGGCCTGGGTCACGGGATGATCCGGGCAGCGGATGCCCACCGTGTCCAGTCCGCCGGTGGTACGGTCGGGAACGATGGGATTCCGTTTCAAAATCATGGTCAGCGGCCCGGGCCAGAAGGTCTCCGCCAGCTCATAGGCCAGGGGCGGGATGTCCCGGCAGTAACGATCCAGCCAGGCGATGTCGTTCACCACATGAATGATGAGCGGATTGTCCGAGGGACGCCCCTTGGCCCGGTAGATGGCAGCCACGGCGGTTGCGTTCAGGGCGTCCGCCCCCAGGCCGTAGACCGTCTCGGTGGGCAGCCCCACCAGCTGCCCCTCCCGGAGCAGCCGGGCGGCCTGGGCGATCTCCGCCTCATGCCCCTCTGGGGAGGGGATGGAAAACAGTTTTGTCTGCATGAGCAGGTCTTCTTTCTCTGTGATAGCCCCTGTCGGGGGAGAATAAGGGGAAGTAGTCACCTTCCCAGCTCAGCCAGCAGCTCCGCCTGCCGAGCGGCGGCCAGGGCGTCGATGATGCCGTCCAGGTCCCCGTCCATGACGCTGTCGATCTGGTAGAGGGTCAGGCCGATACGGTGGTCGGTCACCCGATCCTGGGAAAAATTGTAAGTGCGTATCTTCTCGTTGCGCATACCGGCCCCCACCTGGCTCCTCCGCTCCTGGGAAACGGAGTCCGCCTGCTCCTGGGCCTTCTGCTGCCAGAGGCGGGAGCGTAGAATTTGAAGGGCCTTCTCCTTGTTTTGCAGCTGGCTCCGCTGATCCTGGCACTCCACCACCATGCCAGTGGGGAGATGGGTCACCCGGATGGCGGAGGAGGTCTTGTTGATGTGCTGTCCCCCCGCCCCGGAGGAGCGGAAGGTATCTATGCGCAGATCCTTCCGATCCAGCTGGAAGTCCACCTCGTCCACCTGGGGCAGAACTGCCACGGTAGCGGTGGAGGTGTGGATGCGGCCGCCGGACTCCGTCTCCGGCACCCGCTGGACCCGGTGGACGCCGCTCTCGAACTTCATCCGGGAGTAGGCCCCGGGGGTCTCGATGGTGAAGATCAGCTCCCGGACGCCCCCCAGCTCCGTCTCGTTGGCGCTGACCACCTGGAGCTGCCAGCCCTTCCGGTCGGCGTACATGGCGTACATCCGGTAGAGGGAGTGGGCGAACAGGGCCGCCTCCTCTCCCCCGACCCCTGCCCGTATCTCCACGATGACAGGCTTGTCATCATTGGGGTCTTTGGGGAGCAGCAACAGCTGCAGCCGGCGGTTGAGATCCTCCAGCCGCTCTTTCCCCTCCCGCAGCTCCTCCCGGGCCAGTTCCCGCAGCTCCTGATCGGGCTCATTGAGCAGCTCCTGGGCGGCGTCGATGGCGGCCTGGGCCGCCTGCCGCTGCCGATAGGTCTGCACGACCTCCTCGATCTCCGCCAGCTCCCGGTTGAGTCGGGCGACCTCCCCGGCGTCGCTGTAGGTCTCCGGAGCGGAGAGCCTGGCCTGGAGGGCGCTGTAGCGCTGGTCTAGTTGTTCCAGTTTATCTTGCATAGTGCCTCTTGTCGTACCACTTCTGTGAATAGTAAGCCTTATCGATCCAAAAGGAAGGACTTCACCAGGGCAAAGGCCTCCCGGACGGTGGAGTAGATGCGGGAAGGCCAGTCCGGCATAGGGGCGCTCAATGTGGAGCAGTCCAGCCCCAGCCGTTCCGCCAGCAGCCGTACCCGGGTCAGATGGAAGCCGTTGGAGACGACGGTCAGGTGTCCCCCGTCTATCCCCTGCTCTGCCAGCAGCGCCGACGAGTATTTCAGGTTTTCCAGGGTGTTGGTGGACCGATCCTCCAGAAGGATACGGCTCTCGTCTACTCCGTGGGCGGTCAGATAGTCCGCCATGGACTGTGCCTCACTGATGGGCTCATCGTCCCCCTGGCCGCCGCTGACCACGATGACGGGACAGACACCCCGGCTCTCCAGCTCCTCCAGATAGTCCAGAGCGGTGTCCAGCCGCCGCCGGAGGGCGGGAGAGGGCTCCTCTCCCCAGATTTTACAGCCCAGGATGATGACGGCGTCCGGGTCGTCCTTCAAATCGCTGCGGGAACCGGCGATGACGATCCCCTCCAGTACCAGAAAACACCCGAGGCCCACCAGGAGCAGGCCCAACAGGATGTGGGTCACTGTTCTCACCCTCCCAGGCGTTCGGACAGGCTTTCCCATCGCTCGTATGCCTCCGTCAGCTCCGTCTCCAGGGCGGACTGCTGCTGCGTCAGCTCCTGGAGCTTTTTATAGTCTGAGGCGTTGGCCTCCATCTCATCGGTGAGGGAGGCGTTCTGTTCCTCCAGACGCTGTATCTGCCGCTCCGTGGCCCGTAGCTCCTTTTCCAGCTGTTTGGTGCCGCCGGTGGGCTTCTCCTTCCGGGGCTTTTTCTCCGACTGCTGGGGCTTCACGGCGTTGCGCAGCTCCAGCTCCCGGGCCTTTTTCTGCTGCCAGAGCTCGTAATTGCCCCGGAAATCGGTGATCCTCCCGTCCTCCAGCATCCAGATACGGGTGGCGAAGCGGTTGATGAAGTACCGGTCATGGGAGACGAAGAGCAGCGCCCCCTCGTAGGCCTCCACGGCGTTTTCGATCCACTCCCGGGAGGCGATGTCCAGATGGTTGGTGGGCTCGTCCAGCACCAGGAGGTTGATGTTCTTTGCCATGAGCTGGCACAGCTTGAGCCGGGACAACTCCCCGCCGGAGAGGGCCCCCACTGGCTTGAACACGTCCTCTCCCCGGAAGCGGAAGGCCCCCAGCCGATCCCTAGCCTCCTGAGCGGAGCAGTTGTCCTCCCAGATGAGGGTGTCCACCAGATTCCGCTCCGGGTGGTCGAACCGGACGATCTGAGGGAGATACCCCGTCTTGACGGTGGGGCCAAAGCGTATCTTGCCGGTGTCCGGCGTCTCGTCCCCCAGGAGAATTTTCAGAAAGGTGGTCTTGCCGGTGCCGTTGTCCCCTAAGAGGGCAATGCGCTCGCCTCCCAGAACCTCCGCGCTCCAGTCGGAGAACAGAGCCCGCTCCCCGAAGGACTTGGAGAGGTTGGAGACGGTGAAGAGCATATCTCCCCGGAACTCCCGCTCTCCAAAGCCCACGGTCATGGCCTTTTCCGGGCCGATAGGCTTATCCTGGGTCTGGAGCCGCTGGATGCGCTTTTCCATGGAGAACACCCGTTTATAGGTCTTGTCCATCCCCTTGAAGGCCCACATCCGCATTTTTTCGGCGGCCTCCTCCAGCTGGGCCACCTTGGCCTGCTCCTTCTCGTACTGGCGGAGCTGCTCCTGATAGCGGCGCTCCTTCTCCACCACATAGAAGGAATAGTTGCCGGAGTAAAAGCTGGCCCTCCCCTGGTCGATCTCTATGATGCGTTTGACCACCCGATCCAGGAAATACCGGTCGTGGGAGATGGCCAGGACGGTGCCCCGGAAGGAGTCCAGATATTCCTCCAGCCATTCTGTGGCCCGGAGATCCAGGTGGTTCGTCGGCTCGTCCAGGAGCAGGATGTCCGTGTCCTCCAGGATGAGACGGGCCAGGTTCACCCGGGTCTTTTCCCCGCCGGAGAGCTCGTCAAAGGGCTGTTGCCGCATCTCCTGGGAGATCTGGAGGCCGTTACATACCTTCCCCTTCTGAACCTGGGTGCTGTAGCCTCCGGCGGTCAGGTAGGACTGGGACAGGCTGTCGTACCGGGCCAGGGTCTCCCGGTCTGCGTCTCCCCGGGACATCCGCTCCTCCAGGTCGGCCAGCTCCCGCTCTGCCTGTTGGAGGTGGCGAAAGGCGGTGTCCAGCACATCCTCCACCGAGTAGCCCTGGGGGTAATGGGGAATCTGGGAGATGAGCCCCACCTTTTTCCCCGGGGCCACCGTCACCTGGCCCTCGTCCCAGTCGTACTCCCCGGTGATGATTTTAAACAGGGTGGTCTTGCCGCAGCCGTTTTTGCCCAGGATGCCCACCCGTTCTCCCGAGTTCACCTGAAAGGTCAATCCATCCAGCAGGTTCTCCCCCACCTCGAAGGATTTGACCAGATTTTGTACGGTAATATCGATCATACAGTATCACTCGCTGGCGGCGAGCCGTTTCAGGTAGTCCACCAGCTCCTCAAATTTCATACCACGACTGGCCTTGCACAGGACGACGGAGCCGGACTGGAGCACTTGGGCCAAAACCACCTTGGCGCTCTCCTTGTCCGGGCAGTCGTAGACCCGCTCCATACCTGTCTCCCGGGCGCCCTGGGCGATATAGGCCCCCAGCTTGCCCACCGTGATGAGGCAGTCCACCGTAGAGGCTCCCACAAAGGCGCCCACGCTCTCATGGAGGACAGGGCCCAGATCCCCCAGCTCCAGCATATCCCCCAGAACAGCGATGCGGCTGCTGCCGGAGTAGTTTACCAGCACGTCCACTGCCGCCCGCATGGACTGGGGATTAGCGTTATAGGTGTCGTTGAGGATGGTCACGTTTCCCGGACAGCGCACCACATCCATCCGCATTTTGGTGGGAACGAAGTCCTCGATGCCTGCCCGGATCTCCTCGTTGGTCATCCCCAGCAGGCTACCCACCGCCGCCGCAGACAGGGCGGGGTACAGCAGGTGCCGGCCCAGACAGTGGATGGTGGCGGCGAGGCTCCCCTCCGGGGTCTCCGCCTCCAGAGCCATACAATCCCGGCCCGTCTCGGTGATGGAGGTGCAGCGGAAGGTGCAGCGGTCGCTCTCCCCGTACCAGGTGATGGGGTGGATGAGCACTCCGTCCAGCTTGGTCAGCAGCGGGTCGTCCCCGTTGAGCACCGCCATCCCCTCCGGCTGCATGCCGTTGAAAATCTCCGCCTTGGCCTGGAGGGTGTTCTCCCGGCTGCCCAGGTTCTCGATGTGGGCGTCCCCGATGTTGGTGATGATGGCGATGTCCGGCTGAGCGATGCGGGTGAGATAGTCGATCTCCCCCATGTGGTTCATGCCCATCTCCACCACCGCCACCTGATGGGAGGCGTTCAGGCCAAAGAGGGTCTTGGGCACGCCAATGTTGTTGTTATAGTTTCCCTGGGTCTTGAGGACGTTGTACTTCCGGCTGAGCACCGAGGCCACCATATCCTTGGTGGTGGTCTTGCCCACGCTGCCGGTGATGCCGATCACTCTGATGTCGAACCGGCTCCGGTAGTACCGGGCCAGATCCCCCAGGGCGGTGGTGGTGTCCTCCACCAGAACATAGAACCGGTCGGGGCGATAGGTCTCCATGGGCATCTGAGTCAGACAGCCCGCCGCACCCTGCTCCAGGGCCTGATCCAGATACCTGTGACCGTCGAAGGTCTCCCCCACCAGGGGGATAAAGAGGGAGCCGGGGGTGATGCTCCGGCTGTCCGTGTCCACCTGGGCAAAAGACGTTTGCTCGTCGTAGGGCTGGAGCAGCTCGCCGTTGACGGCGGTCAGAAGCTCTGCAACTGTGATCGATTCCATCTGTCCTTATTCCTCTCTCTCCCGGCCTCTGGCCTTCAGGGACTGTTTGATGACGATCTCGCACAGATCGCCGTAGCCGATGCCTGCGGCCTGGGCCTCCTGGGGCACCAGGCTGGTAGGGGTCATCCCAGGCAGGGTGTTGATCTCCAAAAACCAGGGGGTGCCGTCCGGGGTGACGATAAAGTCCGCCCGGGCGTAGACGGAGAGCCCCACCGTCTCAAACACCGTTTTCGTGTCTCTGGCGATCCGCTCCTCCCACTCGGCTGGGATGGGAGAGGGGGTGATCTCCACGGTGGCCCCGGGCTGATACTTGTTCTTGTAGTCGTAAAAGCCCTCCTTGGGGATGATCTCGATGGAGGGGAGAACGTGGCCCTCCAGCCAGGCCATCTGGATCTCCCGGCCCTGGATGTACTGCTCCAGCACCACCCGTCCGCCGTAGTTCAGGCAGTCCGTCAGGGCGGCCTGCAACTCCTCCTTCGTGGAGGCGATGGCCACGCCGATAGAGGAGCCGGAGTCCAGAGGCTTCACCACCACCGGCAGGGCGGTCTCCTCCACCAGAGTAGGGATATCTACTGCGGTATATACCACCTTGCGCCAGGCCGGGGTTTTAACTCCTGTGTCGGCTATGACACGCTTGGTCAGATCCTTATCCATGGCGATGGCGCTGGGAAAGGAGCCGGAGCCGGTGTAGGGGATGCCCATCAGGTCAAGGGCTGCCTGTACGCTGCCGTTCTCCCCCACGTCTCCGTGAAGGGCCAGATAGACGATGTCCGCCATGCGGCACAGCTCCAGCACGCCGGGGCCAAAGAGGGAGGGGCTTTTGTCCTTCCGGCTGGCACGCACCGCCTTCAGGTCGGGGGCCTCCGCCGCCACACGACGCCACTGGAGGGGAAGGGGCGCCTGGAACCGGCTCTCCAGGCTGTCGGTGCAGCCTTCCAGACCGAAGAACATATCCACCAGCGCCACCTCATGCCCGTTGCCTCGGAGGGCCTGAGCCACCATGACCCCGGAGGAGAGGGAGACGTTCCGTTCTCCCGACAGGCCTCCCGCCAAAACCACGATCTTCATGGATTACACTCCTTCATACCGTCCCGCAGGGCGGGACGTATTCATACAGATTAAAGTATAGCACATTTGTCTCTGTTCAACAAGTGGGGAAAAGGGGTTATTGTGGAAATCAAATGCGGTGGACGGCCCTCTCGGCTCCCTCTTTGAGGCGAAGTGCCGCCGTCAGGCGGTAGAGCTGGCTGCCCGAAGGACAGACTGAGGGAGCGCGGTAGGGGCTAGTGTTTGTCAGAAATCCATCGGCTAATTCGTACTGACTCCCGATGAATTCGCCGATGGTGCTTATCTTGTTGTAGGTGCCTGCTGCTCTCCCTCCGTCACGGCTGACGCCGTGCCACCTCCCTCACGGAGGGAGGCAAGGGTTAGGTGCAACCCCCTTGGCTCCCTCTTTGAGGCATGGAGCCAAGGAATCCGCAGATACTTCCCTGTTTTGCAGGAAATTCCTCCCGCCCTGCAAAATCCTGCCGTACGGTCTTGGTCAGTATTCCCAAAACATGAAACTCTGACAGGCTTCTCTTTCATTTTTTCGCCGTTTTTGCCGTTTTGGACTTGCAGAGATGCAAGAAAAGCAGTATACTAAACCACGAGAAAATGATTGGGAGGTAATCCGCTTGAAACCCATTTCTTCCATTGCATCAAATGTCCAGGCATCCACCACCATGGCTCTGGACGCTCTCTATAAGGAGATGAAGGCCAACGGTGTGGACGTGCTGGGCTTTGCCGCCGGGGAGCCGGACTTCCCCACGCCGGATCACATCAAGCTGGCCGCTGTGGAGGCCATTATCCACAACCAGACCCGCTACACCCCCGCCTCCGGCACCATGGATCTGAAAATCGCCATCTGCGACCGGCTAAAGGAGGATCTGGGTCTGTACTACGAGCCACCTCAGATCGTCTGCTCCTCCGGCGCCAAGCACTGCGTCTACATCGCCCTCCGTACCCTGGTGAATCCGGGAGACGAGGTCATCATCCCCGCCCCCTACTGGGTCAGCTATGTGGAACTGGTGAAGATGGTGGGCGGCGTCCCCGTCTGCGTCCTGGCCACCGAGGAGGAGGATTTCAAGCTCACCCCCGAAAAGCTGGAGGCCGCCGTCACCCCCAATACCAAGTGCGTCATGTTGAACAACCCCTCCAACCCCACCGGCATGCTCTACACCCGGGAGGAACTGGAGGCCCTGGCTGCGGTATGCGTGAAGCACGACCTCTATATTCTCTCTGACGAGATCTATTACAAGCTGGTCTATGACGACAATACCTTCGTCTCTGTGGCCTCTCTGAGCGAGGAGGTCAAACAGCGCACCATCCTCATCAACGGCGTCTCCAAGAGCTACGCTATGACCGGCTGGCGGCTGGGCTATCTGGCCTGCGACGAGACCATCGCCAAGGTTGCCTCCAACTACCTGAGCCATTCCACCGGCAGCCCCTGCTCCATCACCCAGGCGGCCTCCGCCATGGCTCTGGAGGCGGATCAGGCCTCCGCCGAGGTCATGCGCCAGGCCTTCGAGCAGCGCCGGAACTATCTGGTGGACCGCATCAACGCCATCCCCGGCCTGAGCTGCCTCAAGCCTCAGGGAGCCTTCTACGTCATGGTCAACATCAAGGAGCAGCTGGGCCGAACCATCCGGGGCCACTACATCGGCTCCGCCGACGATTTCAGCGACGCCTTTCTCAAGGAGGGGCTGGTCTGTCTGGTGCCCTGCTCCGGCTTCGGCATCGACGGCTTCCTCCGCTGGAGCTACGCCGCCTCCATGGAGAACATCAAAAAGGGCCTGGATCGTCTGGAGCGGTTCCTGGCCGAATAATGCAAAGTGCAAACAAAAGGCATCTGTCCGTTTTGTCGGGCAGATGCCTTTTTGTTGTCTCTATGGGGCATCCCTGTCGTAGATAACCAGCTCGTTGCCGTCGTCGTCACGGTAGACGATTTTGGTCAGACTCTGGTATTGGGACAGGCTGGTCATATCGTCACGGCGGAACAGCTCCTCAGAGGAGAAGGTTCCCCAGTAGCCTCTCCACAGCTCGTTTTCCTCGACCTCATCGGTGGTAGTCAGGGAGAGATAGCAGACGCTGGGCTCGTCGGAATAGATACTGGTTCCCCAGCCGCAGTTGAGCAGACCTTCCTCTTTGACCTCCAGGGTAAAGCAGATCAGCCCGTCCTCGTCTACCCCGGCCTCCTGGATTTCGATGGCGGAGGTCGGCACCGTATACCAGGGGTCATAGACATATTCGTGCCACAGCAGGTAGATTCCGCTGACCAACAGGACAAGCAGCAGCACCAGCGCAGCGGAGGCAAGGCCGATCAGCCGGGTCTTTGTCCTGGCCCGGGCGGTCTGGGTCTCCAGCAGCTCCGCCTCCTCCTGCCGCTGCCGCACCGTCTCCTCCGACGGCTCCGGCTCCCGCATCTGCTCCAGCCTGAACCGGCAGCGGGGGCAGTCCGCCAGATGCTCCTCCACCAGCGCCGCCGTCTCCTGACTGCACGCCCCGTCTGCGTACAGGGGCAGCAGGTCGTCCATCACATTGCAGCTCAGCTTCATGTCGTTTCCTCCTTTAGCTTGCATCTGGCCCGGTAAAAGGTCACTCTGGCCCAGCTGTCGCTCTTGCCGAACAGCTCACCGATGTCGGCGAAGGACAGCTCTCCGAACACCCGGAGGGAGAACACCTCCCGGTAGGGCTCCGGCAGGCGGTGGAGCCTGCGGTGCAGCTCCATGGCGGATTCCCGATCCAGCAGCCGCTCCTCCATGCTCCCAGGCTGGACGGGCTCCGGGGCGTCCTCCAGAGAGGTGAGCCGTTTGTCCCTCCGGCAGCGGCTGAGATAGTCATTCCGGGCGATCTGGAGCAGCCAGCTCTTCACGCTACACTCCCCCCGAAAGCTGTCCTTCTGCCGGAGGGCCTTAAAAAAGGTCTCCTGGGCAATGTCCTCCGCCAGGTGGGTGTCGCCGCACAGGGAGTAGGCAAAACGGAACACGTCCCGGAAATATCGGTCATACACATCCTCGAAAGGCTCCACAGGCTCTCTCACCCCCTTCTGAACAGTAGACGCACAAGTGAGCGGAACGTTACAGAAAATTTGAGACAACCCCCACAAATCCGCAAGAGTGGCTGGTGAAAACCAGCAGCCCGTCACCGCAGACCGAATCTGTGCAGAGATGCCTCAGAAAGCCCCGCCCGGAAGCTTGCGACACGCTCCCTCTACGAGTGACAGTAAAAGTCAAAAACACTGTCAAACGCAGATGGAACATTTCAGCACTCCGGACGGGGCTCATATTCCTGTTATGTTATGATGTACTTTCAGGCTCTTGGATGGGCCTTGTTATAGACGTCCTTCAATCGCTGATTTACCAGCTTTGCATAGACCTGGGTGGACGAGACATCCGCATGGCCCAGCATCTCCTGGATGGCATGGATATCCGCCCCGTTTTCCAGCAGATGGGCGGCAAAGGAGTGCCGGAGGGTGTGGGGGGTGATCTCCGACTGGATGCCCGCCTTTTCTCCGTAATACTTGATGAGCTTCCAAAAACCCTGACGGCTCATCCGGGTGCCGTTCATGTTGACGAACAGCGCCTCCTCCCCTTCCACCGCCAGCTTGGGCCGCACATCCCGGAGGTAGTCGGTCAGCGCCTTTAATGCGGTGGGATACATGGGGATGATCCGGTTCTTGTCCTTACCCTTGCAGCGGATAAATCCGGCGGTCAAAAACACATCGTCCACATTCAGCCCGATCAGCTCACTGACCCGGATGCCTGTGGCGTAGAGCAGCTCCAGCATGGCATGATCCCGGTAGCCCTTCATATCGACGCACTCCGGCTGCTCCAGCAGAAGCTCGACCTCCTTGCTGGTCAGGATCTTGGGCAGCTTCCGCTCCACCTTGGCTGTCTTGACCCCCTCCACCGGGTTGTCCTCTCGCTTGCCCTTCTCCACCATCCAGCGGAAGAAGCACTTCAGCGAAGCCAACGCCCGGGTCACGGTAGCGGCAGACTTTCCCTGTCCGCTCAGCCACTGGGCATATTCCTGCACCTCATCCTGACCCACAGTGGAGAGCTCCTCCTTCCGTTGGGACAGATAATCCATGAATTGATTGACGTCACGGAGATAGGAACTGACCGTGTTGGCAGAAGATTTCTTTTCAGTTGTCAAGTAGTTTTTAAACTCATCCACAACCTGCATCATGACTTGCCTTCTCGATCTTTTTCTGTTTATTGTCCGGTCAACAGCATTGGCGTCAACCAATGCCAGACCAAATATCCGTAGGCTACCGTCAGCGCCAGTCCGACCAGACAGAAGCCCACGCACCGCCCCGGTATCTGCCGGGGCAGCTTTGTATATCTTCTCCGTCCGGCAACCAGCTCCCAGGATACCGTCCATCCCGGCACTGCCACCGCCAGCAGCATTGCCAGCAGGATACCGTCTTCTGCGCAGACCCATACTGCTCCCGCCGCCAGCCCCGGATATCCCCAGGTGCGGACAAAGGCAGAAACCGTACAGGCTGTCAGAAACCCTCTGACTCCCACAAGCACCGGCAGACCGACCACCCCTAGCCCGCTAAAGCTGAGGATCGCCGCCAGTCCCACCGGCTGCGCCGCCCGCCACAGGAGCGATAACGGCTGCGGCTCTGTCCCCTGTCGGACAGCCTCCTCTACCCAGCGCTCCAGAACAAGGGTAAGCTGCTCCGATCCCAATCCGGCAGCCATATGGCCTGCCACCGCTCCCACCAGGAACCCGGCCGTCAGCAACAGCCAGGACAGGCGGTAGGGAGAGCCGGCAACGGTCAGCACCCGGACGTCGGAATGTCGCTTGTTCATTCGCTCACCTCTCCACAGTCTATGGCAGGTGAGAAATGGATAGAAGAATTACTTTCCCAGCTCGTCCGCCCGGCGGATGCAACGGGTAAAGGCTTCCCCGATCATCCGGTCAAAGCCCATCTCATCAAAGGCGGTCAATGCCGCCAGCGTGGTTCCGCCAGGAGAGCAGACCTGGCGCTCCAGCTCCGCCGCCGTGTGACCGCTCTCCAACAGCATCCGGGCGGAGCCCTCCATCGTCTTGGCCGCCAGGTGGAGGGCCGTCTCCGGGTCAACGCCCCGTTTCTCCGCCTCCTGCACCATCAGGGCAGCCATACGGAAGAAGAAAGCCGGGCTGGAGCCGCTGACCGGAATGATGTCGTTGATCTTGTCAGCGGGGAGCGTCTCTACCAGACCGGCGGCCTCGAACATCTGACGCACGAACCGGTACTGTGCCTCCGGCACATCCCCCTGCTCCGTCATGGCGGAAGCTCCGCACCCCAGCATCAGTGGGGTGTTGGGCATGACGCAGATGATCCTTGCCTCCGTCAGCTGCTCCTGAAGCCAGGCCCGTGAAATTCCGGCAGCGATGGAGACCACGCATTTCCCGGATGTACAGGGGCCGATCTCCTCCAGCACGCCTGGGAGCACCTGAGGCTTCACCGCCAGAAGGAGAATATCCGCCTGGCGAACCACCTCCAGATTAGAGACGGTCGTATGGACGCCCACATCACCAAACGGTTTGAGCTTGTCTGTATGCGGATTTGACATCCAGACCTGATCCGGTGACATAACTTTCGCCCGGAGCGCACCCCGTAAAATGGCGCCTCCCATGTTCCCGGCACCGATCACACCTAACATAAAATCACACATCTCCGTCAACTCCACCAGTAAAAAGGTCAGAATACACCCATGATTCTGAGGGAATATACATACTATACCATTTCAGGGCGGGTTTGTGCAATACTTTTTTAGGATTTCTTCCATTTTTATCTATTATGCCGAAATTTTATGTAAACATCGTTATGTAAACCGCAGAACCGATGATCTTGCGATTTGGCATCGAACAGTGCCGTTAAAACAAGATATGGGCTTCTTTTCGGTATCTCAAAACAAAATATGGCCCAAAAGGGTTGCGAATCCCTTTTGGGCCGGTTCTGATTACGTTCTGTAATTATACCATCTGTATTTGCCGTTTTTGGTTATTTTGCCGAATCGGAACGAATCGCCTTGATTGCAATGGCACATTCCAGTCGCTTCCGCTCCAGCTCGCAGGCGATGTGAGAGGGCTGTTTCAGGTCTCCGTTCTCGTTGTAGCCCCCGGCCGCACAGCCGCCAGAGCAGTAGAATCTGGCCCAGCACTTCCGGCAGGCGGGCTTGGTGTAGATGTTCAGCGCCGCAAAGGTGTTGGACAACTCCTCGTCAAAGGTGCCCTCGTAGACATTGCCCATTTTGAAGTCCTCGTTGCCCACGAACTGATGGCAGGGGTAGATGTCCCCCTCCGGCGTGACGGCAACATACTCGCTGCCAGCGCCGCAGCCCCGCATCCGCTTGATAACGCAGGGGCCCTGCTGCAGATCCACGAAGAAGTGGAAGAAGTTGATCTCCGGGTGATCCACCAGTTCCCGGGCCAGCTTGTCATACTCCGTCCGGGCGGCGTCCAGCTCCGCCTCGGTGATGGCGTAGGGATCCCCCGGCTTTCCGGTGGCAGGCTCCACAGAGACGTTTTTGAAACCCAGCTCCCGGGCCATGTACAGGACGTCGTCAGCGAAGTCCGGGTGCTTTTTCGTATAGGTTCCCCGGGCATAGTACTCCTGGTCTCCCCTGCCCGCCACCAGCTGCTGGTACTTGGGCACGATGCGGTCGAAGCTCCCGTTGCTCCCGGCGGTAGGCCGCTGGTCGTCGTTGACCTCTTTCCGTCCGTCCAGAGAGAGGACGCAGTTCTTCATCTCCCGGTTGATGTAGTCGATCTTCTCCTGATCGAGCAGCATGCCGTTGGTGGTGATGGTGAACCGGAAATTCTTGTTGTATTGTCCCTCGATGGAGCGGGCGTACTCCACCGTTTTTTTCACCGTATCCCAGGCCATGAGGGGCTCCCCGCCGAAGAAGTCCACCTCGATGTTCCGGCGCTTGCCGGACTTCCGAATCACAAAGTCGATGGCCCGCTTTGCCGTCTCAAAGGGCATGATCTTCCGGCCTGTGCCGAAATCCCCGGTGGAGGCAAAGCAATACTTGCACCGGAGGTTACAGTCGTGGGCCACGTTCAGGCAGAGGGCCTTCACCGGGGCACCCTTCACATAGGCCCACCGGGGGTCGATATAGTCCTCCTTCGCAAACAGAAGCCCCTGGGCCTCCAGCTCCTTCAGCTCAGACCAGACCTCGTCGATCTCCTCCCCGGCATAGGGCAGCGCCTCCGCCACCTCCTCCGGGCAGCGCTCCGGCAGAGACTCCAGCTCCTCCACCCGGCGGAGCACCTGATAGGTCGTCTCGTCCAGCACATGGACTGCGCCGCTGTTCACATCCAGGGCGATAGGGCAGTCCAGCGCAACAAAGGTATGTACCATTTTTGATTCCTCCCCTTCCCGCCGCAGGCAGACAGAAGAATGGACACATCGGAAGCTCCAATGTGTCCATACGTCTCCAAAAGATCCGCTGCGGTCGGAGATCACTTCTGGTTTTCGCACTGCTGGTTGGCAACGGTGCAAGAGGTCTTGCAGGCAGACTGGCAGGAAGTCTGGCACTCGCCGCAGCCGCCATAGGAGGCGCTCTTCTTCAGGGTCGCGCCGTTCAGGGTCTTAATGTGCTTCATGGTTTCCCCTCCTCTGTACGATCTCGCATCTGGAAACGGCCTTTTCAGCCTCTCGTCATATCCAGTGGCCTCATTATATCACTTCATCCCGGGCATTTCAATCATTTTCTCCGTTTTTTGTGAAATGCGGAGAACAGCCCGCTGGCCGCTCCGCCTCCCAGGGCGGCAACCATCAGAGGGACCAGTCCGCTTCCGCCGCCGCTCTCCGGAAGGAGCAGTCCCGCCCCCAGCCACAGGAGCAGAAACAACGCTGCCGTCCCCAGGCCCACCAGCAGCGCCCGGCTGCGCACAGAGCCGATGGCGTACCTTCCTCCCACCAGGCAGCCCAACGCTGCCCCGACCATCCCGGCCCGGCCGGCCCATTCCTCTCCCATCGACCCCCCGGCGATCAGCCACGCGGTCAGCGCCATGAGAAACAGCGTGACCCCCAGGGCAATGGCTCCGCCCGCCAGAAGTGCGGTGACGACCGTTCCCGGAGACGCCTCCGTTGTCCGTTCCTGCGGCATAAAAACACCCTCCCGTCATCCTTTTGGGAAAGGATATGCCGGGAGGGCGGGTTTATGCGTTCTGGAATTGGCGTCTTACTTCTTGCTGTCCGACTTCTTGGCATCGGCGGCCTTCTGGCTCTCAGATGCTTTTTCATCCTCCGAGATCTGAACGCCCTTGCTGGAGACGGACCACTTCATCAGCTCCAGGCGGACCCGGTCGGCCCCGGTCTCGATGACGATGCTGTTCGTCTTGACGGCGCAAATCGTGCCCACGATGCCGCCGATGGTGGTGATCTCATCGCCGATCGCCAGGCTGTTGCGCATCTCCGTGGCCTCTTTCTTCCGCTTGTTCTCGGGCCGAATCAGCATAAAATAGAAAATGGCGATCATGACGACCAGCATTACAATACCGCTAACCAAACTCTCATCCATAGTAATCTGTACCTCCACTGTGCTCGGGTCTCTCCCGACATAATGTGGTCATTATACCGGAAAACCCGATATGATTCAAGGCCTTTGAAAAATTTTCCGGTGTTAACCCCGTTTTTTCGGCCCGGCATGCGTCCTGTCGCCCGGTTTCACAGCCGCATCTCCAGGCGGGGAGAATATTCCGCCCGGAACCGGTCGAACGTCCCCTCGTCCAGGGCGTCCCGGATGGCCCCCATCAGATGATTGTAGAACCAGAGGTTGTGGGTCACGGCCAGGCGCATGGCCAGCATCTCCTCCGCCTTGAACAGGTGACGGAGGTAGGCCCGGGAGTGGCTCCGGCAGGTGGGGCACTGGCACCCCTCCTCGATGGGCCGCTCGTCCAGCTTGTATTTCTCGTTTTTGATGTTGATGGTTCCGTTCCAGGTGAACAGCTTGCCGTGGCGGGCGTTGCGGGCGGGCATGACGCAGTCGAAGAAGTCCACCCCCCGGGCCACCCCC
>JAJPWY010000004.1 GCA_021205725.1 Clostridiales bacterium
ATGTGGACTACATCGAGGGCATCTATGTGGGCTACCGCTACTATGAGACGGCGGCGGTGGACAGCTTTATCGACTACGACACCACCGTCCAGTACCCCTTCGGCTACGGCCTGAGCTACACCACCTTTGAGCAGGAGATCACCAATTTCACCGACGACGGCACCACCATCACCGTGGATGTCACCGTCACCAACATCGGCTCCGTGGCGGGCAAGGACGTGGTCCAGATCTACTACACCGCCCCCTACACCGTGGGCGGCATCGAGAAGAGCGAGGTCGTCCTGGCGGATTTCGACAAGACGGAGGCCCTGGAGCCCGGCGCAAGCGAGACGATCACCATCAGCTTCCTCTATGAGGACATGGCTTCCTATGACTACTCCGGCATCAAGGCCGAGGGCGGCGCTTACGTCCTGGAGGCCGGTGAGTATGAGATCAAGCTCATGAACAACTCCCACGACCTCATCGACAGCCGCACCGTCACCGTGGACGCCGACGTCATCTACAACGACGAGAACGACGGCGCCCGCTCCACCGACAACATCGCCGCAGTCAACCAGTTCGACGACGTCAGCTTCGGCGAGTGCACCACCTACCTGACCCGGGCCGACTGGGAGGGCACCTTCCCCACCGAGCGGGCCGCTTTCAGCCGGGAGGCCTCTGAGGAGACCCTGGCCGTCATCAACGACACCTCCATCCCCACCGACGAGAGCGCCGAGGCCATCGTAGTGGCCGACCACGGCCTGACTCTGGAGGACGTGGCCGGGCTGGACTATGACGACCCCCTGTGGGACGAGCTGCTGGAGCAGGTCTCCGTGGACGAGATGGTGAACCTGGTCTCCAACGGCGGCTGGGCCACCCAGTCTGTAGCCTCTGTAGGCAAGTCCGCCTATGTGGAGGTGGACGGCCCCAACGGCATCAACAACATTATGGCGGGCACCACCGGCACCCAGTACTGCGCCCAGTCCGTCCTGGCCTGCACCTGGAACACCGACCTGGCCTATGAGATGGGCGTGACCTTCGCTCAGGAGGCCATCGCCATGGAGGTGGCCGCCCTGTACGCCCCCGCCATGAACATCCACCGCTCTCCCTTCTCCGGCCGGAACTATGAGTACTACTCCGAGGACGGCGTCCACTCCGGCAAGATGGCCGCTGCTGAGGTGCAGGGCATCCAGTCCCAGGGCGTGACCACCTACTGCAAGCACTTCGCCGTCAACGACCAGGAGTCCAACCGGGATTCCGGCGGTCTGCTGACCTGGGTCAACGAGCAGGCCATGCGGGAAATTTACTTCAAGGCCTTTGAGATCGCCGTGAAAGAGGGCGGCACCCGGGGCATCATGTCCTCCTACAACCGCCTGGGCGCCACCTGCGCCGCCGAGAACTCTGCGCTGCTCAACACCGTCCTCCGGGATGAGTGGGGCTTTGAGGGCACCGTCATCACCGACTGCATCTTCCAGCTCTCCTATGTGAACATCGACCGGGCCATCGCCTCCGGCAACGACCTGATCCTGTCCCTGGCCAACATCCAGTCCCCCACCGAGGCTCTGACCGGCACCAACTCCGGACAGCAGGCTCTCCGCACCGCCACCCACAACATCCTCTACACCGCCGCCAACAGCGTGGGCGAGGAGGTCAGCGCCACCCCCGTGGCCTACTGGCTGTACATCACCGTCGGCGTGGTAGACGTGGCCCTGGTGGCCCTGTGCGTCCTCTACTTCGTCCGCCGCCACGGCAAGATGAAAAAGTGGAAAGCCGAGAACGCCGCCAAGTAAAGACATCCTCTGCTTCCCTAAGCAAAAAGGCCCCTCCGGGAGAGAAATCTCCCGGAGGGGTCAGTCTGTCAAACAACCCCAGGTACTGTATGCAGCGGCGGACTCCGTCCTGTACTTCATGCCCATCATCGTGGGCTTCACCGGTGGCAAGGTGTTCGACTGCAATTCCTATGTCACCGCCGTGATCGGCGGGGCACTGGTCTACCCTGACCTGGTCACAGCGGTGTCCGCAGAGGAGAGCATCAAGTTCCTGGGCATCAGCGTGGCCTCGGCATCTATTCCAGCACATTACTCCCCATCGTTCTGGCAGGATTCCTGGCCAGTAAGCCGGAGAAGCTGGGCAAAAAGTTCATTCCTCAGATGTTGCAAATGATGCTGGCGCCTGTCTTTGTGCTGGTCATTGGCCCTGTTATGAGCACCGTCTTCAACACCCTGTCCACCGGCATGAACACTATATGCTGGGAGTGCCGGAAATACCACATCGAGCCGCTGGTCACCATCACCCATTTCGACTGCCCCATCCATCTGATCGAGCAATACGGCGGGTGGAAAAATCCCAAGCTCATCGAGTTTTACAAGCGTTTGGTGCCGGTGCTGTTCACCCGGTTCAAGGGGCTGGTGACACTCCGGACGAGAACGGTTCTGTGGAGGACGATTACCGCATTGCCTATTTGCGGGAGCATATCAAGGCCATAAGGGACGCCATTGAGCTGGACGGCGTGGAGCTGTTGGGGTATACTACATGGGGACCCATCGACCTGGTCTCCGCCTCCACCGGCGAGATGAAAAAGCGCTACGGCTTTGTCTACGTGGACTTGGACGACGAGGGGCACGGCACCCTGCGCCGGACAAAGAAGAAATCCTTCGACTGGTACAAAAAGGTGATTGCCAGCAATGGGGAAGATTTGGACTGACACCCCAGCCAATGGCAGAAGAAGCGGCGGCATTTGGCTATGGTTCGCATATCTGTCAGCCGCAGCCGACATACCTGTACATCACGGATGTAGCTGTCCGTTCAAAATCATTTATCAACATCATGCAAGGAGGCAATTGCTATGAAACAGTTTACCTATGTGATCACCGACCCTCTGGGCATCCACGCCCGCCCCGCCGGGCTGCTGGCAAAGCAGGCCAAGAGCTATGCCCCCACCGTCGTCACCATCTCCAAGGGCGGCCAGACCGTCAAGGCGGGACAACTGATGAAGCTGATGAGCCTGGGGGTCAAGGGCGGCGATGAGATCACCGTCTCCGCCGACGGCGGCGACGAGGCTGCCGCTCTCTCCGGAATGAAGGCATTTCTGGAGGCCAACCTCTAAAAATAGAGCGGGCGCATAAGAATCATACGCCCGCCCTTCGCCAAAAATGATTCGATGGGAGGGAACAATATGATTTTGATGCAGGGCAAGGGCGTGTCTAAGGGCGTGACCAGCGGGCCGCTGTATTTCTTTCGGCGCAGCTCCGAAGAGATTCCCCATTATACCGCAGATGACATAGAAAACGAAAAAAGCCGTCTGGCTCAGGCCCAGGAGAAGTCCATGGCACAGCTGGAAGCGCTGGCGGAACAATGTCGGGCAGAGGCGGGGGACGAATCCGCCGTCCTCTTTGAGACCCACGCCATGTTCGTGGAGGACGAGGACTATGTGGACTGTATCCTGTCCGCACTGGAGGAGGAACACTGCAACGTCGAGTATGCCGTCGGCCAGGCGGGAGAGCAGTTCGCCGCCATGTTTGGCGCCATGGATGACGAGTATATGCAGGCCAGAGCCGCCGACATCAAGGATGTCACCCGGCGTATCCTGAACAACCTCATGGGGGTTGTGGAGGGCGGCATCGACTCGGAGGAGCCGGTCATCCTGGCCGCCGACGATCTGGCCCCCTCGGAGACCCTCCAGCTGGACAAGAGCAAAATCCTCGGCTTCATCACTCAGGGCGGCTCCGGCAACAGCCATACGGCGATCCTGGCCCGTACGATGGGCATTCCCGCCATCTGCGGCCTGGGGGACGCTTTGAAGCAGAGCTATGAGGGCCGGACGGCCTACATCGACGGCGAGACCGGCAAGGTCGTGCTGGAACCAGACGAGCTGACCCTCCAATCCTTCCGGGAAAAGCTGGCCAAGCAGGAGCAGATGCGGGAGCTGATGCAGACCATGAAGGGTCAGGAGGACGTGACCCTGGACGGGCGGCACATCAAGCTCTACTGCAACATCGGCTCTCCGGAGGATGTCAGCGCCGTCCTCGCCAACGACGGCCAGGGCATCGGCCTGTTCCGCTCCGAGTTCCTGTACCTGGCGGCCAGCGACTACCCCACTGAGGAGGAGCAGTTCCAGGCGTACAAGTCGGTGGCCGAGGCCATGAACGGCAAACGGGTCATCATCCGCACCCTGGACATCGGCGCAGACAAGCAGGTGGACTACTTCCACCTGACCAAAGAGGAGAATCCCGCTATGGGCCTCCGGGCCATTCGTATCTGCCTGAACCGGCCGGAGGGGTTCCGCACCCAGCTGCGGGCGCTGTACCGGGCCTCCGCCTACGGCAAGGTGGCTATCATGTTCCCCATGATCACCTCTGTCTGGGAAGTGAAGGAGTGCAAGCGGGCCTGCAAGAGCGTCATGGCGGAGCTGACCCAGGAGGGCATCCCCTTCAATCCGGAAACCGAGATCGGCATTATGATCGAGACCCCCGCCTCCATCTTCATGGCTCACGATCTGGCGAAGCTGGTGGACTTCTTCTCCGTGGGTACCAACGACCTGACCCAGTATACCCTGGCCTGTGACCGTCAGTGCAACGACTTGGGCAAGTTCTTCGTCCCCCACCACCCGGCTATCCTGCGGGCACTGAAAATGGCCGCCGATGCCGCCCACGAGGCTGGCATCTGGATCGGCATCTGCGGCGAGCTGGGGGCAGACCTCTCCCTGCTGCCCACCTTCCTGGCCATCGGTATCGACGAGCTCAGCGTCTCTCCCGCCAGCGTGCTGCCTCTCCGGGCGGCCATCCGTGAGAGCGACACCCGGGCCTGTACGCTGGAACTGCTGGAGCAGTAGGCCATGCAACTAACAGCGTAAGTTTTCCCCCCACATAATCAAAAGAGGTTTGTCTCATTTGCCGCCGTAGTCTGCCTGATATTCGCAGACTGCGGTGGCCTTTGTCAAGGGTAATTCAGGCAACCA
>JAJPWY010000030.1 GCA_021205725.1 Clostridiales bacterium
CGATTTCAATCAATTTTTTCTTCAATTTCCTACTTGACTTCATACCATTGGACTTTGGTGCGCACTCTGCCGTCCGCCGCCGCTGTATCTGCTTCACCCCCTCGCAGAGGGGCAGGGGCAGCAGGGACAGCACCAGCACCGCTCCCCACTCGCCGGGGGAGAGGGGCACCACGGAAAACACGGACTGGAGAGGCGGCAACAGCAGGACGGAGAGCTGGAGCAGCAGACCGATGAGGAACGCCCGGTTCATGGCCGGGTTGGAGAGCACGCCGATCTGCAAAAGGGAGGCCCGGTCGCTGCGCACGTCAAAGGCGTGAAACAGCTGGCACAGGGTCAGAGTGGCGAAGGCCATGGTGTTGGCCGCCTGATAGGCCTCCCCCGGGTCGGAGAGGATGTACTCCCCCAGAAAATAGGCCGCCAGAGTCACCAGCCCCACCATCAGCCCCTGCCAGACGAGCTGGAAGGCAAAGGGGCCGGTGAACAGCGGCTCCTTTCCGGAGCGGGGCGGCTGATCCATCACCCCCGCCTCCACCGGCTCCACCCCCAGGGCCAGGGCAGGAAGGGAGTCGGTGACCAGATTGAGCCACAACAGCTGCACGGGCACCAGAGGCGTCTGATGGAAATTGCACACCGTGGCGATGAAAACGGTGAAAATTTCCCCGATGTTGCAGGAGAGCAGATAGTGGATGGCCTTTCGGATGTTGGCATAGATGCCCCGTCCCTGCTCCACGGCGGAGACGATGGTGGAGAAGTTGTCATCGGTGAGCACCATATCCGCCGCACCCTTGGCCACATCCGTTCCCGTGATACCCATGGCGCAGCCGATGTCTGCCGCCTTTAATGCCGGGGCGTCGTTGACGCCGTCCCCGGTCATGGCCACGATCTCCCCCTGCCTCTGGAGGGCCTGGACGATGCGCAGCTTGTGCTCCGGAGTGACCCGGGCGTAGACGGCACAGCGGCCCACCTGCTCCTCCAACAGCTCCTGGGGCATAAAGTCCAGCTCCGCCCCGGTGAGGGCGGTGGAGCCCTCCCGGTAGATATCCAGCTCCCTGGCCACAGCAATGGCGGTAAGTCTGTGGTCGCCGGTAATCATCACCGGGCGGATGCCCCCGTGGCGGCAGACGGCCACCGCCTCCCGCACCTCCGGCCGGGGCGGATCCATCATCCCGATCAGGCCCACGAAAATCAGCTCCCGCTCCACCGTCTCCGGGGTGAGCTGGCCAGGGATGCGCTCCAGCTCCCGGTAGGCCACCCCGATCACCCGGAGGGCCTGTGCCGCCATCAGGCGGTTGGCAGTCTCTGCCGTCACTCTGGCCCCTTCGTCCAGCGGGCGGACGCCCCGATCCAAATAGGAGGTGCACCGCCGGAGCAGCAGGTCGGGAGCGCCCTTGACCATCACCCGGTAGCCTCCAGCCGGGCTGGGATGGATGGTGGACATGAGCTTCCGGTCTGCGTCAAAGGGCAGCTCTGCCCGGCGAGGGAACTCCTCCTCCAGCTCCCCCTTTCGGATGCCCCGGCTCTGGGCGGCGGCGACGATGGCGTTTTCCGTAGGGTCGCCGGAGAAGGTGCCGTCCGGCCGGGAAACGGAGTCGCTGCACAGGGTCCCGATTGAGAGGGCCAGCTGCTCTCCCTTGCCGCTGGCCGTCCAGATCTGGGTGACGGTCATCTGGTTTTTCGTCAGCGTCCCCGTCTTGTCCGAGCAGATGACGCTGGCGCAGCCCAGGGTCTCGACAGCAGGGAGCTTTTTCACAATGGCGTGCTGCCCCGCCATCCGCTGAACCCCCAGGGCCAGAACAATGGTGACGATGGCGGGCAGTCCTTCGGGGATGGCGGCCACCGCCAGGGAGACGGCGATGAGGAACATGGACAACAGCTCCTTTCCCTGGAGCAGTCCTACCCCGAACATGACGGCGCAGGCGGCCACGCAGAGAAAAGAGAGGGACTTGGAAATCTCCCCCATCTTCCGCTGGAGAGGCGTCTCTCCCTGCTCCTGGTTCTGGAGCAGGGCGGCAATACGTCCCACCTCGGTGCGCATCCCCGTCTCCACCACCAGGGCCGTTCCCCGGCCCCCGGTGACGACGGTAGAGCCGATGAGCAGGTTGACCCGATCTCCAAGAGGGGTGTCCCCCGCCAGGGTGACCTCCGCCCGCTTCTCCACCGGTACCGACTCCCCGGTGATAGCGGACTCGTCCGTCCGGAGGCCCGCCGCCTCCACCAGCCGGGCGTCCGCCGGAACCAGGTCTCCCGCCTCCAGGCGGATAAGATCTCCCGGCACCAGCAGAGCGGCGTCGATCCGGGTGAGCCTGCCACCCCGGAGGACGCTGGCCTGGGGCGCCGCCATCTCCCGGAGGGCCTCCAGCGCCTTTTCCGCATTGCTCTCCTGGACGATGGAGATCGTCCCGTTCACCAAGACGATGACCAGGATGATGAGGGCGTCCAGCAGATCCTCCCCGCCGCTGGCCAGCCAGGACAGGGCGGCGGCAGCCAGCAGGACGAGGATCATGGGGTCTTTCAGCTGCTCCCACAGGCGGAGCAGCAGGGGGCGTCGCCCGGTCTGCTCCAGCCGGTTGGGGCCGTACTCCTCCAGCCTGGCCCGGGCCTCCCCGGGAGAGAGGCCCCGGGCGGGGTCTGTCTTGAGCTGGGCGGCGGCCTCCTTTGGGGACATGGCGTGCCATTGCTGCATATCGCATCCTCCTCTGTATCCGCCCCGGCACGGCGGGAGCGGCTGATCTGTTCTCTCCCATTATAGGGGAGGAGAGATGGGAAAAAGAGGGAATCCTGGGCCAGAGCGGTGCAGAAGCGGTCAATTTTCCCTACAACAGAGGGCACGGCTGTCCCTGTATGAGGCAAGCCTGACTTTTGTGCTCATTTGTGTCTTTACATTGACAAATTCACCCATTTCCGTATAATAAATGTGTCAGCGCTCCGCCCTATGCGACAGGCGGGAGCACACCGGGGAGGGGATACAGATATGCAGCGCATCATCATCTGCGACGACGATCGGCAGGTCTGCACCTCTCTGGCCACCATGATCGACCAGTTCTATGAGTTGCCCCATCGGATCAAGCTGGTCTACAGCTGGAACGCTCTCCGGGACGAGGTGCTGGCCATTTCTCCCGGAGAGGCGGACATCGTTTTCATGGATATCCAGCTGGGCGCAGACAACGGAATCCTTGTCTCCCGGCAGCTTCGGGAATGGTATCCACGTATTCGGTTCATCTATATCACCGGCTATATCCAGTTTTCCGAGGCCATCTTCCACGGCTTTCCCACCGCCTTCCTGGTCAAGCCCATTAAGGCCGCCACTCTCCTGTATGCCCTGGAGAAGGCCACCGCCGAGCTGGACGCCATAGACAACGCCGTGCTCTCTCTGAAAGCCAGGAGCGGAGAGCTTCTCTCCATTCCTCTGCGAGAAATCCGGTACATGGAGTCTCTGGGCCGCCTGGTGCTGATTCACACGGATAACGGGCCGGTGGAGTGCTACCGAAGGCTGGCAGAGCTGGAGCGGCAGCTGTCAGAGCAATTTGTCCGCTGTCACCAGAGCTTTTTGGTCAATCTGGGCCATGTAAAGCAGATTCAGGAGCTAAATCTGCTTCTGTTTACCGGCGAGACCGTCCCTGTCAGCCGTGGCCGCCTGAAGGCAACCAGGGAGCAGCTGATACGTTACGCCGGTAAGGGCATTTGAGTCGTCTTTCTGTAAAGGTAATTTTCCTTACGGAAAGGCGACTTTTTTCAGCCTCTGACCGGTCTAATGGGCTGTCAAGTGCTAATTTTTACATAAAAACAACCAATTATGACAAATCGGTTGTAGCGAAACGGATCGTTTTCTACAATGGGATCATAAAATCTTCTCCTGACCGGGAGCGGCAGCCTCCGGTCATGCGACAGAAAGAGCGTGATCTGAATGAATCCCATCCGTATCCTGTCTGTAACCCCTGTCAGCCGTTACCGGCTGGTCATCCTCTGCGACGATGAGACGATTCGTCTCTGGTCGTTTTCCTTTCCGGACAGAGCTCTGAAAAACCATCCTCTCCGGGACAAGTCGCTGTTCTGGCAAGCAGAAGTGTCCCCGGACGGTCTCCGGGTCACCTGGCCCAACGGGGAGGTTCGTTACGCATCGGAGCTCTGTCGCACCGGGAAGCTGCTGCCCCTTTCTCTGAGCGACCTGGCAGAGTTGTGCTGCCGGAACGTCCTGTCCACCAGCGAGGTGGCGGAGCTGTTGGACTGCACCCGGCAGAATGTGGACAGTCTGGCCGTTCGTGGCAAGCTGCGTCCTCTCAAGTCCTATAAGCGGAACCGCCTTTTCCTTCTGGCCGACGTGGTTCGCAGACGCTGGTGGAGCGCCGACGCACTTCCCCCATCCGGCGCATCCGTCGAAGCAGAGCAGCCCCATAACTCTCATCCGCAGGGCAGCGATGGACACGCCTGACCGACAGGAAGCACAAAACACCCCCGGCTCGGCGAGCCGGGGGTGCTGTTGTTATGTGTCCCTATTGAGACGGTTCATCAAGGCTTACATGCCCTGTTTGTACTGCTCGGGGACCTGGTCGATGGTCTGATACTTCTCCATGGCCGCATCCAGGGTCATGCCCTGAGCCACGGCGTCCTTACGGACGGCGTTGATGGCCTGGATCTCCTTCATCTTCGCACCGGTCAGGCTGTAGCCGTGCATGGCCCACAGAGTGGCGGCCCATGCCAGCAGCGGGATGACGCAGAACATGATGATGACGGCCACCTTGATGCCACCGGAATACTCGGTGGCGTCGGTGGGCAGCTCGGCCAGTCCGGCGCAGACCAGGAAGATCAGAGCGACCAAGGTCTGGGCCAGAGAGGAGACCAGCTTATCCACCAGGGAGAACAGGGTGCCCATAATGCCGGGGATGTACTTGCCGGA
>JAJPWY010000060.1 GCA_021205725.1 Clostridiales bacterium
TGGAAAAGACCAGAGCACCCATGGAGGTGTCCGGGTCAATGACAGTGACCACAGGGGCCCAGTTCAGGCCCGCCTCCCCGACGACCCCCACCAGATAGCCCGCCTCGGTGATGACGCAGTCCCCTTCCTCTATCCCCTGGGCGGTGCCCTTGCTGATGGTCAGGGTGGCGGACCAGCTGGTGACGCTGCGCCCGGTGACGGTGGCGGACTCAAAGACGAAGTCGGAGCGCTTTTCCCGCAGCTCCAGCAGCGCCCGGAGGCGTTCGTTCTCCTCCAGGGCCTCGGTAGCCTCCCGGTTTTCCTCCTCCAGCTGGGCCACCTGGAGCTTGAGGGCCTCGTTCTCCTCCTTCAACGCCTCGTATTCTGTGGCGTAGTCCCACACGCCCTCCACCCAGGAGGTCACCGCAGTCGCCGCCGCCCGGAAGGGGGTGGCGAGAATTCCTGCCAAATTGGTCAGGGGATCCATGGGCACCAGAGCGGTGACGATGGAAACCGCCGCCGTCAGCAGCAGGGCGACGATGAGCACGGCGAAGCCGTTTTTTTGAAGGAATTTCTTCATGACGACCCGACCTCGTCCCGGTAGCTTATCCCAGCGTCCGGACGCCGAAGGTCTCCAGCATCCGGCTCAGGCGGCAGACCGGCAGGCCCACCACGTTGCAGTAATCTCCCTGGATGCCCTCCACCAGCACGGCTCCACGGCCTTGGATGCCATAGGCGCCCGCCTTGTCCATGGGCTCTCCGGTGGCGATGTAGGCCCGGATCTCCCGGTCGGAGAGGGTGCGGAAGCGCACCAGGGTGGTCTCATGCTCGCACAGGGCCTGTCCGTCCCGGAGGACGGCGACGCCGGTGTGGACGGCGTGAGTCTCCCCGGAGAGAAGCTGGAGCATCCGGTAGGCGTCCGCCTCGTCCTGGGGCTTTCCCAGAACCTCCCCATGGAGAGCTACCACCGTGTCGGCAGCGATGACCAGGTTGCCTGCCGCTGTCCGGGCGGCCACCTCCCGGCCCTTGGTCAGGGCCAGAGTCTCCACCAGATGCTCCGGCGTCAGCTCGGCGGACATATCCTCCTGGCCCCTGGCGGGGAGGACAGTGAAATCGGTAATGCCCATCTGCTCCAGCAGCGCCCGCCGCCGGGGAGATTGGGATGCTAAAATAATCGACATGATCGTATTCTCCTTTATTACTACCCACTAACCACTAGTCGCTAATCACTCACTACCGTCCGGTGGAGCCAAAGCCGCCGCCGCCCCGCTCCGTCTCGTCCAGGGCATCCATCTGCACCAGCTCCGCCTGAACGACCGGGACGACGGCCATCTGCGCAATGCGGTCGCCCAGCTGCACGGTAAAGTCGGCGTCGCCGGAGTTGTACAGCCCTACCTTGATCTCTCCCCGGTAGTCGCTGTCGATGACCCCCACGCAGTTGCCGGGGATGATGCCATGGCGGACGGCCAGCCCGGAGCGGGCGAAGATCAGAGCCACGTAGTCCGGAGAGGGCAGGGCGATGGCGATGCCGGTGGGAATGAGGGCTCTCCCGCCCCGGGGGATGGTCACCGGCTCCTCCAGACAGGCGTGGAGATCCATGGCGGCGGCTCCCGCACTGGCGTAATAGGGGGCCGGGATCTCCCGTCCGATCTTGGGAGAAAGGGCTTTCCAGTTCAGCTTCATAGCGGATACCTCGTTTTTCTTTGTTCAGCCTGAGGGCTCACTCCACCCCCCGGAAGTACAGCCCCCGGGTGATGTCGGAGGGCTCGACGCTCCCCCGTCCCTGATAGCGCTCCAGGATGCTGACGCACTCCCGGGGATTCTCGGTGGTAAAGCTCAGTCGTGCGGCCCACAGGCCCAGATTCTGCCACTGCTCCGGCTTGTCCGCCAGAAAGAGCTTTTTGGAGTTGAGGATCTCGTTCCGACAGCCCCAGGCGGGAAGCACCGGGAACTGGGTTCCCGTGCGGTCGGTGAGGATATTGGTGCCCTGACAGGCGCACCGGCCCGTCCGGTTTTTGATGATACAGTTCTGGGTGATCATCAGAGGGAGACGACCGTAGACGATGAGCTCTGTGTCCATGGGCTTGCTCACATCCCGCACCTGGGCGAGACGCTGCTCAAAGGACAGGGTGGCGGAGATCAGGCCCATCTCCTTCAGCTGCTCCAGCGTTTCCCCGTTATAGACGCCCAGACCAAAATCGCCCCGGGGGGCAAAGTCCAGATTCAGGGCCAGGGTCAGCGTCCCCAGCTCCCCCACCAGGGCGGTGGTGATCCCCATCTCCCGCACCTGCTCCAGCTGACGGGTCAGCTTGCCCCGCTCGCTGTCCCAGCAGATCCGGGGCAGGGCGGCGCAGACCTCGACAGAGCGCTCCATGGCGTTTTCCACCATGGCCCGGCTGTTGAGAATCTCCTCCGGGGAGAGGTAGATGACCTGAGGCTCCCGCTCCAGCAGTCCACGGGTCAGCTGGGCCCCCTTGCGCAGAGAGACGGTAAAGACGGGGGCCTCCTCCCGGCCCTTCTGCGGAGGGGCGGGAGTGAACCGGTTTGTCGTGCGCTCCGGCGGACGGATGCGCAGGACGTTCAGATCGTCCAGCACCCTCCGGCGCAGACCGTTGACGGCGGAGAGGGAGACGGCCAGACCGGGGTCAACAAAGGTCTCGATCTCATCGGCAAGGTAGGGGGTGCCGCCGGTGCGCTCCAGCTGGCGGCGTAGCTCCTCCCCGGTGGCGGCGTGCTGGACTGCCTGCTGGGGGACAGGGCCTTCGGCGGTGACCTGATTCCCCAGGTCGTCCTCCACCTGCAACCGAAGGGGACGGCCCGCCTTCACCTCCAGGGCGAAGCGGACGGGCACCTGCGGATGCTCCCGGCGATACTCCTGCCGGGTCTGGGCAAAGAGCCGCTCGGGAACCTGCTCCTTCTCCCGTACACCGAACATCTCCGGGCCGGTTTTGCCCATGTAGTAGCCGTCGGTAAAGCCCTGACGGTTGAAGGCGGCGGTCAGTTCGTTGAGCTCCTTTTGGGTGGGCTGGCGGCCCTCCCGGAGGGCGTCGGCATAGACCCGGGTGACGATGGCCACATACTCCGGCCGCTTCATCCGGCCCTCGATCTTGGCGCTGGCCACTCCCATCTCCTCCAGCTCCCGGAGGTGGTGCACCAGGGACATATCCTTCAGGCTCAGAGGGTAGCTGTCGGCATTGCCGGCCCAGCCGTACATCATCCGGCAGGGCTGGGCGCACATCCCCCGGTTGCCGCTCCTGCCCCCGATGGCGGAGGAGAGGAAGCACTGGCCGGAGTAGCACATACACAGGGCCCCGTGGACGAATACCTCGATCTCGATGGGGGAGCGGCGGCAGATATAGGCGATCTGCTGCCGGGACAGCTCCCGGGACAGCACCACCCGCTCCATCCCCAGGGCGGCGCAGGCCAGCACCCCGTCCAGACTGTGGACGGTCATCTGGGTGGAGCCGTGAATGGGGAGGTCGGGGGCCACCTGACGGGCCATCCGCACCACCCCCAGATCCTGGACGATGAGGGCATCCACCCCGATCTCGCTGCACAGGGAGACCAGCCGGGCGGCCTGAGACAGCTCCCGGTCGTTGAGCAGGGTGTTGAGAGTGAGATACACCTTCACGTCCCGGAGATGACAGTATTCTACCGCAGACCGAAGGCTGTTGTCATCGAAATTGGTCGCCCCTCGCCGGGCGTTGAAGGCCTTGCTCCCCAGATAGACGGCGTCCGCCCCGCTCTGGACGGCGGCGATCACCGCCTCATAGGAGCCGGCGGGAGAGAGTATTTCCATCATGTCCGTTCCCCTCTTGTGTGGTGTTTCTCTCGCTGGTCAAAAAGCATTGGCGTGCCGGGACAATGTCTCGACACGCCCGGATGTGTCAGTTGGATCCGCTGTTTCTCGGCGTCTTTTTCAGCCGGGTGATCTCCCGGCGGGCGTCGGCCAGCTCCTGGCGGAGCTTCCGGTTCTCCTCCAGGCTGTCCTTCATCTGATCCCGGAGCCCTTGGCTGGTCTGCTGCTCCCGGACGGCGGAGTCCACCGCATTGATCGCCGTCAGCACGGCGGCATCCAGGGCGGAGACCTTGGCCTGCTGGATCACAGAGGTCATCATCTGGTCTACCTGGGCGGCCACCTGCTCCACATGGGCGGGGTCGTCGGTGGTGACCAGGGTATAGGTGGAGCCTGCGATGGTGACGTTCATTTTCTCTTTCATAAGGCACCTCCCGGAGCGCAGAGAGCGGTCGGGGCCGACGGGCCCCGTCCCTTTGTCCATATCTTTTGTTATTATATCACACTGTCGGGGACAAAGGAACCGATTTTCCCGAAAAATTACCCGGAACTGTGGCGGAGCCCGTCGAGGTGTGTTATAATTTTTTATATTACACCCCACAGAAGGGAGCGCTTTCCCATGTCCTGTCAAGAGGAATTTATTGAAATCTACCGGGAGAAGATCACCCGGAAGGGCGCCGACGCCCTGCTGGACTATCTCACCAACAAGAGCGATTTTTTCACCGCCCCCGCCTCCGCCCGGTATCACGGGGCCTATGAGGGCGGGCTGTGCGAGCACAGCCTGAACGTCTACCACTGTCTGGTGGACTATCTGGCCCGGGAGCGGGTGAACGAGTTGTACGGCCTGGAGTACTCCGAGGAGACGGTGGCCCTGGTGGCCCTGCTCCACGACGTGTGCAAGGCGGGCTGCTACAAAAAGACCTTCCGTAACGTGAAGGGGGAGGATGGCAAGTGGACTCAGGTGCCCTCCTATCAGTTCGACGACCCCCTGCCCTACGGCCACGGGGAAAAGAGCGTCTATGTGGTCAACGGCTACCTCCGGCTCACCCGGGAGGAGGCCTTTGCCATCCGCTACCACATGGGCTTCTCCGGCAGCGAGGACAAGGGGAGCGTGGGCAAGGCGTTCCAGATGTTCCCTCTGGCCTTCGCCCTGTCGGTGGCGGACATGGAGGCCACCTATTTTCTGGAAAACGACAACATCTGATTTGAGGTGAGTGCAATGGTCGTCAGCGTCCGGTCCCTGGCCCTCCAGGGCATCTCCGGCTATGAGGTGCGGGTGGAGTGCGATCTGGCCCCGGGGCTGCCCGGGTTCGAGGTGGTGGGGCTTCCCGACGCCGCCGTCCGGGAGTCCCGGGACCGGGTCCGGGCCGCCGTGAAAAACTGCCACTTCACCTTCCCGGTGGGGCGGATCACTGTCAACCTGGCCCCGGCGGACCGGCGGAAGGAGGGGACGGTGTACGACCTGCCCATCCTGGTGGGCATCCTCTCCGCCAGCGGACAGATCTTCGCCTCTCTGGAGGACTGCGCCTTTCTGGGGGAGGTCTCCCTCTCCGGGGAGCTGCGCCCGGTGCGGGGGGTGCTGCCCATGGCCATGGCCGCCCGGCGGGCGGGCATCCAGCGCTTATTCGTCCCCCGGGACAACGCCCCGGAGGCCACCCTGGCGGAGGGCCTGACGGTCTATCCTGTGGATCGGCTGGAGACGCTGGCAGACCACCTGTGCGGGCGCTCGGAGATCGCCCCGGCCGCCCCCTGGACGCCAAAGCCCAGCGCGGAGCCGGTGCCTGACTTTGCCGACATCAAGGGCCAAGCCCAGGTGAAGCGGGCGGCGGAGATCGCCGCTGCCGGAGGGCACCACCTGCTCATGGTGGGCCCGCCCGGTTCGGGAAAGAGTATGCTGGCCAAGCGCATCCCCTCCATCCTGCCGGACATGACCCAGGAGGAGACGCTGGAGGTCACAGAGCTGATGAGCGTGGCGGGACAGCTGGACGCAGAGCACCCCATGGCCACCCAGCGGCCCTTCCGCTCCCCTCACCACACCGTCTCGCCTCCCGCCCTGGCAGGGGGCGGGGCGCTGCTTCGGCCGGGGGAGGTCTCTCTGGCCCACCACGGCGTGCTCTTTCTGGACGAGCTGCCGGAGTTCAGCCGAGACGCCCTGGAGGTGCTCCGCCAGCCACTGGAGGACGGAAAGGTGCAGATCTCCCGGGTGGCGGGAACGGTGGTCTACCCCAGCCAGTTCATGCTGGTCTGCGCCATGAACCCCTGTAAATGCGGCTGGTACGGCTACGATGACGGGCGGTGCCGCTGCACTCAGCGGGACGTGGAGCGGTATCGCTCCCGGGTCTCCGGGCCGCTGCTGGATCGAATCGACCTCCAGGTGGATGTCCCCGCCCTGAGCTATGAGGAGCTGAGCCACCGGAAGCCCGGAGAGTCCTCCGCCCAGATCAAGGAGCGGGTGGAACGGGCCAGAGAGCGGCAGCGGCAGCGCTACCAGGGCACCGGGGTGGACTGCAACGCCCACATGGGCCAGCCGGAGCTGTCCCGGTACTGCGTGCTGGACGAGGCGGGGAACACCCTGCTCCGCCAGGCCTTCGAGCGGCTGGGCCTGACCGCCCGGAGCTATGACCGCATCCTCCGGGTGGCCCGGACGGTAGCCGATCTGGAGGGTGCGGAGCAGATCTCCGCCCTCCACCTGGCAGAGGCCATCGGCTACCGCACCAGCAAATATTTCAAGTGAGCGCCGCAGGAGAGAGATGCGCTCCCGTCTGTCAGATCCGGTTGGACGTTCCACCGATTTCTCCCGGTATTCCTTCGGCTCATCTGTAAGAATATCCGATTTTGGCCGAATATTGAGGCAAATATCCGAATATACCTTGCATTATGGGGAAGGAAACTGTATAATAGGTCAGTCAAAAAGGGCCCTCCTGCGCTGTCTTGACCGGGAGTGCGCCCCGTAATGCCTCTCCGTTTGCCACCCCGTTCTGTGGAGGCTGGCCGGGCGGCGGGGAAATTCAAATCAGGAGTGAAATGAAATGAAGAAACTGCTTGCGCTGCTGCTGGCCCTGGTTATGTGCCTGTCGCTGGCCGCCTGCGGCTCCAGTGACACCACCGAGGACGCCGCCGCAGAGGATGAGACCTCCACCACCGAGGAGGAGTCCGCTGACACTGAGAAGTCCGCTGACACTGAGGAGGCCACCGACACCGAGGAGTCCGCTGACGCCGAGGAGGAGGTCGCTGAGGAGACCGCCGCCCTCACCACCGTCACCGAGGGCGTGCTCACCATGAGCACCAACGCCGCCTTCCCGCCCTATGAGATGACCACCGACGACGGCGGCTTCGAGGGCATCGACGTGGAGATCGCCACCGCCATCGCCGAGAAGCTGGGCCTGGAGCTCCAGATCGACGACATGGACTTTGACTCCGCTCTGCTGGCAGTCCAGCAGGGCAAGAGCGACATCGTCATGGCGGGCGTGTCCGTCACCGAGGATCGGCTGCTGGTGATGGACTTCTCCGACTCCTACGCCACCGGCGTGCAGGTGGTCATCGTCCCCGAGGGCTCTGAGGTGACGGTGGACACCCTGGGCGACTACGTTATTGGCACCCAGCGGGCCACCACCGGCAACATCTACTGCACCGACGACTACGGTGAGAATCATGTGGTGGCCTATGACAACGGCATCACCGCTGTCCAGGCCCTGATGAACGGCCAGGTGGACTGCGTAGTCATCGACAGCGCCCCCGCCCAGGAGTTTGTGGCCGCCAACGCCGGTCTGACCATTCTGGACACGGAGTATGTCAGCGAGGAGTACGCCATCGGCATGTCCAAGGGCAACACCGCTCTGGTGGAGGCCGTCAACAACGCTCTGGCGGAGCTGACCGCCGACGGCACCATTCAGGCCATCGTGGATAAGTACATCGCCGCCGAGTAATCACATACCTGTCTGACAGAGAGGGCGAAAACCTTCGCCCTCTCTGTTCTGCTATCGAGAAAGGGGGCCGTTTCTTGGACTACTATACCCAGTGGAAGGCGATGATCTCCAGCGGCGAGGAGGTCACCTTCTGGCAGGATTTCTACGTCAAATTCTATCAGGCCTTTATCGAGGCCGACCGTTGGAAGCAATATCTCTCTGGCGTAGGAACCACCCTGCTGGTCACCGCCATCGCGCTCATCATCGGCATTATTTTGGGCGTGACGGTGGCCATGCTCCGCACCGCCCACGACCAGCAGCTCCCGGGGCACCGGAATCCTTTGCTGGGGGTGCTCAATGCCGTCTGCTCCGTCTACACCACCGTCATCCGGGGCACTCCCATGATGGTGCAGCTGCTCATTATGGGCATGGTCATCTTCGCCAGCAGCCGGAACTTTACCGCCGTGGGTGCGCTGACCCTGGGCATCAACTCCGGGGCCTATGTGTCGGAGATTATCCGGGGCGGGCTCATGTCCCTGGATCCGGGCCAGGCGGAGGCGGGCCGCTCCCTGGGCCTGGGCTACCTCGACACCATGCGGTATATCGTCATCCCCCAGGCGTTTAAGGCGGTGCTGCCCGCCCTGAGCAACGAGTTTATCATCCTGCTCAAGGACACCTCCCTCATCACCTATATCGGCGGCAAGGAGCTGCTCTACGCCGCCCAGGGCATCTATAGCCGCACCTATGAGGCTATGTTCCCGCTGATCGGAACTGCCCTGATCTACCTGGCCCTGGTCATGGTGCTCACCTGGCTCCAGGGGAAGCTGGAAAGGAGGCTGCGGGAAAGTGATCGTCGTTAAGGATCTGCACAAGAGCTTCGGTGACAACGAGGTGCTGTGCGGCATTACGGAGCACATCCGGGTGGGGGAAAAGGTGGTCATCATCGGCCCCTCCGGCTCCGGCAAGTCCACCTTCTTGCGGTGCCTCAATCTGCTGGAGGTGCCCACCAGCGGAGAGATCATCTTCGACGGGGTGCCCATGACCGACCCCAAGACCAACATCAACGAGATGCGGCAGAAGATGGGCATGGTGTTCCAGCACTTCAACCTGTTCAACAACCTCAGCGTGCTGAAAAATATGACCCTGGCCCCGGTGCGGCTGAAGCGGATGAGCAAGGCGGAGGCGGAGGAAAACGCCATGGCCCTGCTCCGGCGGGTGGGTCTGGCAGACAAGGCCAACGCCTACCCCTCCCAGCTCTCCGGCGGCCAGAAGCAGCGGATTGCCATTGTCCGGGCGCTGGCCATGAAGCCCAAGGTGATGCTCTTTGACGAGCCCACCTCCGCCCTGGATCCGGAGATGGTGGGCGAGGTGCTGGAGGTCATGAAGGAGCTGGCAGACGACGGCATGACTATGGTGGTCGTCACCCACGAGATGGGCTTTGCCCGGGAGGTCGCCACCCGTGTTCTGTTCATGGACGGGGGCGGTATCCTGGAGCAGGGCACCCCGGATGAGATCTTCTCCCACCCGAAGGAGGAGCGGACTCAGCTCTTTCTCTCCAAGATCCTGTAACCTCTCCCCTTCCTGATAATAAAAAGCGGAAAAAGGTGCTGAAAGCGTCGCTTTCAGCACCTTTTTGAAATTTTATCTCACTCCTCCGGCGGCAGCGCTGCCTCCAGCTCCAGGCGGTGGAGCTGGGCGAGGAACCAGTCCGGCAGGGGGCAGGTGAGATGCACCGTCTCCCCGGTGGCGGGGTGCCGGAAGGTCAGGGCCCGGGCGTGGAGGCACTGTCCCGCCAGGCCGGGCACCGGCTTTTTCGCCCCGTAGACCGTATCCCCCAGCAGTGGGTGGCCCACAGAGGCCAGATGGACCCGGATCTGGTGGGTGCGTCCCGTCTCCAGCCGGCAGCGGAGATAGGTACAGCCCTTCCCCCGGCCCAGCACCTGCCAGTGAGTCACCGCCGGACGGCCTGCGGAGTCGATTGCCATCCGCTTCCGGTCGGTTCGGTGACGGGCGATGGGGGCGTTGACCGTCCCGGCGTCCTCCCGAAAGCTGCCCACGGCGACCGCCTCGTAGGTTCGGGCCAGAGAGTGATCCTGGAGCTGGGCGGAAAGGGCCAGGTGTGCGGCGTCGTTTTTGGCAGCGATAATGAGGCCGCTGGTGTCCCGGTCGATGCGGTGGACGATGCCGGGGCGGAGCTGACCGTTGATGCCGGACAGGGAGTCCCCACAGTGGTACAGCAGAGCGTTGACCAGGGTGCCGTCCGGGTGCCCCGGCGCCGGATGCACCACCATCCCCACCGGCTTGTTCACCACGATCACGTCTTCGTCCTCATAGACCACGTCCAGAGGAATGTCCTGGGGCAGCACGTCCAGCGGCTCCGGCTCGGGCAGCTCTACCCGGAGGACAGTACCGGCCTCCAGCCGATCGTTTTTTTTCAGGGCCCTGCCGCCTGCGGTCACGGCTCCCTGTTCCAGCAGCCGCTGGGCGGCGGAGCGGGTCAATCCCTCCACCGTCTCGGCCAAAAACTGGTCTGCCCGCTGGCCGGAGCGCTCCGCTGTCAGCAGCAGGGGGTTCACTTTTCCGCCTCTTTCCCGGCGGAGGGCGTTTCCTCGTCCCGCCAGAAGATGACGATATAGGCGGCCAGGAGGATGCCTCCCACCACCACACAGCAGTCCGCCACGTTGAACACGGCGAATTGGACGAACAACACCTGAATCATGTCGGTGACATAGCCGAAGAACGCCCGGTCGATGAGGTTGCCCACCGCCCCTGCCAGGATCAGGGTCAGCATCCACTGACAGAAGGGCTGGGGCAGCCATTTTTTCCAGATAGCCACCGCCAGAAGAACGGACACCGCCAGACTCAGCACCGCCAGCACCGGGGTAAAGCCGCTGAATGCGGAAAAGGCCATGCCGGTGTTCTCCACATAGGTCAGGCCCAGCACCCCGGGGATGACCTCCAGGGTGCCCTGTCCGGCAAGGAATGCCCGGGTCAGGTATTTCGTCACCTGGTCGACCACCACCAGCAGGGCGGCGACCAGGTAGTAGACGGCGGCGCTCATCCCCGCTTCCCTCTGGTGTCGGTGAGATAGTAGGGGCGCACCAGGCTCTTGCTCTCATTGCTGGGGGCTTTCTCCGCCGGGGTCTCTGTCCGGCGCTTGCCCTTGCCGCTGTGAGAATTGGGGCGGCTGTTCCGGGGCTTGGACTGCTCCAGGACGGCGGCGGCCTTCGGCTGAGAGGCCTGATTGTTCTGGCCCCTGCCGTTGGAACGCCGCTGACGGCGGGAGGGCTGTGCCGCCCTGCCGTCCTTCCGGCTCTCCTGAGCAGGCTGAGGCTGCTGCTTTTCCTGTTTGGGCTGCTGTTCCTGCCGGGAGGTCTGCGTCGGAGAGGGTTTCTGGGCGGCAGAGGTATCCTGTCCCCGGCGGTGGGAGCGGCGGGGCTCCTGCCGGGCAGACGGCTCCTCCTCTGTTTTGCCCTTCAGGAACATCCGGGCAGTGGCGTCCATCACCCGGCCTCCCGCCAGCGGCCCCTTCCGCTGGGTCTGCTCCAGCCGATCATAGCCCAGCTCGTCGGCAAAGTCGGGCAGGGCCAGCAGCTCGTCCAGGGCGGCGGCGGAATAGGGCTTCCGGGCGGCAGGGTGGGAGGTGGCCCGATGGCGGATGAGGTCAGAGTAATCTCCCACGTCCTCCTCGGGGCGGAGCACCGGCTCCTCCGACAAAACGGATTTTTTCTGATTTTGAGCCGCCTTTGCCGGGGCGGGAGCGGTCTCCTGGCTCTGGGATTTTCCGGCGGAGGGCTTGCCCTTTCCGCTTTTCTCCACTTTAGGCTGGGCGGGCTGAGCGGGGGCGGCAACCGCCTTTTCCCGGCTCTCCCGGCGTTTTTTGCTCTGCTCCCGGGCGGCTTCTCTGGCCTCGGCGTCCTCCGGGTTGATCCTACGGCCCTTTTTGTCTGTCACGGGCACTTCCATCTCCTCCATTGGATAGGGATGCTGGCTGACCTCCGGGATAGGCCGCTTCAGCTGTTTCTCGATGGCGGCCAGCTCCTCCAGCTCGCTGGCGTCGCAGAAGGAGATAGCCACCCCGTCCAGCCCCGCCCGGCCCGTCCGCCCGATGCGGTGGACATAGGTCTCCGGCACGTCGGGGAGGTTATAGTTCACCACACAGGACAGGGCCTCGATATCCAGGCCCCGGGCGGCAATGTCGGTGGCCACCAGGACACGGAGCTTGCCCGCCTTGAAGTCCGCCAAAGCCGCCTGGCGTGCGGTCTGGGACTTGTTGCCGTGGATGGCGGCGGCGGAGATGCCCGCCCGCTCCAAATCTCTGGCAACCCGGTTGGCCCCGTGCTTCGTCCGGGTAAAGACTAGGACGGAGGGATAGTCCCGCTGCTCCAGCAGCCAGGTCAGCAGTTTGATCTTCTTGCTCTTGTCGGTGCGGTAGAGGCTCTGGTCGATGGCGTCCACCGTGGAGTTGACCGGGTCAACGGCGATGCGCACCGGGTCGTGGAGCAGCCCGTCCACCAGGCTGCGCACCTCCTTCGGCATGGTGGCGGAGAAAAACAGAGTTTGCTTCTTCTCCGGCAGCCACTTCAAAATCTTCTTCACGTCATGGATAAAGCCCATGTCCAGCATACGATCCGCCTCGTCCAGGACGAAGATCTCCAGGGCGGAGAGGTCGATGTGCCCCTGCTGGTAGAGGTCGGCCAGACGGCCGGGGGTGGCCACCAGGATGTCGGTGCCCTTTTCCAGCGCCTCCACCTGAGGCCCCTGGCCCACGCCGCCGAAGATGACGGTGCTGCGGAGAGGGAGATGGGCGCCGTAGGCCACAAAGCAGTCCTGATTCTGGATGGCCAGCTCCCGGGTGGGGGTGAGCACCAGGGCCCGGATGGGATGATTTTTCAGATGCTCCCGGTCTAACCGGATGAGGATGGGCACGGCAAAGGCGCAGGTCTTGCCCGTGCCCGTCTGGGCACAGCCCAGCACGTCCCGGCCCTGGAGGGCAGGGGGAATGGCCTTTTCCTGGATGGGGGTAGGAGTCTCATAGCCCTGCTCCTTCAGGGCCTGGAGAATTTCAGAGGGTAAATTCAGATCGGTAAAATTCACGGGGATTCGGTTCCTTCTCTATCATATTTGGCGGCCCCCATGGTCAGGTCGCCGGATGTCTCCGCACAAAAGCGGCAGGCAGGGAACGCCTGCCTGTGGAATACCATGGGATACGATTCCGAAATATCTGTAAATAGTATAACAGGTTTTGCAGGTCAAAACAAGGCGAAAGTGAAGATGCGGCGGGGAAATCGGGGCGGGTCTCCCTCACCCCGCCCCCAGCGCCCGACAGCAGTCGTCCAGAGCCTGCAAAAAGCCGTCCAGCTCCTGTTCGGTGGTGAGGTGGCTGAGACTGACCCGCCAGGAGGACAGGGCGTTGCGCCGGTCCCCTGTGAGGGCCAGCACCGCCCGGGACGGCTCCCCGTTCCGGGCGCAGGCGGAGCGGACGGAGACGCAGATCCCCCGCTTTCCCAGCTCCCGCTGGAGGACGGTGCCCAGAACGTTCCGGACGCTGAGATTGAGGATATATCCGGGCTGTTGATGCGCACCTGGGGGCGGCGGCTCAGCTCCTCCCGGAGCCGGGCGTTCAGGGCGGAGACCCGTTCCAGCCGTTCTGTCTGGTGGGCCAGGGCCAGGGAGAGGGCGGCCTCCGTGGCTGCGGCCAGAGCGAGGGCGGGGGTGCCGCTGCGGACGTCTGTGGCGCTGGCGCCCCCGTGAATTTGCGGGGCCAGGGGGACGCACCCCCGTTTCAGCAGCAGGCCGCTGCCGTTTAACCCATAGAACTTGTGCGGGGCGATGCTCACGGTATCCGCCCCCGCAAACGACAGGTCCAGCTTGCCCACCGCCTGGACGGCGTCCACATGGAACCGGCAGTTGGGGAACTGCCGGAGCAGCTCCCCCATCTCCCGGACGGGCTGAACCACTCCGGTCTCGCTGTCCACGGCGCAGACCGTCGCCAGCACCGTGTCCTCCCGCACCAGACCGGGGAGCCGGGACAGGTCTACCCTGCCGTCGGGACACAGGGGAAGCTCCTCCACCTGATAGCCCTGCCCTTCCAGCCAGGACAGCGCGCCCCGGACGGAGGGATGCTCCAGAGGGGTGGTGAGGATGTGCCGTCCCCCGGAGGGGTTGGCCTGCACCAGACCCTTGACCGCCAGGTTGTTGGACTCGGTGGCCCCGGAGGTGTAGATGACGTCCTCCGGCCCCACGCCCAGCAGAGCGGCGACAGAGTCGGTGACCTGGGCCAGCTCCGCCCGGGCGGCCCGGCCCAGGGGGTGCCAGGCGTTGGGATTGGCGGGGAAACGGGCCTCCGCCTCGCAGAAGGCCGCCAGCACCGCCGGGTCTGCCGGGGTGTTGGCGGCGTAGTCCAGATAGATCATGTCGTCTGCCCCTCAAAGCCGGAGAGGGTACGGATGACCTCCCCCGCCGCGATCAGTCCCGCTGCGGCGGGGACGAAGGCGTTGCTCCCCGGCGTCTGGCGGCGGCTGGGGGTGCCGCTCCGATTGGGTTGTTCAGCTGCCTCGTCGCTCTCCCCAACCTCCAGAGGCGTCAGGGGCGGCTCCCTGGAGTAGACCACCTTCAGATGATAGATGCCCCGCTTTTTCAGCTCCTTGCGCATGACCCGGGCCAGGGGACAGACGGAGGTCCGGGAGATGTCCGCCACCTCCAGGGCGGTGGGGTCCAGCTTGTTCCCCGCCCCCATGGAGCTGATGATGGGGACTCCCGCCCGGACGGCCTGCTCCGCCAGCGCCAGCTTGCCGGTCACGGTGTCGATGGCGTCGATGATATAGTCATAGTCGGAAAAATGAAACTGCCCCGCCGTCTCCGGGGTGAAAAAGGTCTTATACACCGTGACATGGCAGTCCGGGTTGATCTCCTCAATGCGTTGCCGGGCGGCGTCCACCTTGTACTGGCCCACCGTCCGGTGGGTGGCGATGATCTGCCGGTTCAGGTTGGAGAGGCTGACCCGGTCGTCGTCGATCAGATCCAGCGCCCCCACGCCGCTCCGGGCCAGGGCCTCCACTGCATAGCCGCCTACACCCCCGATGCCAAAGACCGCCACCCGTGACCGGGCCAGTCGCTCCATGCCCTCTCTGCCCAGGAGAAGCTCTGTTCTGGAAAACTGATTCAGCATGACGGCAAAACGCCTCCGTTCTCCTCCTCTGGCGGGACATCGGTGATGGTTCCGCCGCCTACGACGATATCTCCGTCGTAGAATACCGCCGCCTGGCCCACGGTGGCTGCCCGCTGGGGCTGGTCAAAGGTGAGCCGCACCAGGTCGTCTCCCTCCGGGGAGAGGGTGGCCCACTGCTCCCGCTGGCGGTAGCGGAGCTTGGCCTTCACCCGCATGGGGGCGGTGAGGGCGGGAATGGCGATCCAGTTCAGCTCCCCCACCAGCACCGTCCGGGCGTACAGCGCCTCGTTGGGGCCGACGGAGACGGTATTGGCCGCCATGTCCTTCCGGCAGACATATACCGGCTCTCCCATAGCCAGGCCCAGCCCCTTTCGCTGACCCAGGGTGTACCGCACCGCCCCCCGGTGACGGCCCACTACCTGCCCGGAGAGGTCGAGAAAGTCTCCCTCCGGGTAGCGTTTGCCGGTGTACCGCTCCATAAAGGCGGCGTAGTCCCCGTCGGGGACAAAGCAGATGTCCTGGCTGTCGTGCTTGGCGGCGTTGCAGAAGCCCAGCTCCCGGGCGACGGCTCTCGTCTCCTCCTTGGTCATCTCCCCCAGGGGAAAGCGGATGCGGGAGAGCTGCTCCTGGGTGAGCATATAGAGGACATAGCTCTGATCCTTGCTCTCGTCCGTCGCCTTTTTCAACAGCCAGCGGCCCCTCTCCTCGTCCCAACAGATGCGGGCATAGTGGCCGGTGACCACCCGGGAGAGGCCCTTCTCGTCGGCATAGCGGAGGAGCCGGTCAAATTTCATGTACCGGTTGCAGTCGATACAGGGGTTGGGGGTGCCCCCCGCCTCGTAGATGCGGACGAATTTATCGATGATCTTGGCCCGGAAGTCCACGGTGTAGTCCACCACGGAATAGGGGATGTCCAGCTGAAAGGCCACCTGGCTGGCGTCGTCCACATCGTGCTCCGAGCAGCAGGTGTGAAACTGGCTCTGACCCACGGTGCTGTTGTTGTAGAGCCGCATGGTGACTCCCTGGCAGCGGCCGCCCCAGCGCAGCGTCAGAGCGGCGGCCACCGAGCTGTCCACCCCGCCGCTCATGGCGATGAGGGCGCTCTCCTCCGTCGGCTGAACCATGCTCTTACCCCCTTGTTTGGTATGTTGATGGCAATATCATATAGCAATCGGAGGGGAATGTCAATCAGCTCCTGAACCCTCCAGCGCCGTCCCCGGATAGTAGTGGGCCAGGATCTCCTGATAGCCGCTGCCCGCCGCCGCCATGGTGTTGGCCCCGTACTGGCTCATGCCAACTCCGTGGCCGTAGCCGGTGACATAGAAGGTGACGGCATCCTCCCCGCACTCCACCTCAAAGTGGGGGGAGCGGAGGGAGCAGAGGGTGCGCAGCTCGCTCCCGGTGACCTCCACGCCTCCCACCGAGACGGACAGCACCGCCCCGCTGCTGTCCGTCTCCGGCTCGCCGAACCAGCCGGAGCAGTCCCCGGAGAGGTCGGCGTCGGGATATGCCGCCAGAAAGAGGTCGGAGAACTCCCGGGCAGAGAAGGAGACGACGCTGTAATAGTTGGGGGTGTCCGCCTCGCTCTCCGGGCTGGAGACGGAGACGAGATAGGGGAGGTCTGTCCCCCAGACCTCCAGGGCGGAGCGGGTGGTGTCCGCCGAGGCGGCGTGGAATACAGTCAGCGCCGCCGACCCCTCCCAGGTAAGAATCTCCCCGGCGGTCTCCTCCACCGCCGCGGTGATTTTGTCGGCGTATTCCTCCCCCTTGTCCTCCTCCCAGGCCGCCAGCCGGTCCTCCCGGGACATCCACGCCTGACAGCAGCTGTAGTCGGTGCAGACATCCGCCTCCGGATGGGCGGCCTTCTCCCGGGCCGCCTGATAGCAGGTGTAGGTCCGGGCGGCCACTGCCTGGGCCTTGAGGGCCTCCTGCTCGAAGGCGGCGGGCATCTCGGCGGCCACCACCCCCCAGAGATAGTCCTCCAGCCCCATTTCCTCCACCGTCCCGTCGGGCAGCAGCACCGTCAGCGTCTCCGGGACCAAGGCGGACTCCTCCTGAGAGACATCCTCCGCATCGTCGGAGGCCGTCTCCGTGTCGCTGTCTGCCGTATCCTCTGAGACAGGCTCCGAAGCGGGCTCTGCGTCGTCTGTGGAGGACTCTGCCCCGTCACCGGCGGGCTCGTCCGAGGCCAGGGCAGTCTGGACGGGGAAGGGGAGAGGCTCCTCCGGAAGGGCGGTCAGGGACAAAAGCAGGACAGACAGGGTCAGAGCCAGGGACAGAGCGGTCACACGATGCAGCAAAACAGACGCCTCCTTGCAAAATCCGGTTTGCGCTATGGGTAAAAATGGGGTAATGAGCGACAAAATGACAACTGTTTTTTACGAAAAATGACAGAATTAAAGCGGATGATGCACTTTAGCACGCTAACTCCGTTGACTTCTCTCCGCCTGGCGTGGTATACTAACGTCATACCGAGCGAAGATGACAGATACCGGAGAGAGAAGGGACACAGCTTTGATGAATCGTCCGATTTCCAGTCAGACCACTGACTTTATCCATACGATGAGTGAGGAGCTCCAGGGGATGGGGGCCATCCCCCAGGACAAATACGAGAAATACCAGGTCATGCGGGGCCTGCGGCACCCGGACGGCACCGGCGTTATGGCGGGCCTCACCCGGGTGGGCAGCGTCCAGGGCTATTATATGCAGGACGGGGAAAAGACCCCCATGGAGGGCAGGCTGATCTACCGGGGCATCAGCGTAGAGGATCTGATCCGGGGCTGCACCTCCGAGGGACGGTTCGGCTTCGAGGAGACCTGCTATCTGCTGCTTATGGGGAAGCTCCCCAACCGGCAGCAGCTGACCGCCTTTCAGCAGGCCCTGGAGGAAATGCGTCCTCTCCCCAGCATGTTCACCGAGGACATGATTTTAAAGGCCCCCAGCTGCGACGTGATGAACAAGCTGGCCCAGAGCGTGCTGACCCTCTATTCCTATGACGAGGATCCGGAGACTATGACGGTGGAGAACCAGCTCCGTCTCTCCATGCAGCTCATCGCCCGGACGACCATGATCGTGGCCCACGCATACGCCGCCAAGCGGTGCTATTTTGACAAGGGCTCCCTGTACCTCCACCGGGCCCAGCCCGGCAAGGGAGCGGCGGAGAACTTTCTGTCCGCCGCCCGGGACGACCGGCAGTACACCATGGAGGAGGCCCGGCTGCTGGATTTGTGTCTCATCCTCCACGCAGAGCACGGCGGCGGCAACAACTCCTCCTTCACCTGCCGGGTGATCTCCTCCTCCTATACCGACATCTTTTCCGCCATCGCCGCGGCGGTGGGGGCGCTGAAGGGGCCCCGGCACGGCGGCGCCAACATCCGCTGCAAGCAGATGATGGACTACATCGCAGAGACCGTCCCCGACTGGAAGGACGACGACGCCATCTCCGCCTGTCTCGCCGGGCTGCTCCGGAAGGAGGGCTATGACCACTCCGGCCTGATCTACGGCATGGGCCATGCGGTCTACACCCTCTCCGACCCCCGGGCGAAAATCCTGAAGCAGTTCAGCCGCAGCCTGGCGGAGAAAAAGGGGATGGAGGATCGGCTCAACCTGATCGAGAGCGTGGAGCGGCTGACCCCCCAGGTTTTTGCCCGGGTCACCGGCAAGGACAAGGTCATGTGCGCCAACGTGGATCTGTACTCCGGCTTCGTCTACGATATGCTCAACATCCCGGAGGAGCTGTATACCCCCCTGTTCGCCGCTGCCCGGATGGTGGGCTGGTGCGCCCACCGGATGGAGGAGGTTTTCAGCGGCGGCAAGATCATCCGCCCGGCTTACAAGGCCATCGGCGCCCGGCAGCCCTTTGTCGCCCTGGACGACCGGGACTGAGTACATAAAGCGGCGCATTTCCGTCTGACGATGGAGCCGCCGAACAAGACATCAGAGAGCGCCTGCTTTTAGCAGGTGCTCTTTGACAGACAGAGACAGCCCGGACGGTTTGGTCGTCCGGGCTGTCTGGGTTTGTGGGGGATGGTGTAGGTTGATGCAGTTTGCACCAATATTTTGAGAATTATCTGTGGTTGTCATCATTAATTTTCTAATTTATATGTAACTTCAAGCCCTTTATCTGGATGGTACGTCCAACTGACAGTCAGGTCAAGATCGCTATAGGTTTCTGATTGTTTACCCATAGCTGCTGTTGTCGAAGCCATATCTTCAATCAGCGACTCAGGCAAGCCAAGTTCCTCATTAATGCTAATGACTGCATAATATGCGTCCACATAGGCAATGCCGCTGTCATCTTCATTATATGGATTCGTGTCGAGCTTTAAATAGCTCCCGTCTGATCCAACAGATGCCCATGTGGATTCACAGAATTCATCATACAATGCCTGAAAATCTGGTCCGGTCTTAACTGTTACGGAAAGACTGTCAGACACCTTTCCGGCAGTTACGGTAATTATACAGGATCCTTCTCCAATTGCTGTGATATAACCAGATTCACCTACTGTCGCAACATCTTCATTAGATGATGACCATGATACTTTTGCATCACTAGCCTCACTCGGAGAAATCGTGTATGAAATGCTGGCAGTATCATCTACCTTCATTTCTATAGATGATTGCGATAGAATAATATCCTCAACGGAAGGCCCCATCAACGCAAATGCTGCAATTGCAGCAATCAGCACAAGAGCAATCGTGCAAGCAGGAATAATCCACTTTTTATGCGTCAAATGCTCCTTCTCTGCTGTGTCATTTATTGAACTTTTCTCACCTGTTTTTTGTCCGCATTTAGGGCAGAATGCTTGTCCTTCAGATAATTCAGCACCACACTTAGTACAGAACTTTTTATCCGGGATCTCATCTGAAGCACACTCATTTCTTGCATCCGAAGCAATTGTTGATTTTTCTGTCTCTGAGCCGTCCCCCTTCGTATTATCAACTTGCGGGATTGTTGACACCTCATTAAGATTTAATTTGTTTTCTTCGTTCATTTTTCATCTTCCTTTCTGCTCTGCCACGTAGGTTGATATTGTCATCTTGACCCCAAACCTCGACTTCTAAGTCCGGAGCTTGAAGATAGCTACATTCCTCGTAAGATACATGTTTTCTAACTACGGGTGTACCTGCATTGTAAAAAGTGTACCTTTACAAATCAAGTCCTCCATCTTTCTTTTTTATCACTTTCGCCCAATTTCTTTTTGCAAAGGGATTGCTTTTTGCATTGTTTCATGGTAAACTTGATTCGAATTCGAGAGAATATCAAAAATTTGCAAAGGTACACCTTTCCAAATTTTCTCTTACAAAACAAAAAAGCTGCGGCAGCAGACACGGTGGATTTCTGTGTCTGCTGCTGCAGCTTCATTGTTTAATTTAAAATGAGATCGGTGAGGTCATGGCTTGAATCGGCATAGCCGGATTGCTATAATAAAAGGACAGATGTGATACTGGAAAACTGCGTGTATGGAGATGATTTTAGATGTTTTCACAGTATGATTTTCAGACCCGGCAGATGCTGACCGGTAATCTTCTGCTGGTGGGCTGTTGTGTGTTCTATCTGGCCTGGTGGCTGATCGCATTCAAGCCGGAGGACGCTGTCAAGGGGATGAAAAGCGGGTGGCTGCTGATCCCGGCGTTTCTGTTTGGAATAGCGGCAGTGGTTCAGATCGTTCGAGGCAGCGAGATGGACGGCCAGGCGGCGCTATTTTCCAGAGCGGCGGTGGCAGTCGGCGGCGTAGTCGCCTATATCGTTCTGCTGGCGGCGTCCTCCATTATTCTGAAACGTCAGGTCACGACCGAGCTGTTTCTCATTGTGGGCTGGACGGTGTTGATGTTCCTGGAGGTGGACGGACTGTTCGCTCTGGGACAGTATTCCAGAGGTATGTCCATCGGATTCCTTGTTGTCACTGTCATTGTGGCGGTCGTCAGCCTGGTCTGCTATCTGCTGTATTACAATCTGGATAGTGTGAAGGGGTATGTGGACGGCATGATACCGCTGCTTTTGGTCGCTGTGATGATGGCCGCAGTCACAGTCAGCGTGGTCTGTTCAAAATGATGGGCAGGTTGAGCGCTTATACAGACGGTGTTTCAGGCAGAGCGATTGAGGTGAATATAAAATGGGATTTGAGCGGAAAGACCCGGCAAAAAATGAATTTATGCTGACTGGCCCTTTTCGGAAGAAGGGCTATGACTGGTGGTGGCACTCCTTCACCGCCGTTAATGAGGAGACCGGCGAGGAGAAACCGTTCTTTATTGAATTCTTCACCTGCAATCCGGCGCTGGCACAGGAGGAACCAACCCTTGGACAGCTTCCGGAAAACAGGGAAAAGGGAGTGCGTCCCTCCTACCTGATGGTGAAGGCCGGCTGCTGGGGCGACGATCATTGCCAGCTTCACCGCTTTTTTCCGTGGAAGGATGTGAGGATTCATGGAAAAGCGCCTTACTCAGTCGAGGCCGGGGACTGCTTCGCCTCGGATGAGCGGCTGACAGGCAGCGTCTCCATCAGCGCAGAGGAAGCCGCCGCTCATCCTGAGTGGATGTGTGACAGCGGTGAGCTTTCCTGGGACTTGAAAATCGAGAAGCAAATCGCTTTCAATGTGGGATATGGCACCAGCAAGCTGCTGCGTTTCCTGAAGGCGT
>JAJPWY010000027.1 GCA_021205725.1 Clostridiales bacterium
CTACAGAAGGAAGCAGGCTCAAAGGTTGTGAGTGAAGCGATTCGGAAACGGGAAATCTCATTGTTCAGTTTTGAGGGTACAGCAAGACCCTGGATTTGGGAAGAAAGGGTAGCGCTGTGCACACTTTCTTTTCAAAGAAAGTAGGCACCTTTAGCTCAGTTGGTAGAGCACCTGACTCTTAATCAGGGTGTCCAGGGTTCGAGTCCCTGAAGGTGTATTGAACCGGCCCGTTGGTCAAGTGGTTAAGACAGCGGCCTCTCACGCCGTTAACATCGGTTCAAATCCGGTACGGGTCATTAAAAATACTTGACAAGCGAGAGCGGGTTGAGTATAATAGCTTTTGTTGAAAAGGAAGCAACGCTTTCTTTTCAAAGAAAGTAAGTTGGTGCTGATTGCGATGAGGGTCCACCCGTTCCCATTCCGAACACGGCAGTTAAGCTCATCTGCGCCTACGATACTTGGCTGGAGACGGCCCGGGAAAATCGGTAGTGCCAACACAGTGAAGACAGTCAGTCTGCGGACTGGCTGTTTTTGTTTGCTTTATCCTGTGATGATGATTGATTTTGGCACTTTTGCCACTGGAAAACAGGCATGTTTCCTGATATACTGTGTGAACCCTGGGCTATGCGCCCCAGTAGGAAAGAGAGTGATGTTCTATGCCGGAGCTGCCGATATCTCCCCATATCCGATATTCCCTGAAACGGAACGGGATCGCCCTGATCAAGTGGCTGTGCCTGGCCGTTTTGGTGGGCCTGACCGTGGGCCTGGTGGGTAGCCTGTTCCATATCGTCCTGGAGTGGGCAACGGAGACACGAACAGCCCATCCCTGGCTGCTCTATCTGCTGCCTGTGGCGGGCCTGGCCATTGTGGGCGCCTATCGGTTGCTGGATATGTCCGACGACAAGGGCACCGAGATGGTGTTGACTGCGATCCGCAGCGGCCAACCCATGCGCCTCCGTACCGCTCCCCTGATCTTTTTTGCCACGACCCTGACTCACCTCTGTGGCGGCAGCGCCGGCCGGGAGGGCGCAGCTCTGCAACTGGGCGGCTCTATCTCTGATGCCATCGGAAAGCTCTTTCACCTCCGGGAGGGGGACGAAAAGATCATCACCATGTGCGGCATGGCGGCGGGCTTTTCCGCCCTGTTTGGCACCCCTGTCTCAGCCGCCGTCTTTGCCATGGAGGTGGAGCGGATCGGCGTGATGCAGTATGCCGCCATCGTCCCCTGCCTGGTGGCTTCCATTCTGGCCTCCGGGGTTGCGGGTGCCTTTGGCATTTCCGCCACCGGCTTTACCGTCACCGATGTGCCGGAGATGACGCTCCAGACATTGGCTGTCATCGTCATCTTTGGCGTGCTCTGCGGTATCCTGGCGAATCTGTTCTGCCGGGCCATGGGCCTGGGCGGGGCATTTTACCGGAAAATCACGGATAATCCCTGGCTCAGGGTGGTGCTGGGCGGCTGTATCATTATCGTCCTGACCCTGCTTCTGGGGACAAGGGACTATAACGGCGCAGGAATGGATGTTATCCAGCAGGCGCTGGAGGGGGAGGCCGCACCCCTGGCCTTTGTACTGAAAATGGTGTTTACCGCCCTGACCCTGGGGGCCGGATACAAGGGCGGCGAGATCGTCCCCTCCTTCTTTGTGGGCGCCACCTTTGGCTGTGTGGTGGCACCGCTGCTGGGGCTTTCCTCCTCCTTTGGCGGGGCGCTGGCGATGGTCGCCGTGTTCTGTGGCGTGACCAACTCTCCCATGACCTCCATCCTGCTGGGCTGTGAGATGTTCACCGGCGTGGGCCTGGAGCCCATCGCCCTGGTGGTAGCCGTCAGCTACATGACCTCCGGCTATCACAGCCTGTACCATCAGCAGAAAATCACCTACTCCAAATTCCAGGCCAAGCAGATCGACACCTTTTCCGGTGACGGGAGCGACGAGTAAAGGAGCCGGGCTATGAGCTATACCATCTGGGAGCTGCTGCTGATTTTCTTTGCCTATGCCGTTCTGGGCTGGGCAGGGACGGTGGCGGCGGACGCCTTTCGCACCGGGCGGTTCGTCAACGCCGGAACGCTGAACGGCCCGGTGAATCTGACCTGCGGCGCTGTGCTGACGCTGACGGCGACCCTGTCCGACCGGTATGCCACCAATTTTGTCGGCCTGTTCCTGCTGACGGCAATGGTCATCACCGCCGCAGGCCCCATTGCCGGCTTCCTGTCGGAGCGGGTCCTGGGTCGCAAGCTGTGGGATTACGCCAGCGGGGAGTACAACACCTTCAACGGCTGGAGGGGCCTGGTTCGGACGCTGATCTCTACTGCGCTGGCCTTGATCGTGGTGCTGTTCCTCCATCCCTATCTGTACATCGCCATTCAGCTCATCCCCCTCACGGTGCTCAGGGTAGTGGATATCGTCCTCCTGACAGTTTTGGGGCTGGATCTGATGGCCACCTTTGCGGCCATGCGAACCATTCGCCGCCGGGAGAGCCACCGGCTGGCCGGGGTCTCCGCCTCTCTCCGGGATATGCGGATGACCTGGGGGAGCCGTCTGGTCTCCGCCATCCGGCGGCGGCTGTGGAGGGCCTTCCCGGAGCTGGAGGACGAGCCGAACCGGGGTGACGGCTTCGGCAGACCGGCGGAGGGCCGGGTCTTTGCCCAGGGGCTGTGTATCCATAAGCTGTTCTGGGTGTTCCTCATCTGCGCCCTGCTGGGGGACTTGATCGAAACGGTCTTTGTCTGGGTGACCTCCGGTGTTTTGATGAGCCGCTCCAGTCTGCTCTACGGGACGTTCAGCGTGGTTTGGGGACTGGGGGGCGTGCTGTTCACCATCGTCCTGTCACCGTTGAGAGATCGGAGCGACCGGTTCGTCTTCCTCGGCGGCTTCCTCCTGGGCGGCGCCTACGAATACCTGTGCAGCGTGTTCACCGAGATCGTCTTTGGCACCGTGTTCTGGGATTACAGCGATATGCCCTTCAACATCCAGGGGCGCACCAACCTGCTGTTTATGTTCTTCTGGGGCGTGATGGCCCTGGTGTGGGTCAAGGCGGTGGACCCGGTGTTCAACCGGGGCATTGAGAAAATCCCTCCGGTGCTGGGGACGGTGCTGACCTGGATACTGGCGGTGCTGATGGCCCTGGACATCGGCGTCACCGGCCTTGCCATGGGCCGCTACGTGGCCCGGAGCGCCGGGATGGAGAGCGGCAACGCCGTGGAGGACTTCCTGGACAACCAGTACCCGGACGAGCTGATCGAGTGGGTCTGGCCCAACATGGTGATGGTGGACGAATAAAACCGAAACAAAGAGCATCCCTTGGAACGGCCCCAGGGATGCTCTTTTGCCTGTTACTGCTGTTACTGCTCCTCGTCCACCAGAAAGCCTGCCGTTCTCAGAGCGGCGACTACCCGGCGGTAGGCATCCTCGTCGGGACAGAGGAGAGTGTGGAGATGGATGCCGTCGGTGAGACAGCTCAGAGGAGCGGCCTGCTCCCGGCGGGACTGCTCCATAAACTGCTGTACATCATACCGGGAGGAGAGCTGGAGCTGGCCGGTGAGATGGCCGTAGAGGGGATGCTCCACGCTGACATCCAGCACGGTGCAGCCGTTGTCCACGCAGAGGAGCAGTTCCTGCTCCATGCCCTCCTTGTCGTGACAGCAGACTACGGTGTGCTTCAGGCCCTCTGCCGGACGACGGAGGAGATAGCCTCTGGGCGTGGCGTCGATGGCGTGGCCTGCCGCCCGGAGCAGGGCCACGTCTCCCACTATGATCTGACGGCTGACGGAAAAACGCCGGGCCAGGGCTGTGGCGCTCTGGGGTGTTTGGGTGGTCTGGAGCAGGTTCAGCACCCCCTGGCGGCGTTCTGCTGCGTTCATGATGACACCTCGGTTCTATGGACAGTTGTCTGTACAGGTATTATAGCAGACATTTCCCCGTTTGTCAGGGGGACAGAGAGAAAATTTGGCAGAGCACCCGGGGAAAACGCAAAATTTGCACCCGCCATTTCCAATTGCAAACTTTTTGTGAATGGCATTGCATTTTGATGGGAATTGGGGTATGATATATTGGCACTCAGGAAAAGCGAGTGCTAAAAACTGTTTATAATTTTGTTTTGGGAGCCGATCGCTCCCCCTATATGGAGGAATCTGTCATGGAAAAACGTCAATTCAAAGCGGAATCTCAGCGGATGCTGGATCTGATGATCAACTCGATCTACACCCACAAGGAGATCTTCCTTCGTGAGATCCTGTCCAACGCCAGCGACGCCGTGGACAAGCTGGCCTATCGCTCGCTCACCGACGACCAGGTGGGCCTGGATCGCTCCGACTTCAAAATCCACATCACGGTGGACAAGGATAACCGGACGCTCACCGTCTCCGACAACGGCATCGGCATGACTGAGGAGGAGCTGGAGAACAACCTGGGCGTCATCGCCAAGAGCGGCTCTCTCCAGTTCAAGCAGGACATGGCCGCCAAGGAGGGTGTGGAGACCAGCGACGTGGACATTATCGGCCAGTTCGGCGTAGGCTTCTACTCCGCCTTTATGGTCTCCAGCGACGTGAAGGTGCTCACCAGGCCCTACGGCTCGGAGGGCGCCTGGCTGTGGGAGTCTGACGGCACCGACGGCTACACCATCACCCCGGCGGAGAAGGACGGCGTGGGCACCGACGTCATCATGACCCTGAAGGAGGACACAGAGGACGAGAAGTACAGCGACTATCTGGACGAGTACACCATCTCCAATCTGGTGAAGAAGTACTCCGACTATATCCACTATCCCATCACCATGCTCAAGACGAAATCCCGCCAGAAGCCCAAGCCGGAGGACGCCGGAGACGACTACAAGCCGGAGTGGGAGGACTATCAGGAGCTGGAAACCCTGAACTCCATGGTTCCCCTGTGGCAGAAGAAGAAGGAGGATGTCACCGAGGACGAGCTCAACGCCTTCTACACCGACAAGTTCAACGACTGGGAGAAGCCCCTGACCACCATCCGGGTGAGCGCAGAGGGCAACGTGAGCTACGAGGCGCTGCTGTTCATCCCCAGCAAGGCTCCCTATGACTTCTACACCCGGGATTTCAAGAAGGGCCTCCAGCTCTATTCCTCCGGGGTGCTGATTATGGAGAACTGCGCCGACCTGCTGCCGGAGCACTTCCGCTTCGTCAGGGGTGTGGTGGACACCCCGGATGTGAGCCTGAACATCTCCCGGGAAATGCTCCAGCACACCCGTCAGCTCAAGGTCATCGCCAAGAACCTGGAGAAGAAGATCAAGGCGGAGCTGCTCAAGCTCCAGAAGGAGGATCGGGAGAAGTACGAGCAGTTCTGGAAGAGCTTTGGCCTGAACGTGAAGTACGGCGCCGTGGCGGACTACGGCATGAGCAAGGACAAGGTCATGGAGCTGCTGATGTTCGCCTCCTCCCAGGCGGAAAAGGGCGCCACCTTCCAGGAGTACCGGGATCGTATGCCGGAGAGTCAGGAGTATATCTACTACGCCACCGGCGAGGACGCCGGACAGCTGGCCAAGCTGCCCCAGGCGGAGCGTATTCTGGACAAGGGCTATGAGATCCTCTACCTGACCGACGAGGTGGACGAGTTCGTCATGCAGACCGTGGGCGAGTTCGACGGCAAGAAGCTCAAGAGCATCGACGACGAGGACGCCCTTCCGGAGACGGACGAGGAGAAAAAGGCCGCCGAGGAGAAGGCGGAGAGCGGCAAGCCCGTTCTGGATTTCCTGAAGGAGACCCTGGGCGACCGCATCAAGGAGGCCCGCATCTCCAAGATTTTGAAGAGCCACGCCGTCTGCATGACCACCGACGGCCCTGTGACCCTGGAGATGGAGAAGTATCTGAAGAAGCAGGGGGCCGACATGGAGGGCATGAAGGCCGAGCGGGTGCTGGAGCTCAACGCCGACTCCGACGCCTACGCCGCCCTGAAGGACGCTGTGGACAACGACCCGGAAAAGGCAAAGATTTACGCCGAGGTGCTTTACAACCAGGCGCTGCTCATCGCCGGGCTGCCCATCGAGGATCCGGCGGCCTATACCGACCTGATTTGCGGACTGCTGAAATAACAAAACACAAAACAGAGCAAGACAGCCCTCCGGCCCGCTGGGTCGGAGGGCTGTTTCAGCATATCGTGCCACTGCGTTAGGGCGTGGGTCATGCGCTCCGGTGGGGACGGGCCGGGAGAGAGGGAGAGGACGGATCGGCGGACAGCTCGTCCTTTAGCTCGGTCATGTGCTCCCAATAGCGCTTGGGGACGTTGCTCATCCGCAGCCTGGGGTTGTACCGCCCTTCGATGGCGATGGTGTCGTAGAATTTCTTCCACAGCCGCTGGCAGTCCTCCTCCCGGCTGTCGTTGGGGGGAAAGTCGATGTGGTCGATGGGCCGGATGGCCCACTGGCCCTGGGCGTAGAGCAGGGCCTCATGGTGGACGTCGTCGAAGATGAGAAAGGTCTCGGTGTTGAACCGGGCGCAGAAGTGAGGGCGCAGCAGGGGCAGTACCCGGTTTTTGGGGCTGATCTCCGCCCACAGCAGTCCCCGGCAGTCGGAGAACCGGGTGAACCCCTTGAGCAGATGGGCCTCGTTATACAGGTGCCGGACGGCGGTATACAGGGCGGCCACCCGCCGGTCTGCCAGGTGTCCCGTCACCTCCGGGCCCAGAGTGCGGGCCATCCGGATGAACTGCCAGAGGACGCACTCCCGTTCGGGGATGCAGGTGAGAAAGCCGTGGGCCACCAGCCGCTGGACATCCGGGGAGATGTCCTCCTTTAACCGGCGGTAAAATGTGCTGGCCCGCCGCTGGTCGGTCTCCACGGGGTGCTCCGGGTAGAGGGAGATGCGCTCCTCCTCCGGGGCGCAGAAGGCCACCGGCTCCTCGTGGTGGCGAAAGCTCTCGTCTGCGCAGGTGAGAAATCCGGCAAAGCTGCCGTCGTAGCTGTAGCACACCTGCCGCCAGGTCTCGCTCATACGGCCTCACCTCCCCGGTCGAACAGGGAGAGCTGCTCCGGCTCATAGGCGGCCAGGGTGGGCTCCTCCAGGGCCATCAGGTGCCGGAGGACGCCGTCGGGCCGTACATGGAGGCCGTCGGTCACACGCCCGTCGCAGGTGATGAAGTACTGGGCCCGTTTCAGCACCACCCCCAGCCGTTTCAGGGCTGTCTCGTCCAGGGTGCAGGTGCGCCGGGCGGTGATGATGCGCTTGGCGGAGGTGACGCCGATGCCGGGCACCCGGAGCAGCACCTCGTAGTCCGCCTGGTTTACCTCCACCGGGAAAAAGTCCGGGTGTCGGATGGCCCAGCAGCACTTGGGATCCAGCCGAGGATCCAGATTGGGCTCGTCCTCGTCCAGCAGCTCGGCGGCGTCGAAGTGGTAATACCGCAGGAGCCAGTCCGCCTGGTACAGCCGGTGTTCCCGGAGCAGAGGCGGGCGGAAGCCCTCCGGGGCAGGGAGGAGGCTGGAGCGGGACACCGGCATATAGGCGGAGTAGAATACCCGCTTGAGCCGGTACTTCCGGTAAAGGCTCTGAGTCAGGTTGAGGATGTGCCGGTCGTCCTCCGGGGTGGCCCCAATAATCATCTGGGTGGACTGGCCCGCCGGGGCGAACCGGAGGGCCTGATGGGAGGGGAGCTTGCGCAGCTCCCTTCGGCTCTCTGCCGAGCCGTCCCGGATCTGGGCCATGGGCTGCAGGATGGCCTCCCGCTTCTTGTCCGGGGCCAGCAGCCCCAGGCTCTGAGAGGAGGGCAGCTCAATGTTGACGCTCAGCCGGTCGGCCAGCAGCCCCAGCTGCCAGGTGAGCCGGGGGTCGGCGCCGGGGATGGCCTTGGCGTGGATATACCCTCTGAAGCCGTAGGTGTTGCGCAGGAGGGAGAGGGCCCGGATTATCAGCTCGGTGGTGTAGTCCGGGTTGCGGATGACGGCGGAGCTGAGGAACAGGCCCTCGATGTAGTTGTGCCGGTAGAACTGAACGGTCAGCTCCGCCAGCTCCTCCGGGGTGAAGGCGGTGCGCTGGACGTCGTTGCTCCTCCGGTTGACGCAGTACTGGCAGTCGTAGACACAGCAGTTGGACAGCAGCACCTTGAGCAGGGTGACACACCGGCCGTCGGCGGAGAAGGTGTGGCAGCAGCCCGCCGGCATGGTGCTGCCCATCCGTCCCACCCGGGCCTTCCGATCCAAACCGCTGGAGGTGCAGGCGGCGTCGTACTTGGCCGCATCGGTGAGTATCTCCAGCTTGTCCATCAGCTCCACGGCAGCTCGCCTCCCAAAACTAGAAACTTTGTTCGCTAGAACTTGTGTTCTAATTATGCCACAGGGAGGTCGGGATGTCAAGGGGGAGAAGCGGGTTCCGTGTCGTGTAAAATTGTGCCCCTTCCCCGTGAAATCCCCTCTGACCTGTGCTATAATCACAGGGAAACCATTGTCCGGAGGAGGCCATCGCCATGCGGAGAACGCTGCTGCGACAGCAACGGGAGCGGGAACAGCTCCAGCGGGACTATGCCCGCAGCCAGAGGGGGAAGTCTCTGGGCATCTATCTCCACGTCCCCTTCTGCCGGAGCAAGTGCGCCTACTGCGACTTCTACTCCCTGCCCCACCGGGAGGGGGACATGGATCGGTATCTGGCCGCCCTGACCGCTCATCTCCGGGAGACCGCTCCCCAGGCGGCGGGGCGGCGGGTGGATACCGTCTATATCGGCGGCGGCACCCCCACCCTGCTGGGGGAGAAGCGGCTGACCGCCCTGCTCAGGACGGTGAGGCGGTGCTACTCTCTGGAGCGGGACTGTGAGATCACCCTGGAGGCCAACCCGGAGAGCGTCACCCTGCCGCTCCTCCGCACCGTCCGCCGGGCGGGGGTGAACCGGCTGTCCCTGGGGCTCCAGTCCGCCAACGACAACGAGCTGCGGGCGGTGGGCCGTCCTCACACCTTCGCCCAGGCACAGGAGGCCGTCCGCCTGGCCCGGAAAGCGGGCATCCGGAACCTGAGCCTTGACCTGATCTACGGCCTGCCGGAGCAGACCATGGACTCCTGGCAGCACAGCGTAGAGGAGGCCCTGAAGCTGAACCCGGAGCATCTGAGCTGCTACGGCCTCCAGGTGGAGGAGGGCACCTGGCTCTACGACCACATTGAGGACTATGACATCGCCGACGACGACCTCCAGGCGGATATGTACCTGTGGATGGTGGAGCGGCTGGCGGCGGCGGGGTATGAGCAGTATGAGATATCCAACTTCGCCCGGCCCGGCCGGGCCTCCCGGCACAACCTCCGGTATTGGCGGCTGGAGGAATATGTGGGCTTCGGCCCCGGGGCCCACAGCGACTTCGGCGGGCGGCGGTACAGCTTTGTCCGGGACTTAGACCGCTACCTCTCCGGCATCGAGGACGGCTCTGCCATCGTGGACGAGGATCAGCTCATCCCTCAGGAGGAGCGGCGGAGCGAGTACATCATGCTGGGCCTGCGGACGGCGGAGGGCATCGACGGGGACTTCTACAGCCGCCGATACCATATGAACTTCAAGCCTCTGGAGCGCATCCTGGAGGGCTACGCCGCCCGGGGACTGGCTCAACGGCAGGAGGGCGACCGGTGGCGGCTGACCCCGGAGGGCTTTCTCCTGTCCAACGGCATCATCCTCGACCTGCTGGAGGCCCAGGAGCACAACACGGTGGACAGCCTGCTGGGGCGGTGAAACCGGCCCTGTTTCAAATTTATTCCATCCCCGACACCCTTCGACGTTTTTTTACCGCCGAAGGGTGTATTCTTTTGGCGAAGAAGGGAAAACGGTCAGGAATCGGGGAAAAACAGCCGCACCGCCCAGGCAGCGGCGAGAAAGCCCGCAAGGTCGGCGCAGAGGGCGGCGGGCAGGGCGTATCGTGTTCTGCGGATGCCCACCGCTCCGAAGTAGACGCTGACGGTGTAAAAGGTGGTCTCGGTGGAGCCCAGCATCACCGCCGCCGTCCGTCCGACGAGGGAGTCCGGGCCGTAGGTCTCCATCAGCTCCGCTCCCAGCCCCAGAGCCCCGCTGCCGCTCATGGGCCGCACCAGCAGCAGGCCCACCGTCTCCGGCGGAATGCCCACCCGGGAGAGCAACGGCCCCAACGCCTCTGCCGCCCAGTCCAGAAAGCCGGAGGCCCGGAGCATGGAGATGGCGGTCATCAGCCCGATGAGAGGCGGCAGGATGCGCAGGAGGATGCGCAGGCCCTCTCCCGCCCCGTCCGCCAGGGTCTGGTACACGTCCACCCGCCTCCACACCCCCGCTACGGCGGTCAGGAGCAGGACGGAGGGCAGCAGCAGGGCGGTGAGGGCGCTCATCGCTCCCTCCACAGCCGGGCCAGCAGCCGGGCGGCCAGTATACCCACCGTCACCGAGCAGGCCGAGGCCAGCCACACGGCGGGCAGGATATCAAAGGGGGTGGCGCACCCCGCCCCGGTGCGCACGGCGGCTATGGTGGTGGGAATGAGCTGGATGGACGCAGTGTTGCACACCACCAGCATACACAGGCTGTCCGAGGCCACTCCGGGGGAGCTCTCCGCCATGCCACGGGCGGCCCGGATGCCGGACGGGGTGGCGGCGTTGCCCAGCCCCAGCAAATTGGCGGAGACATTGGCGGAGATCGCCTCCATCACTGCCCCGTTTTCCCGAAAGGCGGGGTAGAGCCTGCCCAGAACGGGCCGGAGCAGGCGGCTCAGCCCCTCCAGTCCCCCGCAGGCTTTCAGCACCTCCATCACCCCGTTCCACAGACACAGGGGCCCCGCCAGGGAGATGCACAGCTCCACGGCGCTCTGTGCCCCCGTCCCTGCGGCGGCGGAGACCGCCTCCAGCGTGCCGTTCAGCCAGCCAAACACAAGGCTCAGGGCGATCATCCCCGTCCACAGCCAGGTCATTGCCATCGTCCATCCCTCCTCTGGCCCAGCCTATGCGCAAACGCCGGGGGATAGACCCGGTCGGGCAGCCCGGCAGGGGAGAGGGAGCCGCCCGTGTGCTTTCAAGACGGATGTTTGTGCGTGAAACAAGGCCATTCTCTTCCAGATTTTGACAGATTCTTAACAAATTCTTTCAATTGCCCCAGATTTATTGACTATCCTCCGTTTTGGGATAAAATGAGAAGCAGGAAAACAGCGACAGAGAGCGGCGACGGGTCAGTTGAAGGGGATGGAACAGGGATGACAGAGCAGGAGCTGGAGCGTCGCCGCAGAGTGCAGTGACGACGGCGGAGACAGCGGCAGCGGCGGAGACAGGCCCTCCGGCTGGCGGGCTCGGTTTTGCTGCTGTGCGTGATGCTGACGGCGGGATGGGCGGTGTTCGCCCACGTCACAGAGGTATCCGCCGTGGAGCAGGAGGACGACCGGGAGCAGCAGGAGAACGGGAACGCAGACAACGCAGACAGCGCAGACGCAGAGAGCGGCGACGGGGAGGGAGAGAGCCTAACCCAGTCCGGGACGGAGGAGGAGCCGGAGGAGACCCGGGAGTCCACCTATCCGGAGCCTGACCCGGACAGCGTGATCTGTCTCACCTTCGACGACGGCCCCAGCAGCATCATCACGGAGGAGATTCTGGACGTGCTGGAGGAGAACTGTGTCCAGGCCACCTTCTTTATCGTGGACTACTCTGAGGACAGGCTGCCCACTCTGGAGCGGATGATCGAGGACGGGGACACCATCGGCATCCACGCCCTGAACCACGACTACGAGGCGTGCTACTCCACCGAGGACGCCTATCTGGACGGGGTGGAGGAGCTGAAGGAGAAGCTGTACCGGGATACCGGGTATGAGGCGTTCTGTCTCCGCTTCCCCGGGGGCAGCTCCAACACCATCAGCGCCAACTACAACGAGGGCATCATGACCCGGCTGACCCAGCGGGTGGCCGATCTGGGCATGGTCTACTTCGACTGGAACGTGGACTCGGAGGACGCCAGCGGCAACAGCGTCCCGGACAGCACCCTGATCGCCAATGTCACCGGTGAGCTGCAAAAGGGACGGGTCAACGTGGTGCTCATGCACGACGCCAACAGCAAAAAAACCACGGTGCAGGCGCTGCAATCCATCATCAACTACGGCCGGGAGAACGGCTATACCTTCAAGGCCATCGACCGTTCCACCACGCCGGTACACCACCGGGTAGGCAACTGACCGGCACAGAAAGGAAGAAAGACAGAGATGAAATCCACCGGCATTGTGCGAAAGGTAGACGAGCTGGGGCGGATCGTCCTGCCCGTGGAGCTGCGGCGCACCATGGAGATTTCGGAGAAGGACGCATTGGAGATCTATGTGGACGGCTCCTCCATCGTCCTGCGGAAGTACCAGCCCACCTGCGTCTTCTGCGGCAACGGAAGGAACGTGGTGCCCTTTAAGGGAAGGAACATCTGCAGGAACTGCCTGAAGCTGCTCCAGGACGTGTGACAAGACCAAAATAGCGCAAAACGCCCCCAATATGGCACAAAGCAAGCCCCTCCGTCACAGGACGGAGGGGCTGTTTCTATGCTGTCAGGCGTTGTCGAGCGGTGTCGAGAGCTGTCAAGTGCTGTCGGGCACTGTCAAGCGTTGTCGAATGTTGACGGGCGCTGTCGAACGCTGTCGGGTTTGGTCGGGCGTTCAGGCCTTCTTTGCACGGATGGCGGCGGTGAGGGCGGGAACCACCTCGAACAGGTCGCCCACGATGCCGTAGTCCGCCACGGAGAAGATGGGGGCGTCCGGATCCTTGTTGATGGCGATGACGGTGTCGGAGCCGCTCATGCCCGCCAGGTGCTGGATGGCCCCGGAGATGCCCACGGCCACGTAGATCTTGGGAGCCACCGTCTTACCGGTCTGGCCCACCTGATGGGCGTGGGGGATCCATCCTGCATCCACGGCGGCACGGGAGGCGCCTACCACGCCGCCCATGGCGTCCGCCAGCTCCCGCACCAGGGCGAAGTTCTCGGCGCTCTTGAGGCCACGGCCGCCGGAGACGATGACGTCCGCCTCCTCCAGGTTGACCGCCTCGGCCACCTCCTTCACCCGCTCCAGCAGCTTCACCCGGATGTCAGCGGGAGCAATATGGATGTCCTCCCGGACGATCTCTCCGGTGCGGCTGCCGTCGGCCTCCGGCTTTTTGAACACGCCGGGACGGACGGTGGACATCTGGGGCCGATGGTCAGGGCAGGAGATGGTGGCCATCAGGTTGCCGCCAAAGGCGGGACGGGTGGAGGCCAGCAGGCCGTTCTCGTCAATGTCCAGCCCGGTGCAGTCGGCGGTCAGGCCGGTGTGGGCGGAGCAGGCCACCCGGGGCCCTACGTCCCGGCCGTTGTTGGTGGCCCCATAGAGGACGATAAAGGGCTGATACTTCTGAATGAGGTTGACCATAGCATAGGTCTGGGCGTCGGTGTTGTACGTCTCGTACTCGTCGCCCTCCACCAGGAGCACCTTGTCCGCACCGTAGGCGATGGCCTGCTGCGCCACGGCCTCCACGTCCTTGCCCAGGACGACGGCCACCAGCTGGCTGCCCAGCTTGTCCGCCATCATGCGGCCGGGGTTGAGCAGCTCATAGCCCACGTTCTTGGCCACGCCGCTGTCCGTCTCGATATAGACCCAAAGATTCTTGTTTTCCATAGCTGATACCCTCCTAGCTTACAGCAGCCCGGCGTCGGACAGCAGACCGGTCAGCTTGTCCGCCGCCGCCTTGCCGTCCAGACCCTCGATCTTCATGCCGTTCTTCTCGTGCCGGGGGGTGTAGGTCTTGAGAACCTTGGTGGGGGAACCGGCCAGACCCCGCTCCTCCGGGGCGACCACCACCTCAGCGGAGGTCAGCTCCCCGATCTCCGCCGTCCGGGCAAACCGCTGGCTCTTGAAGTTGGGATAGCGGAGGTCGTAGGCGGTCTTGTTCACCGTGATGACGCAGGGGGCGGAGGCGGCATAGTAGTCATAGCCCTCGTCGCTCTCCCGCTTGCACTTCAGGCTTCCGTCCTCCTGGAGGGTGGCCTCCACAGCGTAGGAGATGAGCGCCCGGTTCAGGTGCTGGGAGATCTCCGGGCCAACCTGACCGGTATCTCCGTCGATGGCCTGCTTGCCGCAGAAGATGAAGTCGAAGGCCTTGCCCGCCCGGGTCTCCAATACCTGGATGGCGGTGGAGATGATCTTGGAGGTGGCCAGGGTGTCCGAGCCGCCGAAGGCCCGGTCGGTGATGAGGTACGCCTCGTCTGCACCGGCGGCCAGGCACTCCCGCAGGGCGTCCTTGGCCTTGGGGATGCCCATGGTGAGGACAGTGACCTTGCCGCCCACCTGGTCCTTCAGACGGAGAGCAGTCTCCAGGGCGTAGGTGTCAAAGGTGCTGACGATGGCGGGCACGCCCTCCCGGATGAGGGTGTGCTTCACCGGGTCAATTTTGATCTGGGTGGTGTCCGGCACCTGCTTGATGCAGACCAGCAGGTTCAGCTCCTTGCCGGTGACGACCTTTTTGGGAGCGGCAACCGGGGCGGGAGCGGTGGTTTTAGGCGCTTCCTCCCGCTTCGTGGGGGCGGTGGAGGGAGCGGCCTTGGGGCCGTTGTCGGAGTACTTCTTCTTCACCTGACCGGCGATGACAGTGCGCTGCACCTGGTTGGTGCCCTCGTAGATCTGGAGGATCTTGGCGTCCCGCATGAGCTTCTCCATGGGGTACTCCTTCATATAGCCGTAGCCGCCCATGACCTGCACGCCGTTCTCGGCACACTTCATGCCGATGTCGGTGCCGAAGGTCTTGGCGATGGCGGCCTCCATGGTGAAGGGCTGGCCTGCATCCATCAGCTCTGCGGCGTGGAGGTACATCTGGCGACCCGTCTGCACCTGGATCTCCATGTCCGCCAGCATCTCCTCCACCATCTGGAAGTTGGCCACGGGCTGGCCGAACTGTTTGCGCTGCTTGGCGTACTTGGTGGCCTCCTCCACGGCCCGCTGGCCGATGCCGACGCCAAAGGCGCCCACACCCGCCCGGGAGTGATCCAGGGTCTCCATGATATACTTAAAGCCCCGGTTCTTCTTGCCCAGCAGGTGATCCTTGGGGATGCGCACATTGTCGAAGATGACCTCGCTGGTGCGGCTGAGCCGCATGCCCATCTTGTCCTCTTCCTTGCCGATGGACACGCCGGGCCGGTCCCGCTCCACGATAAAGGCGGACAGGCCCATGACCCCTGCCTTCTTCCGGGTGGAGGCCAGGACGGTGTAGATGCCAGCAATGGGGCCGTTGGAGATGAAGCACTTGGTGCCGTTGATGACGTACTCGTCCCCGTCCTCCACGGCGGTGGTCTGCACACCGCCTGCGTCGGAGCCGGCATTCGGCTCGGTCAGGCAGAAGGCAGCGTACTTCTTCTCGATCATCGTGTCGAACCAAAGCTTCTTCTGGGCGTCGGTGCCTGCGATCAGCACGGGATAGGACGCAAGAGCATTGGTAATGAGGGTGGTGCCGATGCCGATATCGCCCCGGGCGATCTCCTCGGCAATGGCAAAGACCTGCACACTGGTCAGGCCGGGGCCACCGTATTCGGCGGGAACACACAGCTGGTTCAGGCCCATGTCACAGGCCATGTCCAGCAGCTTTTCCGGGAACTCGTTGTTCTTTTCGTAATCCCCTACCGTGGGGATCACTTCCTTATCCACGAACTCCCGAACCATAGTCAGCAGCTCCTGGGTTTCGTTATCGAAGAGCATGGCGGAAAAACTCCTTTTCTGTAAAGTCTGGAGAGCGGAAAAATGCTCAGAATGTATTATAGCACATTTATATAGGCCGGGCAACTTTTTTTGTGAAGTTGGGGGAAGGGGAATACGAATTCGCCGGAAGCTTTTAGCGTTTTGGCAGTGCCTGCCGCTCTCCCTCAGTCTGCCCTCCGGGCAGCCAGCTCCCTCAGAGAGGGAGCCAAGAGGCTCGCAGCAGACCCTTGCCTCCCTCTGTGAGGGAGGTGGCACGGCGAAGCCGTGACGGAGGGAGAGCGGCACGCATCTACGACAAGACAGGCACCCGGGCGAATTCGTACACACCCCTACCCCATCCCCCAAACCTGTGCTATAATGAAGGAAGACACAGAACAGGGAGGCCCCACCATGACACACGAAATCGACCTCGCCGCCTGGCCCCGCCGGGAGATCTACGACTTCTTCTCCGGGATGCACGACCCCATGTATATGGTCACCTTCACGGTGGATGTCACCGGACTGTATCGGTATGTAAAGGAACACGGGCTGTCCTTCTACTATGCCATGGTCTGGCTCTGCACCCGGGCGGTCAATCAGGTGGAGAACCTGCGCTATGTCGTCCGGGAGGGCAGGGTGTTCCTGCTGGACGAGCGTTCCCCCAGCTTCACCGACATGAAGCAGGACACCGACCTGTTCCACATCGTCACCATGCCCTGTGAGGGCAGTCTGGAGGACTTCTGCCAGGCGGCAGGGGAGCGGAGCCGGACACAGGACTGCTTCATCCGCTCAGAGCTGGAGTCGGACGGGCTCATCTTCTTCTCCTGCCTCCCCTGGCTGCGGCTCACCGCCCTGTCCAACGAGCGTGACCCAAATCCCGACGACACCAACCCCCGCATCTCCTGGGGCAAATTTGAGGAGCGGGACGGACGGCTGGAGCTGGGCCTCTCGGTAGAGGTGAACCACCGGTTTGTGGATGGAATTCATATAGGGCGGTTCGCCGCCGCTCTGGAGCGGCAAATCAGCGAACTGGAGGATTGAGGGGTTGGCACGAATTCGCCGACAGTTTTTCGCTGAATGACAGTCCCTACCGCTCTCCCTCAGTCAGCTTCGCTGACAGCTCCCTCAAGGAGGGAGCCAAGTTTTTTGCGCACCCCTCTTGCCTCCCTCTGTGAGGGAGGTGGCACGGCGAAGCCGTGACGGAGGGAGAGCGGTAGGGGCTACCGACACGCAAACAGCTTTCGGCGAATTCGTACCGACTCCCAACGAATCCGCACCACCCCAGCAACACCCCCGCCAGACGAAGCGCCTCAACGCCCTCCGCCTGGCGGGTTTGCCGTTTGCCGGTCTGTCCGGCCGTCGTCCACAGCGTCCTCAGCGTCGTCCACGGCGTCCTCTACGCCGTCCTTCACATCGTCCGCCACGTCCCCGATGCCATCTGCCACGTCGTCCACGCCGTCTCTCACGCCGTCTGCCACATCGTCTGCGGCGTCCTCCACGTCGTCGGCGACGGAGCCTCCCGCCTCGTCAGAGCCGTGGTCGGCGACAGAGCCGCCCTCGTCGGCGGAATAGCTGCCGCTGTCCGTGTCGTTGCCGGTGACGGCGTCCTGCCGGGTGTTGCAGCCGGTGAGCAGCAGACACAGGCTCAACGCCAGGGCCGCCGCCCACCCGCTCCGGATGCTTCCTCTCATCTCATGACCTCCCATCGGTTTGTCCTCGACCGCCTTTTGCGGTCGGGTTAGTTTCGGCCCTGTAGCCGGAAATTACACCGGGAAGGTTTTGACAAAAGACAAAGGAACGGGCTCACTCCTCCGGAAACAGCCTGCCGAACAGCCAGTGGGAGAAGGGAGCGGCGGCAAAAAAGTTCCAGAAGAAGGCCATGGGAAAGTTTTTCAGCACCGTACCCACCCAGATAGCGGGGAGCTGGCTCAGCGGTGCGCCTGCCAGACAGACGTTGAACAAAAGCGAGGCGATCAGGCTCATAGAGGGACACATGACCGCCACCGTCGCCCCCTGCCGGAGCAGCTGGCAGAAATACGGGTTGTCCCGCTGGGGGTCGCTGTGCTTTGCGGCGAAGGCCGCCCCAAAGCGGTTGCCGTACAGGTTGGAGACAATGAACACGAACACGCCCATGTAGGACGCCTCGATGAGGGCGTCCAGGAACACGCTGTTGGTCATGTTGCTCAGCCCACCGGCGACCAGATCGACCCCCTCCTTGATGGCCACGTTGTAGACCTCCATACCGTACGCCATGGCGTAGGACATGATAAGTCCGAAGATGATTCCCTGACCTCTTGTTTTTGGCATAATAATGATCCTCCTGTTTCGATTGGGTGACGGCAACGGGACAGGCCGCAAAAAAAGACGTATTCCCCCTCCCATTGCCGGAAAGGGTCATACGCCTTGCGAACATATCCTGTATGCTACACGCATGGACTGCCTTGTACGGCTGCCATTATATCACCGGAATCCGGCGGATGTAAGAAAAATTTTCCCTCTCCTGCCCTCAGCTCCGGGCCTGGCCCTCCGGGAACAGCCTGCCCTCGTCCACGAACCGGTTGGTGGCCTTGTACCACTGGAGCGGGAAGGTCTTGGTGGGCCCGCTGCGGTTTTTCGCCACGTTGACCAGCACCTCCTGGGCCTGCCAGCCGTCCTCCGACTGGACTCTGGAGTGGAGCAGCAGCACCACGTCCGCATCCTGCTCGATGGCCCCGGAGGAGCGGAGGTTCCACAGCCTGGGCTGCTCCTCCCGCTCCGCCTCCCGGCTGAGCTGCACCTGCAAAATGACCGGGATGCCCAGCCGCCGGGCGAGGAGCTTCATCTGGCGGCTGTTTCTCGTCACCTGCTGATACTCCGTCTCCCGCTCCCGGCCGGAGACCAGCCCCAGGTGATCGACGATGAGCGCCTCCGCATGGCTCTGCCGGGCCATGACCTCGATCTGCTCCGCCGTGGCCTCCGGCCTCCGGTTGATGGTCAGACGGAGGCTCCTGTACCGCTCCCTGGCCTGCCACAGCCGCCGGGCGTCCTGGTCGGAGAGGTCTGCCTTGTGCTCGATTTTGGCAAAGCTCACCCCGGAGTAGCTGCTCAGGATCCGCTCCGTCACCTGCCGGGCCTCCATCTCCAGGGTGCAGTAGGTCACCCGCCGGGTCTGGGCCATGACGGAGGCCAGGGTCACGCCCAATGCGCTCTTGCCACAGCCGGGACGACCGGCGATGACGTAGAGCTTTCCCGGCTGAAAGCCTCCCGTAAGCCTGTCCAGGGTGGGAAGGGTCAGCAGGCCCGTCTCGTCGGAGGAGAGCCACGTCCACAGCTCCTGGAAGCTCTCGGCGGCGGAGACGGTGGAGGCGTCGGATTCCGCCGTCAGAAGGCCCTCCAGAGCCCCGCTGGTCTCCAAAATGGCGGCGGACGGGTCAACGCCCCCGGAGTGGAGACGGTCGCCCAGATCGGCGCACAGGGCCGCTGCCCGGCGGCTGAGGGCCTGACGGTGGACGGTCTCGGCGTAGGCCCTGGCGTTGACCGCCATGGCGCACACGTCCATGAGCTGGAGAAGAAAGCCGCTGTCGCACCCGGTCTTTTCCCGGACAGTCACCGGGTCTACCGTGGCTCCCTCGTCCAGCAGGGCGCAGGCCGCCCGGTAGACGCCCTCGCACTCCCGGCTGAGAAAGTCCTCCGGCAGGAGGAACCCCCGGCAGTCCGGCCAGAAGGCGGTGTTTTTGTCCAGCAGGATGGAGCCGCAAAAGCTCTGCTCCGCCAGAATTGCGTTGTCGTCCATGTCAAATCCTCCAGGTGGAGGGGTCGGTGACCTCCCACTCGTCCCGCTGACCGGAGGGCTGCTCCGGCGGCTTCACCCGTTCCCGTCTGGCCCAGCTGCGGAGAGCGGCCCTCCAGTCCCGCATCCGGGTGTTGCCCAGCATCCAGCCCCGGGCCTGGTAGTAGTCCACGAACCCCTCCGGGTCGATGGCGTAGCCCTGCTCCCGGCAGTACGCCCTCACCTCCTCCACCGTGGGGGGCGAGGCGGGCTTTGCCCGCTCTCTCTTGGTATTTTTTAGTTCTTTGTTATTTCTTAGTGTGTCAATTTCGCCGGGTTCGGCGGTTGCCGCATCCGGTATTCTGCCGGTGTGGTGCTTTTCCGTGTCCGGTGTTTGACCGGTGCAGGCGGTTTCCCATTCCGGCGCTTTACCGGTGTCGGGCTTTTCCGTATCCGGTGTTTTACCGGTACAGGTGTTTTCCCGTTCCGGTGCTTCACCGGTATCGGCGTTGACCGGTACAGGGATTTCGTGTACGGTGTACTGGCCACGACCAAAGGTGCCGTCCTCCCTGCGCTCCTGCTGAAAGGTCACATAGCCATAGCCCATCAGCTCCTTCAGCAGCGTGGTCACGCTTCTGATGCCCATCCCGGTGAACTGCGCCAGTCCCCGGACGCTGAACCGCCAGCCATCGGCCAAGCTCAGCATCATAATCAGCAGGAATCTGGCTTTCAGGCTCAGCCGCCCGTCCCGGATCACCCGGTTGTCGATGACGGTGTAACCAGTCTTGTGCTCTGCCCGTTCTATCATAGTCCCTCGTCCCTTCTGTCACGGCGAAAGCCGTCTATGAGATGCCTCTATTATACCGTACCGGGAGATATCGGACAATGCAACAGGAGGGAAATGGGAACTTTTCTGGGCGGTTTTGCGCTGTTTGATGCGTTGTTGCGGAAAATGGGGAATGAAAGGGGAAGTTTGGGTTTGCAGCAGCCCCTTGCCTCCCTCTTTGAGGGAGGTGGCACGGCGAAGCCGTGACGAAGGGAGAGCAGTAGGGGCTACCGACACGCAAATAGCTTTCGGCGAAATCGTACCGACCCTCAGCGAATTCGCCGATGTGCCTATCTGGTCGAGGGTGCGTGCCGCTCTCCCTCAGTCTGCCCTTCGGGCAGCCAGCTCCCTCAAAGAGGGAGCCAAGAGGCAAGGAGGGAGCCAAGAAGGGTGCGCAAAAGACTTGCCCTCCTGCACCACCCCGGATTTTTTTCCGAACGGGGATTGACGGAATCCGTAAAATGTGATAAGGTTACATAGTTGCAAATGCTAACGTGGCTCAATGGCAGAGCATCTCACTCGTAATGAGAAGGTTGTGGGTTCGATTCCCACCGTTAGCTGTCAACTTTACCGCTCGAATTGATGATGATTCGAGCGGTTTCTTTTTGTTTTGGTGATTTTTCAAGGCCATTTGTTGGAAACGGCAAAAATTCAAAAATGGCCTCAAAAATCAAAAGGTGCAACAAAAGGGGTAACATTGGGAAAGAACAGAGGGCGGGAGGATTGACCCGCCCTCTTTATTTTTCCGCTGTTTTGAGTGCCTGTTGGAAAATGCCGCTGGCCCGTTTCCTGCTTTCGCTGTTGGCGTGGGAGTAGGTGCGCAGGGTGATAGCGGTATCGGCGTGGCCCAGAATTTCAGAGACAGAAACGATGTCCGCCCCGTTGGTAATGGCAACGCTGGCAAAAGAATGTCTCAGCTTATGGGGGTGGAAGTGAAGTGCTATAATAAGGTTGTAACAGGAGTGGCTAATAAGATATAATCAAT
>JAJPWY010000032.1 GCA_021205725.1 Clostridiales bacterium
TGGAAACAGACACGGCTGGCTGCCGTGCCTATGTCCGTAACTTTATTGTAGGAGACGAATCTGCCGGATATCTATCTGACCGGCAGCACGATAGCAAACGTCGATATCAACAGTTTTGCGGACGGCGCCTGGTCTGTTGCATCATCTGCGCTGCAATCAAGTGTGAGCAAACTGTGGGGATCATCTACAGAGCTTGTCACAACGGCAACAGAGAAACAACTCAGCAGCCTTTTGGATTGTACATTCAATGAAACAGCACAACGGTTGATTAAGAAGAAACTTGGGAGTAAGTATAACAGCGCTATGTTTACTGTTATGACATATCCATCAAAGCTGACGGTTATCAATTGCCCAGTCGATGTGTATGTCTATGACAGTGCAAACACGCTTGTAGGCGCAATTGAAGATGATGACGTCACTTTGACCTGTGACGAAATCAGTTTATGGACCGAAGGCAGCACAAAATATGTCCAGTTGTTTGGTGATAGTTATCAAATTACCTATCGGGCTACGGGTGCTGGCACAATGACGATTCAGATTTATGAAATGCCAACTGAAAGCAATGCTTGCAGAGAAATTTCTTTTGACGAAATTCCGTTGTACAACGGGCTAAGCTACACCGGTACGGTTGCCCAAGAACACAATATTTCTATAACAGAGTATGATTTGGTATCCAGTGAAGACAAGATAATTACAGCAGACTCGGATACATCAGTCAATACAGTAGATGAGCCGCCGTATACGGTTTACTTTGATTTGAATTACACTTCCGCTACAACTATAGATTCAGTTAAAACGGACGAAAACGGCTGCTTGATTGAGCCGATCCCTGAGCCTGAACAGGAAGGTTTTGTTTTCGAGGGGTGGTATACAACCAGAGATGGAACGACATTGGTAGATGATAGCTATATATTCACTGGGGATATGGTGCTCTTTGCTCACTGGAGCGAAGAAACTGTGACCCACACCTACGCCACCCCCACCTGGTTCTGGGCCACCGACCACAGCGCCGCCACCGCCACCTTCACCTGCACCGGCTGCGGCGACGCCCAGACGGTGGACGCCGTCGTGACCTATGAGGTGACAGAGGCGGCCAACTCCGTCTACACCGGTACGGCCGTTTACACCGCCACTGTGACCTTTGACGGCGAGACCTACACCGACACCCAAACCGTGACCGTCCCGAAAATCGTGCTCACCGCCCCCACGGTCACTGCCCTGTTCAACTCCACCTACGGCATCACCATCCGCTGGGAGGCCATCGAGGGAGCCACAGAATACATCGTCTGGCGGCTGAATAACAGCACCGGTCGGTGGGAGAGATGTGCCACCACCACGGAGCCAAACTATATCAGCACCAGCCCGGTCTCCGGCACCACCTACTACTATGCAATTGAGGCCACTGACGGCTACACCAGCACCGGCAGAGGCCCTCAGCGTTACATCCACTATCTGGCAACGCCAAAGGTCAGCCTGGAAAACACCTCCTCCGGCGTGAAGATTTCCTGGACAAAGGCGGGGGGCGCCAAGAGCGGCTACCAGATCTGGCGGCGCACGGCGGACAGCGACTATGAGCAGATCGGCACGGTCTCCAGCATCAACACCCTGACCTGGACGGACGAGACCGCCGCCCTGGGCGTGCGCTACTATTACATGGTGCGCTCGGTCAGCGGCTCCGCCCGCAGCGCCTACGCCTCCCAGTACATCACCCGACTGACCGCTCCCACGGGAATCTCCGTCAGCAACGTGAAGAACGGCGTACAGGTGAAATGGAACGCCGTCACGGGAGCGAAGTCCTACCAGATCTGGCGGAAAACCCCCGGCGGCAGCTGGGCTCGTGTGGGCTCCACCTCCGACACCACCTACATCAGCACAGGCGTATCCTCCGGAAACACGTACATTTTCACCGTAAAGGCGGCCTACAACTCCAGCGTCAGCGCCTACAACACCACGGGCAAGACCATCATGCGGCTTGCCGAGCCCACCATCACACTGGAGAACCTGGTAGGCGGTCTGACCGCCAGCTGGAACGCCGTGGACGGGGCCGAGGGCTACAAGCTCTATCGCCGCTCCGAGACGGGCAGCTATGTCTTGGTCGCCACTCTGGATGCTGATACCCTGACCTATACCGACAAGGCGGCAGGGGCAGGCATTGTGTACTACTACCGTGTTCAGGCCTACAACGGCAGCTATACCAGCTCCTGGACATCTCAGTTTAACCGGAGAATCGGCCATACCACTCTGTCCCTGGCAAAGGGTGAGGACGGCGTGGTGCTCACCTGGACAGAGAGCGGCGGCTGCACCGGCTATTACATCTACCGGATGAACGAGGACGGCAGCTATACCCGCATCAAGACCATCACCTCCACCAATACCCTGACCTGGACGGATACGGATGTGGATCTGACGTCCGGGAATGTCTACACCTATATTGTCCGGGGCTATAACGGCAGCAGTCTGGGGTCGTATACGCCCAAAAAGACCAGTGATTTCTTCTAAGCATAGCTTCCCCTGAGATAAAGCGCCAGCCCTCCGGCCGTATCGGTCGGAGGGCTGGCTGCCGCCCTGGGGCGAGCGCTCACCGGTTCGGGGGATGGGAAAGGAAAAATCGGCAAGAGAGGAAAACAGATTGACCTTTTGTCCTACATCTGCTACAATCTGACCATGAACAGATTAGAGCTTTTAAACAAACTGTCCCACACTCCGGAGGAGCGGCTGCTCCTGGGCCGGACGTGGGATCAGATACAGGCCGCCGGGCAGCGTTCTGTCCCCCAGGTGACCCACTTTCTCTCTCCCGACGAGCAGAACGCCGTGGGGAGCCTTTTACACGCCCTGGGCGACTCGCCCCACAAATTCTGGGGCGGCTATGAGGAGGCCCAGCGCAAGGTGTGCGTCCTGCTGCCGGATTGGATGGAGTGGGAGGACTTTGACGAGGCCCCCATCGCCGTCCTCCGGGCCACCTGGTATGCCGGGGACAGCCTGACCCATCGGGATATTCTGGGCTCCCTCATGGGCCAGGGCATCAAGCGGGAGACGGTGGGCGACCTGCTGGTGGCCCCGTCCAGCTGTGACCTGCTGGTGCTCTCCGAGGTCGCCCCATGGCTGCTGCAAAACTTCACCTCCGCCGGGCGGACAAAGCTGTCTGTGAGCCAGGTGGGTCTTGAGCAGCTTCACATCCCCGTCCAGGAGGTCAAACGCATCCATGACACGGTGGCTACGCTGCGGCTGGACGCAGTGGCGGCGGCGGGCTTCTCGGTCAGCCGGGCGAAGATGGCGGACTACATCCGGGCGGGCCGGGTGTCAGTCAACTGGAAGGAGACAGAGCGAACCGATCTGGCGGTGAAGGCGGGGGACGTGATCTCCTGCCGGGGCCTGGGCCGGTGCCGTCTGGCAGAGACGGGAGGCCTTTCCAAAAAGGGACGGGTCAATATCGAAGTGGAACGCTATCTGTAACAGTCGGAGGGAACACATGAACCAGGAAAAGATCGACCGAATCAATGAGCTGGCCCGAAAAGCCAAGGCAGAGGGCCTGACGGAGGAGGAGCTGACAGAGCGGGACGCCCTCCGCCGGGAGTACATCGACGCAGTCAAGGCGTCTCTGCGGAGCCAGCTGGACAACACCTATATCGTGGACGCCCAGGGGAACAAGCGCCCCCTGAAAAAGCGGAGTGGCCGGTGACAGAGCGCAAAAACGGGAGCAGACCAGGATAGGCCTGCTCCCGTTTTTGTCTGGTGAGGTTTCTGTCAGTCCATCCCGTCCGGCCCAAAGCCGTCCGGGAGCAGCTGGTTCAGCGTCCGCTCCACATACTCATGCTTCTCATTTGCCACCAGTACCCGGAGGCGGGGGGCAAACTCATAGAGCATCTGGCGGCATGCCCCGCAGGGCCAGCAGTAGTCTTTGGAATTGCCCACCACAGCCAGCGTGACGAAGTCATTCCGGTGTCCCTCGCTGACCGCCTTGACCAGGGCGGTGCGCTCGGCGCAGATGGTGGAGCCAAAGGCGGAGTTCTCCACATTACAGCCGGTAAAGACGGTTCCGTCCTTACACAGCAGGGCGGCGCCCACGGGGAAGTGGGAGTAGGGGACATAGGAGCGCTCCAGCATGGTGAATGCCAGCTCCACCAGTTCACGATCGGTCATAACATGATTCTCCTTTCAGGGTTTAGTCAGATGTGGGCAGGTAGTAGGCCGCCAACAGGTCTACACAGGCCCCGTAGCTTTTCATGATGTCCTCCTGGCCGTAGCTGCTGGCAAAGGAGGAGTAAACCGCCTCGGCGGTCTCAGAGACAGGAGATTCGAACTGTGCCCAGTAAGCGTTGTTGTAGGTCAGGTCGGCCAACACCTGCTCGTTGACGGTGGCCCGCACCTCCCGCCAAAGCTCCCGGTCGGCGGAGTAGAGGGCGTTGCCCACATGGATGTACCCCATCAGGGCGGCGGAATACTGAAATTCCGGGTCATCGCTGCTCAGCCCCACCACAACGGCCAGGAAGTTACACTCCGACTCCTGGGCCACATTTCGCTGGTGAGCCAGCTCATGGAGGATGGTGGCGGGCACCAGAGCGGCGGGAGCGTCCACATTCACCAGAGATTCTCCCGTGAAGGGAAAATAGAACCCGGTGAAGCCCAGCCAGCTCATCAGCCGGGAGTAAAGCATGGGCTTTGCCTGGGCCTCCTCCAGATCGAGACAGGGAAACTGGTTATAGAGGGCCTCATAGAGCCCGCTGCTCCGCTGGAACAGAGTCTCGCTGTCTCCCACATAAATCCCGTCGTCGTCCCGAAGCACGCCGTCGGAGAGACTGTTACAGTATTCCGCAAAGAGACAGGTCAAATCGTACAGCTCAGAGACGGTGGTTTCCCGGCCCTCCAGTCCGCTCATCTCCGAAAAGGTATCCCCGTAGTAATTGATACCCCAGGTCAGGGTATACCCGGAGTAGATGAACAGCCCCGCCGAGAGCAGCGCCAGTCCCCGCCGCAGAAGTCGCCGGAGGGGGTGGGTCTGTCGGCCCCGGAGACGCTGCGCCAAGCTCCTTCCAACCACCCAGAGAGAGCGGAGGACAAAACCCAGGATACCCAGCACCGCCGCCGTCCAGATGACCTCCGCCAGGGAGAAGGGCAGATAGCTGCACAGCCAGGCGATGCCATGCTTGACCGGCGTGGTGACATACTGAATAAACCAGTTGACCAGAGACTTAGACGTGCACAGCAGCCGCAACAGCAGGAGCAGGAGAGAGGGGAGGAGGACTGCCAGCAGGAAGGGGCCATAGAGAGAAAGAAAACGGTTCCCCCTGCTCCGGTCGGCGACATTCCCTCGCTTCGTTGTCTGATTCAGCGGAGTTCGCCTCCCGTCATTCTGCGCTGTCCGATTCGGGCAGGGTGTAGCCGGTGATTTTGATGATATACATGTCGTTCTCGCACTCCTCCACCACGTCATAGTCCACCGTGGAGCCGGAGGGCAGACCCAGAATGACTCGCAGACTGTAATTCTCCCGACAGATGAGATAGACGTTGTCCTCTAAGAGGGTATCCCGACTGACGCCGTCCTCCAGCCCAAGATAGGTCAGCTTTTCCTCGTACAGGGGACTGTAGGCGATCCAGCTGCCGGTGGCGATGATGTTCACCGGCTGACGGGGGAATTCGGTCATATAGGTGCTGGATATGACGCTGCGGGTCTCACGGAAATAGATGTTCTCCGGGTGCTCTGCGGCGTACACCTCATAGTCCACCGCCACGTCCCGGGGCTCCTGCTGATAGTTCATGGTATACAGGAACCATTTCCCGGCGGAGGCCACACAGACGGCGGCCAACAGGATGGGCCCCCAGCGGCGCAGGCCTTTCCCGCCCCAGCGGAGAGGCCGCTCCCGGAACAGAAGAATGAGCCCTGCAAGAGAGGCCGCAACGGTCAGCAGACGCAGGGAGGTCTGTACCCGTGACGGGAACCGACCCATATAGGCGATGAGCAGCCAGCTGCACCCAACGCCAAAGAGCAGCAGGAAGGGAAATACGATGTACCACTTCCGGTCTTTGATGGAGAGCACCACCGAACATACCAGAAGCAGCGCCGGCAGCAGATAGGAGCAGGCCACCAGAGCGTTCACCGAGGACAGGCTGGACACCAGATAGTAGTTCAACGTCTTTTTCACCGTGGATTTCAGGGTGCTGACCAGACCGGCACTCTCCTGATGGGAGAGGACGTACTCGTTCAGCTCCTCCATCAGTTCCGGGCTGTACTGCTCCAGCAGGCAGTAGTCGTAGTTGGCGATCATGTTGTACTCGTCCTCGGTCAGGCCGTAGGACTCGATGAGCTCGGCGCAATCCTCATAGTCCGGGAGATCATAGTAATCCTGGAGATTGGAGCGGGCGTCATTGTACTCGAAGTAGCTGTCCCAGTCTGCATAGCCCAGCTGATCGGTGCCGTAGGCCAGACCGAACACCAACAGCGCAGACAGAGGCACCACCCAACATCTACGGTTGGACAGAAGCTCTCTCCAATGCTTTGACAGCCACAGGACGCCCACGAAGGGGATTGCCAGATAGCCAAAATAGTCCCGGAGATTACAGGCCAGGAAGAAGAGCAGGAGAATATTGATCAGATAGCCCGGCCTGCTGTCCTCCTCTCCGGTTTGGAGCGCAAAGCACAGGATGGTGCTGGCCAGCAGAAACGCTCCCCCGGTGGAGTAGGTGAACCGCATAATACGGAAGATCCACAGCATCGTCACTGCGCTGACCACCAGCACGCAGCTCAGTACAGGTCGCTCCGGCAGCCGCTGGAGCACCCGCCACAGGATAGAGGCGATGGCGATGTAAAAGCAGCCTATCATCACCACCTCGTACCAGCCGACACTGTTGCAGAGGGTGTATAGCCCGGCAATCAGCAGCGAGATGGGATATCCCAGGAAAATACAGTGGGCGTCCGGCGTCCCTGTATAGGAGCCGTTGAGGATGGTAATCATGGCCATGTCATCGTTGACCTCATAGGAGAAGCACATCAGGGAGAGACACAGCCCCAGAAACACCCCAGGGATCAGCAGCGTCAGGATCAAATCACGGCGAAAATGCTGTTTTTTCACAAAACACCCCTCCTTGGGAGAGACCCAGATCAGAATCTATACCTCATTATAATGCCACATCCCCAAATTCGCAAGGAGTTTGACTTTTCTGGAAGAATTTTATTGCCTGCCTGTCTGCACGACGGGCCGGGAGCCGGAGAGCTGCCGGAGCGGGCCAGGGCATTGCAGGCGGATACCGCTGCCCTGCGCACAGGAAAAAATGGGGCGGAGGAGGGCTGAGAACGAAAAATTTTCTGCGAAATGTGAAAAACAGGCGACAAGGCTTTGACAACAGCAGATAAATCGGGTAAAATGAGGTTCGAGTTGTATGAGATCGGATGAAAAGGGGAGAACGGCCATGGATCAGATGGATATGGAAATTTTGAGCTGTCTCCGGGAGAACGCCCGGCTCTCTGCCTCGAAGATCAGCCGGAAGGTGAATCTCTCCGTCTCCTCTGTGCTGGAGCGCATCCACCGGATGGAGGAGCAGGGGGTCATTTTACGGTATACCGCCGTGGTGGATCAGGCCAAGCTGGGCCGTCCCCTGACCATGGTGATGGGAATCTCCATGGAGAGCCCCCAGTATTACGAGAGCTTTGAGCGGAAAATCCTGGAGGAGCCAGACGTGGTGGAGTGCGAGTACCTCACCGGCAATATGGACTATCTGCTTCGGGTCACTGCCCAGTCCCATGAGCATTTGCAGGATCTGCACCACCGCATCGCCATGCTGGAGGGGGTCGCCTCCATCACTAGCTATTATGTTTTGAAAAACGTCAAGGACGATTAAATGTGTTTCCGATCAAACCGATTCGCCGCCGGACTGAGCTTCAGCCCGGCGGCGTTTTTGTCGGATATCCGAACGTGTTCAGGAATGAATCTGCTTCAGCGGGACAGAGTAAAAGCGGGAGGATGCGACAGAGGACACATGCGTTGAACAAAAATTGGAAACCTCTCCCTGTCATTTTTTGAAAACCGTTTCAGGGCCGGGATGTCAAAGCCTGTCTGCCCAAAGGTGGTTCCCATTGGCGTTTTTGGGGCGGGTGAATCGCCGAAAGCCGGGACATAGTAACCGGGCGCAGGGGATGCGCAATCGGAGGAGAAACGGGGGAATGGAATTTGAAGGAAGAAAAGGGGAGACGGCCCTGGTGCTGGGCGGCGCTGGCGGCGGTCGCCCTGTTGACCGCCCTGGGACTGGCTTTTTTGCCGGGCGGCGGACAGGACGGGGAGACCGCCGCCTGTATGAGCGTCGGGGAGAGCCGCTATCTGGTACCGGTGGGCCATACGGTGGGCATCAAGCTGTTTTCCAGAGGCGTCATGGTGGTGGCCCTGTCTGACGTGGTCACCAGGGAGGGCAGCAGCTCGCCTGCCCGGGACTGCGGCCTGAAAACGGGGGATATCATCACCTCCATCAACGGTCGGCAGGTGAACACCATCGAGGAGGTGCAGTCCGCCGTCCAGGACAGCGGGGGCTCGCTGGACATTCAGGCCAGTCGCAGCGGCAGAGAGCTGAGCCTGACCGGGCAGGCAGTCGCCTGCCTGTCCGACGGGAGCTACCGGCTGGGGGCCTGGGTGCGGGACTCCATGGCGGGTATCGGCACCGTCACCTTTTACGACCCGGAGACCGGCGTGTTTGCCGCCCTGGGTCACGGCATCAACGATGTGGATACCGGACTGCTCATGCCTCTCCAGTCCGGCGCAGTGATGTCCTCTGTCGTCTCCGGCCTGATCCGGGGGGAACGGGGCGTGCCTGGAGAGCTGCACGGCAGCTTTGACCTGACCCACGACCTGGGGCAGCTCACCGCCAACACCGACTGGGGCGTCTTTGGCGTCACCGGGGAGGACTGCTTTGACGGAGAGGCGGTGGAGGTGGCCAGCTCCCGGGAGATCCAGACCGGAGCGGCGTCCATCCTGGCCAATGTAGAGGGGGACACGGTGGAGGAGTATGCGGTGGAGATCCTCCGGGTCTATCCCTCCGGCGGCGACCAGCACCGGAGCCTGCTGCTCCAGGTCACAGATCAGCGCCTGCTGGACGCCGCCGGAGGCATCGTCCAGGGGATGAGCGGCTCCCCCATCCTCCAGAACGGAAAGCTGGTGGGGGCTGTGACCCACGTGCTGGTCAATGACCCCACCAAGGGATACGGCATCCTGATCGAGGACATGCTGGCGGCCATGAATTAGCAGCGGACAACAAAAACGCCTCTCTTTCCCCGAAGAAGGGGAGGAGAGGCGTTTTTGCAGTTCACCGACATCGTCTCTATGGACGGCACTCACAGGGAAGTCTCCGCCGGCAGGGAGAAACCTCTAAAAAACAGGCATAGAAAGCGACCGGAGCCCGACAGACCGGAAGGACTGTCGGGCTCTGGCTTGAAAGAAAGAGAGAGAAAAGAGAAAGAGAGAAAGGAGGTAGAATGTTAAAACGCTTCGTTCCTGACGATGAGAAGTATACCAGACAAGCCCTGCCAGTGGATGAAGAATTTGTAATCAGATTGCAAACGATTTATGAAGCCTGAGGGCAGGCTTCGGTTTTGGACGATCCGGAGCATCTGACGCTGTAAATCCTATTGACAAGGTAGGAATTGCAGAGTACAATACCCTTGTCCGCAGAGAGGGGCCGAAAGCACACTTCTTTTTTTGAGAGCGCCCGGCGGACGGGCAGCGATGGGTCATCTGGGGCACGTCCCCGTCAAGGAGGATATTATGTCGGATTTATTGCTTGAGGTCAAGGACCTCTCGGTCAATGTGGAGGAGAAGGACATTCTCCACGGGGTCAGCCTGAGCATCGGCCGGGGGGAGACCCATGTGCTCATGGGCCCCAACGGTGCGGGCAAATCCACCCTGGGCTACGCCCTGATGGGCAACCCCAACTATCATGTGCAGAGCGGCGAGATCTGGTTCCGGGGGGAGCGCATCGACGGCCTGGCGGTGGACAAGCGGGCCAAGGCGGGGATGTTCCTCTCCTTCCAGAATCCCCTGGAGGTGCCGGGGCTGACCCTCAGCGGCTTTCTCCGCAACGCCCTGGAGCAGGTGCGGGGCAGCCGGGTGAAATACAGCGAGTTCCGCCGGGAGCTGTACCGCAACATGGACCTGCTCCAGATGGACCGGGCCTATGGCAACCGGGACCTGAACGTGGGCTTCTCCGGCGGCGAGAAGAAGAAGGCGGAAATTCTCCAGATGCTCATGCTCCGGCCCGCCCTGGCCATCCTGGACGAGACGGACTCCGGCCTGGACGTGGACGCCGTGCGCATGGTGTCCCAGGGGGTGGAGGCCTACCAGAAGGATATGGACGGCGGCCTGCTCATCATCACCCACAGCACCCGGATTTTGGAGGCCCTTCACGTGGACTACACCCACATCATGGTCAACGGCCGCATCGTCTGCACCGGGGACGGCTCCCTGGTGGACGAGGTCAACCGGGACGGCTTTGAGCGGTTCACCGCCGGGGCGGAGGAGGACTCCCAGTGAAAGAGAAAACCTATGTCCAGGACATTGACCGCAACCTCTACGACTTTCGCAACGAAGAGGGGGCGGACACCTTCCGCCTCCAGTCCGGCCTGACCCGGGAGACGGTGGAGCAGATTTCCCGGGAAAAGAACGACCCGGAATGGATGCACGACTTCCGGCTCCGCTCCCTGGAGATTTATGAGCAGATGCCCGTCCCCGACTGGGGCCCCTCCATCGAGGGGCTGGACATGAGCAACATCGCCACCTATGTCCGTCCCAACACCAAGATGTCCGCCAGCTGGGAAGAGGTGCCGGAGGACATCAAGGACACCTTTGAGCGGCTGGGCATCCCCCAGGCCGAGCGCACCAGCCTGGCCGGAGTGGGGGCCCAGTACGACTCCGAGCTGGTCTATCACAACGTCCGGGAGGAGGTGGCCGCCCAGGGGGTCATCTACACCGACCTGGAGAGCGCCCTGCACGGGGAGTATGCCGGGATGATCCAGGACCACTTTATGAAGCTTGTCACTCCCCGGGACCACAAGTTTGCCGCCCTCCACGGGGCGGTCTGGTCCGGCGGCTCCTTCGTCTATGTCCCCAAGGGGGTCAAGGTGGAGATCCCGCTCCAATCCTATTTCCGGCTCAACGCCCCCGGCGCAGGCCAGTTTGAGCACACCCTCATCCTGGTGGACGAGGGGGCGGACCTCCACTTTATCGAGGGCTGCTCTGCCCCCAAGTACAACGTGGCCAACCTCCACGCCGGCTGCGTGGAGCTGTTCGTGGCGAAAAATGCCCGGCTGCGCTACTCCACCATTGAGAACTGGTCCAAGAATATGTACAACCTGAACACCAAGCGGGCCCAGGTGGAGGAGGGCGGCGTCATCGAGTGGGTGTCCGGCTCCTTCGGCTCCCACGTCTCCTACCTCTACCCCATGAGCATTTTGAAGGGCCGGGGGGCCCGGATGGAGTTCACCGGCATCACCTTCGCCGGACGGGGCCAGAACCTGGACACCGGGGCCAAGGTGGTCCACGCCGCCCCGGACACCGCCTCCTATATGAACACCCGTTCCATCTCCAAGGACGGGGGAATCAGCACCTTCCGCAGCTCGGTGGTCATGACGAAGAACGCCGGGGGCAGCCGGGCCTCCGTCTCCTGTCAGTCCCTGATGCTGGACGACATCTCCCGGTCGGACACCATCCCGGCCATGGATATCCGGGCCGCCAACGTGGACGTGGGCCACGAGGCCAAGATCGGCCGCATCAGCGACGACGCGGTGTTCTACCTCATGTCCCGGGGCATCAGCGAGGAGGACGCCCGGGCCATGATCGTCAGCGGCTTTGCGGACAACGTCTCCAAGGAGCTGCCTCTGGAATACGCCGTGGAGATGAACAACCTCATCCAGCTGGAGATGAAGGGCAGCATCGGGTGATACCGCCGAAAGGAGTTCGCATATGGCTTTGGATTTAACGGTCAACCGGCTCAGCGCCCCCACCTGGCACTGGCTGGGGATGAATGACCATACCCTGACCGGGATAGACGTGCCCATCCCCGCCTGCCCGTCGGTGGAGGGAGAGACCGCCCCGGCCGAGGGCTGGGACGATAGCCCCTTCGCCGCCATCCAGACGGGCATGGGCCGGGATATGGACCTGCTCGTCCGGGAGAGCGGGGCGGAGCCCGTCCGCCTGAACGTCCCCGCCGGAGAGGAGCGGACCGTCCGCATCCACCTCTGCCGCGGCGCAGGTGAGAACCAGCTCCTCCCGGTGGAGGTGCTGGCCCGGGCGGGCAGCCGCCTGACCCTGCTGATGGACTACACCTCAGACCAGGACGAGGGCGGCACGCTGGCCGTCCGGACCCGGCTGGTGCTGGAGGAGAACGCTCAGGTCAAGCTGGTACAGCTCCAGCTCCAGGGGGACAATGATTTGGCCCTCAACGACGTGGGGGCGGTCTGCGCCGACGGGGCGAAGCTCCGGCTGGTGCAGCTGTTCCTGGGGGCGGCGGAGACCTGCTCCGGCTGCTGCGCCGCACTGGATGGCAAAAAGAGCGCTCTGGAGGCGGATACCGGCTATCTGGGCCGGAACCGGCAGCACATCGACTTCAATTATGTGGCCCTTCATCGGGGAAAGGGCTCCAAAAGCGAGCTGCGGGCCAGCGGCGTGCTCCGGGACGCCGCCCGGAAGCTCCTCCGGGGCACCATCGACTTCCAGAAGGGAGCCGCCGGGGCCGAGGGAGACGAGCGGGAGGAGGTCCTCCTGCTCAATGAGGGCGTGGTCAACCAGACCGTCCCCCTCATTCTCTGCGCCGAGGAGGACGTAGAGGGCAACCACGGGGCCACCATCGGCCAGCTGGACGAGGACCTGCTGTTCTACCTCATGTCCCGGGGCATGTCCGCCGGGGCGGTGGAGAACATGGTGGCCCGGGCCAGAGTGGAGGCCATCTGCCAGCAGATCGGCGACGAGGCGGCGGAGGGCCAGCTCCACGACTATCTGGAGGAGGTATTCCAATGACGAGTGAGGAGCGGCGCATCCGGGCGGACTTTCCCCTCCTGATGTCGGACAGCACCGCCTATCTGGACAACGCGGCCACCGCCCAGCGGCCCGCCTGCGTCCTGGACGCCCAGCGGGATTTTTACGAGCACAGCAACGCCAACCCCCTCCGGGGGCTGTACGGCCTCAGCGTCGCCGCCACAGACTGCTACGAGCAGTCCCGGGAGACGGTGCGGGACTTTATCCACGCCGCCTCCGAGCGGGAGATCATCTTTACCCGGAACACCTCCGAGAGCCTGAACCTGGTGGCCTACAGCTACGGGCTCAGCCACTTAAAGGCCGGGGACGAGATTCTGGTGAGCATTATGGAGCACCACAGCAATCTTCTCCCCTGGCAGATGGTGGCCCAGCAGACCGGGGCGGAGCTGAAATTCTTAGAGTGCGAGCCGGACGGCAGCCTGCCCCGGGAGCGTCTGGAGGCGGGCTTCTCCCCCAGGACCCGTCTGGTGGCCATCGGCCACGTCTCCAACGTCCTGGGCCGCACCGCCCCGGTGGAGGAGATCGTCCAAATGGCCCACCAACGGGGCGCAGTGGTGGTGCTGGACGCCGCCCAGAGCGCGCCCCACATGGCCATCGACGTGCAGGCGTTGGACGTGGATTTTCTGGCCTTCTCGGGCCACAAGCTCATGGGCCCCATGGGCATCGGCATCCTCTACGGGAAGGAGGCCCTCCTGGAGGAGATGCCCCCCTTCCTCACCGGCGGGGAGATGATCGACAGCGTGACCCGCACCGGGGCCACCTATGCCGAGCTGCCCCACAAGTTCGAGGCGGGAACGGTGAACGCCGCCGGGGCCGTGGGCCTGGCCGCCGCCATCCGGTATATCCAGCAGGTGGGCTTTGAGAACATGGAGCGCCGGGAGCTTGCCCTGACCCGCCTGGCCATGGAGGGGTTAAAGCAATATCCCTTCGTCCACGTCCTGGGCTCGGAGCGGCCGGAGGAGCACTGCGGCATCATCACCTTTACCGTAGACGGGGTGCACCCCCACGACATCAGCGCCATGCTGGACAGCGACGGCATCGCCGTCCGGGCGGGCCACCACTGCGCCCAGCCGTTGATGCAATATCTGGGGGTGTGGTCCACCACCCGGGCCAGCCTTTTCTTCTACAACACCGAGGAGGAGGTCCGGGCCTTTGTGGAGAGCATGGGCACCGTGAGAAGGAGAATGGGCTATGGAGAATAGAACCTTTTACAACGAGATCCTTACCAGTCACAACCTCCGGCCCCTCCACAAGCACGACGTGCCCGACGCCAATCTGGAGCTGGAGGGTCTGAACCCCAGCTGCGGCGACCACATCATCCTCAAGCTGAAGGTGGCCGACGGCGTGGTGGAGGACGGCGGCTTTGTGGGCAGCGGCTGCGCCATCTCCCAGGCCTCGGCGGACATGATGCTGGACCTGGTCATCGGACAGACGGAGACGGAGGCCCGGCATCTGGCGGACATCTTCCTGCGGATGATCAAGGGCAAGGTCACGGAGGAGGAGCTGGACGAGCTGGACGAGGCCGCCGCCCTCCAGGACGTGGCCCACATGCCCGCCCGGGTCAAGTGCGCCGTCCTGGGCTGGCACACCATGGACGAAATGCTCAAGGACGCCCTCTCCGGCGACGACGGAGGACAGCCGGTGTCCACGGAAACGGAATAAGGCGACAGAGCGGGAAGCGTCGGTGGACGCTTCCCGTTTTCTTTCCCACCCTCCGGTATGTAGATATTCCACAGTGTCAACAAATGAACAAATGGCGAAATCAAAACTATTTTTCCAAAAACAGGAAGTATAAGATGGAAAAAAGAAAATATCGACACTTTTAGCCTACCAAATTTAGAAGAAGGGCCGGAACCGGGGCCGGTTGACAAGGTGTGGAATGACCGTTATAATAAACTTAATTAGATACGTATGGCAGAAGTGAGCGCATCCCACCGTCTGCCGCAGCAGCCGGAACCACCGGAGACGTTGTCTCCGTTTTTTGTGTTCAAATTCCAGTAGGAGGGCATCAGCCATGAAATTCCAAAAGAAAGCCGTCATCTTTGACCTGGACGGGGTCATCTGCTTCACCGACAAATATCACTATCAGGCGTGGAAGGCTCTGGCTGACCGGCTGGGTATCTATTTCGACGAGAAGATCAACGACCGTCTCCGCGGCGTCAGCCGTATGGCCAGCCTGGACATCATCCTGGAGCGGGCCACGGAGGAGTACACCGAGGAGCAGAAGGTGGCCTTCGCCACCGAGAAGAACGACAACTATCGGGAGCTGCTGAAGAACATGAGCCCCGCCGACCTGACCGACGAGGTGAAGGACACCCTGAACGAGCTGCGTGCCCGGGGCTACAAGCTGAGCATCGGCTCCTCCAGCAAGAACACCAAGTTCATCCTGGGGCAGCTGGGTTTGGGCGATTTCTTTGACGCCATTGCCGACGGTACCGATATCACCCGCTCCAAGCCCGATCCGGAGGTGTTCCTCAAGTCTGCTGCCAAGCTGGGCATCGATCCTGCGGACTGCGCCGTAGTGGAGGACGCCAAGGCCGGCATCCAGGCTGCCAAGGCCGGCGGCATGACCGCTCTGGCCCTGTTCGGAGACGCCAAGGGCTGCGGCGAGGAGGACTATGACCTGACCTCCTTCTCCGACCTGCTGAACATCCTGTAAAAGCCGACCTGTCCGCCGCCGGATCTCCTCCGGGAGTCGGCGGCGGCTGACTGTTTGGAGGTATCCTAATGAGTATGAGACCATACGCCTTTGGGGTAGACATCGGCGGGACGGCCATCAAGATGGGCCTGTTCCGCACAGAGGGTATCCTGCTGGAGAAGTGGCAGATCCCCACCCGGACGGAGTTCCGGGGCGAGTTCATCCTGACCGACGTGCTCTCCGCCGTCCGGGGCAGAATGGAGAAATACCACATCAACTGGAACGAGGTGGAGGGCATCGGCATGGGCGTCCCCGGCCCGGTGAAGGATGATGGAACCGTCCTGGGGTGCATCAACCTGGGCTGGGGAGAGTTCAACCTCCCCCAGAAGATGGGCGAGCTGGAGCCGGGCATCCGGAAGTTCCGGGTGGCCAACGACGTCAACGCCGCCACCCTGGGAGAAATCTGGAAGGGCAGCGCCAGCGACTACGACAGTGCCGTCATGATCACCCTGGGCACCGGCATCGGCGGCGGCGCCGTCATCGACCAGAAGATGGTCATGGGCAGCAGCGGCGCTGCCGGAGAGATCGGACACTTCCGGGTAGACCGGGAGGAGACGGAGCCCTGCAAGTGTGGCGGCTACGGCTGCCTGGAGCAGTACTGCTCCGCCACCGGACTGGTGCGCATGGCCAAGCGGAAGCTGGCCCAGTTCCCTCTGCGGGAGACCGTCATCCGGGACAAGGCGAACCTGTCCGCCAAGGAGATTTGCGACGCCGCCAAGGAGCGGGACGCCTTCTGCCTGGAGCTGCTGGACGAGCTGGGCGACCGGCTGGGCTGGGCGCTGACCTCGGTGGCCTGCACGGTGAACCCGGAGATTTTCATTATCGGCGGCGGCCTGTCCCGGGCGGGTAACATCCTGCTCAAGCCCATTCAGAGCGCCTTCCGGAAGCACGCCTTCCACACCCTCCGGGATACCGAGTTCGCCCTGGCGGCCCTGGGGAACGACGCAGGCATCTACGGCTGTGTGAAGATGGTGCTGCAATAAACGATACAGAAAAGAAATGACCGCATCTGCGGCCAACAATATGGAGGAGATGAATCAATATGCTGGATTTTAACAGCAAAGACCAGTGGACAATCACCGAGACAAATTTTGACCCCAACGCTCTGGGCAAGGTGGAGGCCAACTTCTGCCTGGGCAACGGCTACCTGGGCCTGCGCTCCGCTACAGAGGAGCGGTATCTGGGGGAGACCCGTGACCTGCTGGTGGCGGGCACCTTTAACCAGTACTCCCCGGAGGAGGTCACCGAGCTGCCCAACGCCGCCGACGTGACCAACATCGAGCTGACGCTGAACGGCGTCCGCTTTGATCTGACTCAGGGCACCATTCACGACTATGCCCGGAGCCTGAACCTGAAAACCGGCCTGCTCAAGCGCACTGTGGACTGGAGCGCCCCCAGCGGGGAGCGGTACAGCCTGACCTTCGAGCGGGTGGTGTCCCTGAAACGGCTCCACACCATCACCGCCCGGGTGACGGTGGTTCCCCAGCAGGACGCCACGATCACCCTCCAGTCCGGCATCGACGGCCGGATGACCTGCGACGGCTCCCAGCACTTCACCGAGGGCCAGACCCGGTTCTATGACAAGAAGTATCTCCAGTTCATCCCCCGTACCATCCAGTCCAACATCACCTTTGTGGTGGACGCCACCCATCGGTTCTATCTGGACGGGGAGGAGGCTGCTCCCAAGAGCGACATCAACATCCTCCGCCGCCGGATGTTCTCCAAGTTCACCCTGGAGGCAAAGGCGGGCCAGGCTTTGGTGATGGAGAAGTTCTCCAACGTCTATACCACCAGGGACAAGGAGGCCGCAGACCTGACCGTGGCCCAGGTGCAGGAATACGCCCTGGAGCAGCTCAAGGAGGACGAGGCCGCCGGATTCGACGTCCTGGCCGCAGAGTCCGCCGCCTGCTGGAACGAGAAGGTGTGGGATCGGGTGCCCATCACCATTGACGGCCCCGCCTTTGACCAGCTGGTCATCCGCTTCGGCCAGTACCATATGCAGCTCATGACTCCCGGCCATGACAACCGGATGAACATCGGCGCCAAGGGCTTCTCCGGCGAGGGCTACAAGGGCCACACCTTCTGGGATACGGAGGTCTTCCTGCTGCCCTACTTCACCTTCACCATGCCGGAGGTGGCCCGGAGCCTGGAGGAGTACCGTTATCTCTCCCTCCCCGGCGCACATGCCAAGGCGAAGCACAACGGCTATCAGGGCGCCCAGTTCCCCTGGGAGTCCGCCTGGCTGGACGACGGCGAGGTGACGCCGGAGTATATGGGCACCGACATCGTCACCGGACAGCTCATCAAGGTCTGGACGGGCTTTATCGAGATTCACATCACCTCCGATGTGGCCTTCGGCGTGTGGCAGTACTATGAGTGCACCGGCGACCAGGACTACATGGACAAGTACGGCTATGAGCTGATCTTCGACTGCGCCAAGTTCTGGAGCAGCCGCCTGGAGCCGGGCGAGGACGGCAAGCTGCACATCAACGACGTGGTGGGCCCGGACGAGTACAAGGAGCACGTCAACGACAACGCCTACACCAACTACATGGCCTGGTGGAACATGGGCAAGGCCATCGAGTATACCGAACTGCTGAAGGCGGAGAAGCCGGAGCTGTACGCCGCCCTGAACGCCAAGCTGGGCCTGGACGACTGCTATGCCCAGTGGACGGAGCAGCATGACAAGATCTTCCTGACTCAGCCCACAGAGGAGGGCGTTCTGCCTCAGGACACCACCTACCTGACCCTGAAGGACATCGACCTCTCCAAGTACAAGAAGCAGGCCCACGTGGGCGGCATCTACAAGGACTACAACCAGGAGCAGATTACCAAGATCCAGGTCTCCAAGCAGGCGGACGTGATGGTGCTGTTCTATCTCCTGGAGGAGCTGTTCCCCCACGAGGTCAAGGTGGCCAGCTGGGACTATTACGAGCCCCGCTGCCTCCACGACTCCAGCCTGTCCCTCTCCACTCACTCTGTCCTGGCCTGCGACATCGGCAACCCGGAGCTGGGCTATCAGATGTTCGAGAAGGCCTGCCTCATCGACCTGGACAACGCCAATCCCCACTCCTCCGATGCGGGCATCCATGCGGCATCCTACGGCGGCCTGTGGCAGTGCGTGACCTACGGCTTCGGCGGCCTGCGGATGCTGGGGGGCAACCTCCGCATCAGCCCGAACCTCCCCAAGGCCTGGAGCAAGCTGAACTACACCATCCTGTGGCGGGGCCAGAAGCTGGCTGTCACCGTCACCCCGGACAGCGTAGAGCTGGTCAACGAGACCGGCAGCGACCCCATCTCCCTGGAGATCTGGGGCAATCAGTACACCTTCACCGATCGCCTGACTGTCTCCAAGTGAGTCATCGCCCACCCCGTCCCATTCAGGGGCGGGGTGGGCAAAAAAATCGTTGCAATCCCCGGGAAAGTGTGTCATAATAGGCAGGCGTTCCCGGACGGGACGCAGCAGCCCTGGAGATGTATCGAAGTGGTCATAACGAGCCTGACTCGAAATCAGGTAGCCCGCAAGGGCTCGTGGGTTCGAATCCCACCGTCTCCGCTCCCGCCGGACGCCGACCTTGCCCAGAGAGGGACAGAGCGGCGTCCGGCTTTTCCTTTGCCCGGCAGATTTCCGTAAATTTCTCTTGACAATTTCCCACTCAGCGGATATAATAACCCTCGTCCTGCGGGAGTAGCTCATCTGGTAGAGCGCCACCTTGCCAAGGTGGAGGTAGCGAGTTCGAGCCTCGTCTTCCGCTCCAACAAACAGGGAACCTGAGCAGTCGGGTTCCCTGTTTTTTTGAAATCCGGTATCGAACCCGCTACCTCCACCAAAATTGGGCGGTGAGCCCAATTTTTGCAATCAAGGAGGGGCCGGAGCCCGGGAAAGCGGAGCTTTGCCGGGAACCGGTAGCGAGTTCGAGCCTCGTCTTCCGCTCCAACCAACAGGGAACCTGAGCAGTCGGGTTCCCTGTT
>JAJPWY010000081.1 GCA_021205725.1 Clostridiales bacterium
TGGAGCTGATCGGCGACCGGGACTTCTCCATCAACGTCATCTCCAAGTCCGGCACTACCACCGAGCCGGCTGTGGCCTTCCGCATCTTCAAGGCCGCTCTGGAGGACAAGTACGGCAAGGCGGAGGCTGCCCGCCGTATTTACGCCACCACCGACAAGGCCCGTGGGGCCCTCAAGGGCCTGGCCGACGCCGAGGGCTATGAGGAGTTCGTGGTGCCCGACGATGTGGGCGGCCGTTACTCCGTCCTCACCGCCGTGGGTCTGCTGCCCATCGCTGTAGCGGGCATCGACATCGAGACCCTGATGCAGGGGGCCGCCGACGCCATGAACACCTTCGGCGCAGACAAGAGCATGGCAAACCCGGTCTGGCAGTATGTGGCCGCCCGGAACGTCCTGTACAACCAGGGCAAGAAGGTGGAGATTCTGGGCGCTTATGAGCCCAACTTCCGGTTCTTCGGCGAGTGGTGGAAGCAGCTCTACGGCGAGAGCGAGGGCAAGGACGGCAAGGGCATCTACCCCGCCAGCGTGGAGTTTACCGCCGACCTCCACTCCATGGGCCAGTACATTCAGCAGGGCGAGCGCATCATGTTCGAGACCATCGTCCGCTATGACAAGCCCCATGGCTCTGTGGTCATCGGAGAGGACAAGGACAATGTGGACGGCCTGAACTTCCTGGCCGGGAAGGAGCTGAAATTCGTCTGCGAGCAGGCCATGCGGGGCACCCGTCTGGCCCATGTGGACGGCGGCGTGCCCAACATCCTGGTCAACGTGGACACCATCGACGCCTACAACACCGGCGCACTGATTTACTTCTTCGAGCTGTCCTGCGGTATCTCCGGCTATGTGCTGGGGGTCAATCCGTTCAACCAGCCGGGAGTCGAGGCATACAAGAAGAACATGTTTGCTCTCTTGGGCAAGCCGGGCTATGAGGACATGAAGGCCGCTCTGGAGTCCCGGCTGTAAGGAAGGCGCTGTGCGCCGGGATTTCCACTCACCCTCAAACGTGCCACTGGCACGTTTGCCGGACTGGCAGGCCGGTCCGGACCGGGTTCACAGCCGGGCGTGGAGGCCTACAAGAAGAACATGTTTGCTCTCTTGGGCAAGCCCGGTTACGAGGACATGAAGGCCGCTCTGGAGGCCCGGCTGTAAGGAAGGCGCTGTGCGCCGGGATTTCCACTCACCCTCAAACGTGCCACTGGCACGTTTGCCGGACTGGCAGGCCGGTCCGGACCGGGTTCACAGCCGGGCGTGGAGGCCTACAAGAAGAACATGTTTGCTCTCTTGGGCAAGCCCGGTTACGAGGACATGAAGGCCGCTCTGGAGGCCCGGCTGTAAGGACTGTGCCCTGCGCCGAAACCTCGGTCGCCCTTGCCTGCTCATGCACGGACACGATCAACAGAATAAGCTACAAAGAGAACACCGCCCTTGGAAATCTTCCAGGGGCGGTGTTCCGCCTGATAAAGAGCGATATATACGCTTGTGTTTCCGGTTTTTTAGAGGAAATGGGGGAGCAACGGAGAACAGGACGGCGGCTGTATCCTTATGCAGCGCCCACCGCAGCCACCGCCATGGACAGAACCAGAGCCACCGGCTGGTGGAGCATATAGATCACCAGACTGTGACGCCCTACCCAGTCCAGACCGGGTATTTTAATGCTCAGCCACTCCGGAGATCGCTTCAGCAGCAGCCGACCCAAAAACAGACCCGTGAGATAGAGGAAGAACCAGGGGAGCAGAGGGAAATAGTCGCTGGAGGTAAAGCCGGGGGCGGGAAAGCCGAACACCGTCAGCCAGCCCGACGCATAGAGCGCCTCTGGCAGCCGGAGCAGTACCTGTCCCCCCAGGGAGAGGTATCCACTCTGCACCGTCCGGGTGAGGAGAAACAGGAGAAAGCTCACCGCTGCACCGGGAATGGACGGTATTTTCTCCAGCAGCGGCCCCAGCACCGTGGCCAGCAGCAGGGCGCACCCCAGCAGGGTCAGCACCCCGTACCAGATGGCCTGATCCGGTTCGGCGATGAGGGTCACCACCGTTACCAAAATCCCGCAGCCGTTGAGCAGCAGACCGTTTCTCAGCCGGTGACGGCTCAGGTTCCAGGAGAGTCCGGAGACGAGGATAAACGTCCAACAGATGCACTGCTGCCAGATGTGAACGGCGGAGATGCCTGTCCAGCCGGGCCGGAAGCCCTGAATGATAAAGACGTCAAAGAGAAAGTGGTAGGCCACCATATTGACCACCGCCAAGCCCCGGATGCCGTCGAGCAGATGATATCTTCTGTCCACAGCCCTCCCCTCCTTTTCCTGTTGCAGCTCGTCCTATTATACCACTCTTTTCCCCTCCGGTCTATCCCCGCTCCTTCCGGCATAGGCTGTGGGACAAGGGGGTGATGAGATGGCCCGTAAGCTGATGGCCGGGGCTGCCGTGACGTTTGCCCTGGCTCTGCTGCTCTTTCCCCGGGAGGGAGGCGACGCCGCCCGTGCAGGGCTGGCCTTGTGCGGAGAGGTGATCCTCCCCGCCCTGTTTCCCTATTTTGTCCTGTCCAATCTGGCGGTACGGATGGGACTGGGACAGCGGGTGGCAAAGCTGCTGGATCCGGTGATGGAGCCTCTCTTTCACGTGAGCGGTGCTGGCAGTGCAGCTCTGGCCCTGGGCATTTTGGGCGGTTATCCGGTGGGAGCGGAGACCACCAGAACTCTGCTGGAGGAGGGACTGCTCTCCCGGGAGGAGGCTCAGCGGCTGCTCTGCTTTTGCAACAACTCCGGCCCGGCCTTCATCCTGGCTGTGGCGGGAAGCGCCGTCTTTGGCAGCGTGGCAACCGGTATTTTTCTGCTGGCGGTTCATGTCCTGTCCGCCCTGACCGTGGGGATGATCCTGCGAGGAGAGCCGCTGTCGTCTGCCGACAGACGCCGCTCAGGGGAGACGCCGGCCACTCCCGCCGCCGATCTCCTGCCCCAGGCGGTTAGGCAGGCCCTGAATGCATCCCTTCAGGTCTCTGCCTACGTGGTGCTGTTCAACATTATCATCGGCCTGCTCCAGGCCCTTCCCTGGCCGGGTGTCCGCTGGGATTCCCTGCTTGCCTGTCTCCTGTCGGGAATGCTGGAGCTGTCCAACGGGGTCTGTTCCCTGGGAGCCTGGGCGCAGTCGCCCCTGGGACTGGCCTCCTGTGCCTTTCTCCTGGGCTGGGGCGGGCTTTCCGTCCACTGTCAGACCGCCGCCCTTTTGGAGGGCTCCAGTCTCCGGCTGGGGCCATACCTGGGGGCGAAGCTGCTCCAGGGGGTGCTCTCCGCCGGACTTGCTCTGACAGGGGCATGGCTGATACCTGGGCTGCTCCCCACCGCCATGACCGGGCAGCGGGTGGAGCTGCTCGCCCTTCTGCCCCTGTCCGTGGGGACGGGAGCCATCCTGTGGCTGGGCACAGGGCTGCTGCTGACAAAAAAGAGTGGAAAAAGCCTGGGTGAACGAGTATAATAAGGGCGTCAATAACGTATTATCACCAGGAAAGAGGAATTTCCCATGTTGTTTCGAGATCAGATCGAGCCTCGCTGCATCTACTGTCAGCACGGCACCGCCATTGCCGAGGACACGGTGGTCTGCCTGAAAAAGGGCGTCATGTCCGGCGGCGGGAGTTGCCGGGGCTTTGCCTACGACCCCTTCAAGCGGGTGCCCGCCGTCCCCGCCGAGCCGGATTTTTCCAGACTGGACGACGCCGACTTCTCCCTGGACGTAGAGGAGGACAGCGCCTCCTGACCCGCATCACGCATAATTTCCCTTCTCCCGAACCATAGTATCCCTGTGGACTCCGCAGACTGCTGTCCTGGGGCGTCCGCCTGTGATATCGACAAAGGAGGGAATACGGATGTTGGATAAGATCGCTCTGATTCTGAGCATCATCGGCGGCATCAACTGGGGGCTGATCGGCCTGTTCCAGTTTGATCTGGTGGCCTTTTTGCTGGGAGGCTCCGGGAGCATCCTCAGCCGGATCGTCTACGTTCTGGTGGCTGTGGGCGCCCTGTGGTGCATCTCGCTGCTGTTCCGGGACACGGACACCGCCCGGACGGAAGCCGCAGGCTGACCCGACACAGCTCCCCTGCCGCCCGACGGCAGGGGATTTTTTTCTCTCAGCCGGAATAAAGGGCCCGCACTGGCAGAAGATAAAAGCATCCTGCCGGTGCGGGCTCATGCGCTGATGTCATCCAAACGGCCGTATACGAGAGCGCCACGCAAGAGAACGGTCACAGTCAGAAGCGTCGCTTTCGCTGACAGTTCAAATGCCCTCAGTACCGCCCAACGATGACGCTGGCATTTTGACCGCCGAAGCCCAGGGCGTTGGACATGGCGATATCATAGGATTTCTGCCGGGCGACCAGAGGGACGCAGTCCAGCCCACAGGCCGGATCCGGGTCGGTGACGTTCAGGGTGGGGGGCAAAACCCCGTCCCGGATGCCCAGGACGCAGGCGATGACCTCGGTAATGCCTCCCGCTCCCATCAGGTGGCCGGTGGCTCCCTTGGTGGAGGAGACGGGCAGCCGGGCGGCGTAGTCCCCGAACACTGTTCGGATGGCGTCACACTCCATGGCGTCCCCCACCGGGGTGGAGGTGCCGTGGGCGTTGACATAGCCAATCTGCTCCGGAGCCAGCCCTGCATCCTCCAGAGCCAGGCGCATACATCTGGCCCCGCCCTCCCCGTGAGGCCGGGGAGCGGTGATGTGATAGGCGTCGTTGTTGTTGCCACAGCCCAAAATCTCGCTGTAGATGTGAGCGCCCCGGGCCAGAGCATGCTCCTCTGTCTCCAGCACCAGAGCGCCGCCGCCCTCCCCCATGACGAAGCCGTCCCGCTTCCGGTCAAAGGGCCGACAGGCGTGGAGGGGGTCGCCGTTGTTCCGGCTGAGAGCGTTGCTAGTGGCCAGGGAGGAGATCACCGGGGGACAGGCGATGGACTCGCCGCCTACCGCCAGCATCACGTCCGCATTGCCGTTGCGGAGCAGCATCACTGCCAAGGTGATGGCGTCCAGGCCGGAGGAGCAGGCGGTGTTCAGAGTAAAGCTGGGGCCCTGGATGTTGTGGGCAATGGCGATCTGACAGGCGGCCATATTCCCCAGCACCTTGGGGACGAACCGGGGGGAAACCTTTTTCCCTGTCCGGGTATACGCATCCTGGGTCTCGCTAATCTCCGCCACGCCGTTCATGGCGGTGCCCATGGTGAGCCCCGTGCGGTAAGGATCGATCTCCACACCGCTGTCTGTCAGGGCTTCGCCGGCGGCGGCATAGGCCAGCTGGGTGAACCGGGCCATCTTGCCCACGTCCATTTTGGGAATGAACTGCTCCGGGTCAAAATCCCGCACCTCTCCGCCGATCCGTACCGGCAAATTTGCTGTGTCCAGCCGGGTCAGAGGCCCGATGCCGCATTTTCCCCCGATCAGATTGTGCCAATAGGCAGTGACTCCCACGCCGATGGGGGTGACGGCGCCCATGCCGGTGATAACGATACGCTTACGCTGTGACATTTCCAAAGCTCCTCTTTTGGCCCGGACTGCCCGGGCCGGTTTCCGGCTCTCCGGGGATCGAGCCGACTGCGCTACTTTTTCCATTCATTATAAGCAAAACGGGGGGAAAAGCAAGGGGAAATCACGTCTTTGTGTGGGCCGCCCCATCTTCTGCATCAAGAACCATCTTTTCCTGCGCTGCGCCCTGTTTTTTCATGATTTATTCACACTCTTTTGGTATACTGTTCTACAGAACCTGACACCTGCCCAGTTCAATGAGAGAGGAGCGTGGCCTATGAATCGCAGAATGTATGCCCGAGGCGGCGGAGGCAGCTTTGGCGGCGGCCCCGGCGGAGGGCCGGGAAGAGGGCCTGGAGGCCCGGGAGGAGGGCCCAGGGGCGGCTTCGGCGGCGGCCCTATGGGAGGGCCGAGAGGCGGATATCACGGAGGACGTCGAGGCGGCTTCGGTGCGCCGCCACCACCCCCGCCCCGTCGCAGAGGCTGCCTGGGGATGGGCTGCATGCTGCCGGTGCTGTCCCTGGCGGCGGTGATCGGTCTGGTGCTGGCACTGGTAGCCCTGATTTGACAGAGCTCTGATTTTGCCTATAAACAGCAACGCCCCCAGGCGAACAGCCTGGGGGCGTTGCTGTACACTGTTCTGGTTCAGGTTTTTTTCTGGAACACAGTTCCGCAATTGCGGCAGGTGATGGAGATCTTGTTCTTCCCCTTGGGCACCCGGAGCACCTGACCGCAGCTGGGGCACTTGAAATAGACATGATCCTTGTCCCGCATCTGAGCACGCTTCCGCTGAAAGCCCTGGACGATGGGGTTTACCCTGGCCACGAACCAGTCGTTCTCCGCCCGGCGCTTGGTGTAGTTCCGGGAGAGCATCCGGAAGATGGCGTAAATCAGCCCGGCATAGCTGACGATCCACAGGATGGTGGACACTGCCGTCACCTGGACAAAGCAGCTGATGAGCCACAACACCAGGCTGGCAATCACCAGCACCAGATTCAGCTGATCGGAACCGTAACGCCCATACATGAGTCGGCTGAAGAAATTGCCGATCCGGTCAAAAAAATTACGAATCAAAGGAAGGACTCCTCACAGGCCCGAAAACGGGCAGATTTTCTGTGTATATGATACTGCACCCGGGGAAAAAGGTCAACGCTTCAAGTCGTAAAATAATTGTGAATACACTTGCCCCGAAGGGGAAAATCCCTTATACTGTTGCCACAGGCGGGAGCTCGTTCCGCAACCTGTGGGAGCATCTGCGGCCCGCCTCCTGAAAGGGAAGCATTTGCCGTGTCTGGGAGGGATTTCCATGGCAGTACGCCGGGTGGACAAGATAAATTATTACCTGAACATTGCCGAGACGGTGCTGGAGCGCTCCACCTGCCTCCGGCGGAATTACGGGGCCATCATCGTCCAGGCGGACGAGGTGATCGCCACCGGATACAACGGAGCGCCCCGGGGCCGGAAAAACTGCATTGACCTGGGCCGCTGCACCCGGGAGGAGCTTCAAATCCCCTCGGGTCAGCGGTATGAGCTGTGCCGTAGCGTCCACGCCGAGGCCAACGCCATCATCTCCGCCGCCCGGAGCGAGACCCTGGGCGCCACCCTCTACCTGGTGGGCCGGGACGCCCAGACCGGGCGACTGCTCCAGGACACCACCTGTTGCTCCATGTGCCGCCGCCTGGTCATCAACGCAGGCATCCAGAGGGTGGTCGTCCGAAACACCCCCACCGACTATACGGTAATCCCGGTGCAGGACTGGATCGACCAGGACGACACCATCCCCGAGGAGGCAGGCTGCGGGGAGTGAGGCTCTGCCGGGTCATTCTGCGCTGTTATTTCACAATATTATCTTTTATATCCAAAACCACGGTGCGTCAGAGGCTTTTGATGCGCCGTGGTTTTTTCTGCCTGCCGTATGCTTCCCCCGAAATCCGGCCAAAATAGGCGTATCCTGATGGGGCTTTCCCGCCAAAACGACAAATCGTCCTGGCGGTGAGCCGGTAAAAAGAAAAGAGAAAGGACAGCGTCTATGAAAGCGATCCTGTTGGCCGGAGGAGAGGGAATCCGGCTGCGGCCCGTCACTGCCGGGCTGCCCAAACCCATGGTTCCGCTGTTTGGCAGGCCGGTGCTGGAGCATCTGCTGCTGCTCCTCCGCCGCCACAACATCACCAGAGCTGCCATGGCCCTGGGCTATCTTCCCCAGGCCGTCCGGGACTACTTCGGAGACGGCAGCGCCTGGGGGATGGAGCTGACCTATTTCACGGAAAATCTCCCCCGGGGCACCGCCGGGGCTGTCCGGGCCTGTGAGCCCTTTCTGGAGGGGGAGGACTGCATCGTTCTGTCCGGGGATTGCGTGTGTGACTTCGACCTGACCGACTGTATCCGCCGCCACCGGGACAGGCAGGCGGACGCCACCCTCCTGCTCCAGCGGCGGGAGGAGCCGCTGGCATTTGGACTGGTGCAGACGGACGACACGGGGCGTATCCTCCGGTTTCTGGAAAAGCCCGGCTGGAGCCAGGTCTTTACCGACCAGGTGAACACCGGCATCTATCTGCTCAGCCATCGGGTGCTGGAGCGCATCCCGCCCCGCACCTCCTGCGACTTCAGCCGGGATCTCTTTCCACGGCTGCTGGAGGAGGGCTTTCGTCTGTACGGAGATCTCCCGGCGGGCTACTGGCAGGACATGGGAACCTGTGAGTCCTATTTACAGACCCTCCGGGACGGGCTGGAGGGCCGTGTCCGATTGGAGATGGGACTGCCGCAGCAGAGCCCCTGTCTCTACGCAGCTCAGCCCATCCCGCCGGATGTGACCGTCCTGCCGCCCTGCTGGATCGGGCCGGATGTCCGGCTGGGGCGACACTGTCTCATCGGGCCAAACACAGTGCTGGAGTCCGGCTCCCAGGTAGGGGAGGGCGCTGTTGTCCGTGGCTCAGTCCTGCTGGGCAGTCGGGTGGGCGACCACAGCTCTGTCAGCCGGGCTGTCCTCTGCCAGGGAGCCCAGACCGGGGCGGAGACCGTTCTGGATCCTCTCTCTGTCCTGGGTGCGGAGGTCACAGTGGGAGACGGCGCATTGGTAGAGGAGGGAGTCAGGGTCTGGCCCCGGCTGGTGGCGCCCGCCGGGAGCCGCCTGCGATCGTCCGTGACTGCTCCCATCAGAGAGCGTGCCCTGACCTTCGAGGAGGACGGCCAGCTCTCCGGCCTCCCCGGACGGGAGCTGACCCCGGAGCTGCTCCTCCGGCTGGGCAGACTGCTGGCGGCTGAAGGGAAATGTGGCCTGGGGTGGGAGGCGGACAGCGCCCTCCGACCGCTAGCGTTGGCGGCGCAGGCAGGGATGCTCTTCGGCGGCGGAGAGGTCACTGTGCTGGAGGGACCTCTCCCCGCTCCGGCTGCATGGATGGCGGGGGAGCTGGGCCTTTCGGCCACTCTGTTTCTCCGCAGACAGGGGGAGCGGGCGGTGCTGTCCCTGTTTGGGCCCTCCGGTCTGCCCCTCACGCCCGCTCTGCGGCGAAGGCTGGAGACAGAGCTGCCCGGAAGGGAGCCGCTGTCCTCCGACAGAGAAGGGGCGGGACAGCTCCAAATACCCAAAATTAGTCTTAAAGATTATGTCAACTGCGTCACCTCCTGGGCACAGCCCCCCATCTCCCGCCTCTCCGTGTCCGTGGCCCGGAGAGACGACCCCACCGGCCTACTGACCGGGTGCCTGGAGCAGCTGGGGGTGGAGGTGACCCGGGAGCGCCGACCGGGGGATCTCTCCCTCCGGCTGTCCGGGGACGGCCGGGGGCTGACCCTGCGGACGGAGGAGGGCCGTCTGCTGGGGGAGGAGCAGGGATTGCTGCTGGGCTGCCTGGTTCTGCTGGAGCAGAGGGAGGGGACGCTGGCCCTTTCCCCGACGGCTCCGTCTGTTGCAGACAGCCTGGCGGAGGCGTATGGGGCCAGAGTGCTCTGCCTGGGCCGGGACGGGGCTGAGGCGGAGCGACAGGCCCGGCGGCTGCTCCCTCTCCGGGACGGGTGCGCCGCCGCCTGTCTGGTGCTGGGGCACCTGGCCCGGACGGGGCAGAGCCTGACCCGGCTGGCTGCCCGGCTGCCCCGGTTTGCCCTGCGCACCCGGGAGATCCCTCTGGAGACCGGCCGGGGCAGCGCCATGGACGGGCTGACCCGGGACTTCCCCCATGCCAGGAGTGCCGGGGAGGGCGTTCGTATCCCGATGGGAGAGGGGAGCGTCTGGCTGTCCCCGGTCTCCGGACGATCCGCCCTGTCCCTCCGGGCGTATGGGCCCAGCCAGGAGTTTGCCGCTGAATTGTGTGATATTATCACCGAAAAGGTAAAACAACGGAATCATTTGTGAAAACTGGCGCATATACTTTTTGCGGACGGTATGCTATACTGAGTACAGCGAAAAGGCGTTGTGGCCCTTCGGAAGCGTTTCCGGCGGTCAGGCAATGCAGGTAAGGACAGAACACAGACCGTGAGACAGGGGCGGCGGGTACAGGGCCGTCTCTGTCCGACGGCAGACCGTTCCCAGGAGGCTTTCTCAGCCTCCCTTACATTCCCACTATCAAACCAGTTCCATACAACCCGATACAAAATCAGAAGAAAGGAATTTTTATGGCAGAAAAACTGAAAATCATCCCTCTGGGCGGTCTCAACGAGATCGGCAAAAACATGACCGTGGTGGAGTATAAGGACGATATCATCGTGATCGACTGCGGCATGGGGTTCCCCAGCGACGATATGTACGGCATCGACGTGGTCATTCCCGACTACAGCTACCTGATTCAGAACCAGTCTAAGATCCGGGGCATCTTTCTGACCCACGGACACGAGGATCACATTGGCTCCCTGCCCTACGTTCTCCGGGACATCGACGCGCCCATCTACGCCACCCGGATGACCGCCGGACTGGTGGAGCTGAAGCTGGCGGAGCACAATCTGCTCTCCACCACCGACATCATCACCTGCGAGGCCGGGAGCGTGGTCAAGGCCGGGGTGTTCCAGGTGGAGTTCATCCACATCAACCACTCCATTGCCGACGCCGTGGCCTTCGCCATCAAGACCCCCATCGGCACCATCCTGTTTACCGGCGACTGGAAGATTGACCCCACCCCGGTCTCCGGCGGCATGATCGACCTGACCCGGCTGGGCGAGCTGGGGAAGGAGGGGGTGCTTTGCCTCCTGTGCGACTCCACCAACGTGGAGCGGCCCGGCTTCACCAAGAGCGAGGCCGCCGTGGGAGCCAGCTTCGACGCCCTGTTCAAGGGCTGTGACGAGCGGATCATCGTCACCACCTTCGCGTCCAACGTAGACCGTATCCAGCAGATCATCAACGTGGCCAGTCGGTACGGACGCAAGGTGGCGGTTTCCGGCCGGAGCATGGAGAACGCCATGAAGGTCTCCACCCGTCTGGGCTATATGAATATCCCGGATGGGGTGCTGGTGGATCTGAACCAGATCAAGGGCCTGCCTAAGGACAAGGTCTGTATCATCACCACCGGCAGCCAGGGAGAGACCATGTCCGCCCTGACCCGCATCGCCTTCTCCACCCATCGGCAGATCGAAATTCAGCCGGGAGACCATATCATCCTCTCCGCCTCCGCCATCCCCGGCAACGAGCACGCCATCGGTAACGTCATCAACGAGCTGTACCGGAAGGGGGCCGTGGTCATCAACGAGCGCAGCCGTGACCTCCACGTCTCCGGCCACGCCTGCCAGCAGGAGCTGAAAATCCTCCACGCCCTGGTGAAGCCGAAATTCTTTATCCCCGTCCACGGGGAGCAGCGGCATCTCCGTCTTCACGCACAGCTGGCTCAGGACATGGGGATGAAGCCCGACCATATCGTCATCACCGACATCGGCCATGTGGTGGAGCTGACCCCCACCTCCATCCGGCAGAACGGCACCGTCACCGCCGGGCGCATCCTGGTGGATGGCTACGGCGTGGGCGACGTGGGCAGCGTGGTGCTCCGGGATCGGAAGCGTCTGGCGGAGGACGGCATGATCGTGGTAGTGGTCACCATGTCCAGCATCGACCACTCCGTTCTCTCCGGCCCGGAGATCATCACCCGGGGCTTCGTCTACGTGAAGGAGTCCGAGGAGCTGATGGACGAGGTGCGGCAGCTGGCCGCCCAGGTGCTGGCCGAGGTGCAGCCCGAAGACGACTGGGCCACCATCAAGGGAAACATCAAACGGGAGCTGTCCGGCTACCTGTTCCGCAAGGCCAAGCGCAGTCCCATGATCCTCCCGGTCATTATGGAGGTCTGATATCCTTCCCCGTCTACGGACAAACGAAAAGGCGGACGCATGCACATCATGCGTCCGCCTTTTGACGATTTCATATGAGTTTTCTCACTGGCCCAGCACCTTCAGTGCGGCTTGAGCGGCGGCCTGTTCGGCGTCCTTTTTGCTCCGGCCCTTTCCGGCGCCCACCGGCTTCCCGTTTAACCGGACCTCCATCTCGAAGGTCTTGGCGTGGTCCGGCCCGGACTGGCTGAGCAGATGATAGGTCAGCACCTGGCCGCTCCTGCGCTGTACCAGCTCCTGGAGGGCGGTCTTGAAGTCCTGAACCGCCGGGACCACCTGGGACATATTGTCCAGGATAAACCGCTGTACCAGCCGTCTGGCCTGGACGATGCCCCCGTCCAGATAGACCGCTGCCAGCACCGCCTCCACAGCGTCCGCCCGGATGGAGGGCCGCTCCCGGCCGCCGCAGCTCTCCTCCCCCTTGCCCTGGCGGAGGTAGGCCCCCAGGTCCCACAGGGCGGCCACGTTGACCAGATTGCCCTCACAGACCAGACTGGCCCGCATCCGGGTCAAATCTCCCTCGGGGAGGTCGGGGAAGTTGCGATAGAGGTAGTCCGCCACCACCATGCCCAGTACGGAGTCCCCCAGAAATTCCAGCCGCTCATTGCTCTGGGCGTGGGTGGCGTGGTGCTCGTTGGCGTAGGAGCTGTGGGTCAGGGCGTTTTCCAGCAGGGAGCGATCCTGAAACTGGTAGCCCAGCTTTTCTTCCAGCGTTTTCATGGTCGATCACTTCTCCTCGGTGGAGAGCTGGAAGCTGTCCACGTGCTCTGCGATGGCGTCCACAAATCCGGCGTTGACGAATTCCACAGCCTTGCCGATGGCGTGGCTGATGGCGTAGGCGTCGGAGGAGCCGTGGGCCTTGAACACCGGCTTGCGCAGGCCCAGCATGGCGGTGCCGCCGGTCTCCCGGCTGTCGATCATCTTTTTAAAGCCGCCCATGTTGCCCTGGATCATCAGATAGCCCAGCTTGGTCTTCAGGTTGGTGGTGAATACGTCCTTCAGACCCTTGACCAGGAAATTGGCGGTGCCCTCCATGGCCTTGAGCAGGATGTTGCCCACAAAGCCGTCGGCCACGATGACGTCCACGGCGTCTTCGCTGGAGAGAGAGGTGGGCTCCACATTGCCCACGAAATTCAGCTTGCCCGCCTCACCGGCCCGGGTGAGCATCTGGTGAACCTGCTTGTACAGCTCGCTGCCCTTGCTGGGCTCGGAGCCGATGTTGAGCAGACCTACCTTGGGGTTCTCCCGGCCCAGCACCATCTCCGCATAGAAGGAGCCCATCAGGGCGAACTGGCACATATACTCCGGGGTGCACTCGCTGTTGGCCCCGGCGTCGATGAGGACGGCGTGGCCCGCCCCGGTGGGGACGATTGGGGCTACGGCGGCCCGGCGGATGCCGGGGATGCGCTTGACGATTAGCGTCCCGGCGGAGAGCAGAGCACCGGTGCTGCCGGCGGAGATAAAGGCGTCGCCCTTGCCGTCCTTGAGCATTTTCAGCCCCACCGTCATGGAGGAGTCCTTTTTGTCGTGCCAGGCGGTAGAGGGGTTGTCACAGATCTCAATGACCTGGGTGGCGTTTACGATGTCGATGCCGGGAGGGAGCTGGCCGATGCCGTCCTGCTCCAAAACCTTTTGGATGGCCGCCTCCTGGCCCACCAGGGTGATATCACAGCCAAACTCGTTCCGGGCCATGATAGCCCCCCGAACCGGCTCTCTTGGGGCCAGGTCGCCCCCCATTGCGTCGAGGATGATTCTCATATAGCTTGCCTCCTATGTGATGATACATACATATGACAGGTAGGGCAGCCATATCCTCCGGCCAGAGATGACCGGAGGGTATCGCTGCCTTACAGTGTGTAAGGACAGAGATAGGTCAAAGGGACAGAGTCTCCAGAGCGGACAGGCTCCGCTGGGCAAGGGCGGCGTTTTTGTTCCGCTTGCCCTTCACCCGATAGCCCAGGGGCGGGATAATGCCGAAATTGATGTTCATGGGCTGGAAATCGGTGACGCTGGTGTCGCTGACGTAGTACCCCAGAGCGCCCAGAGCGGTTTCCCGGGGGAAGTCGATGGGCGGCTGCCCCAGCACCCGCCGGGCCAGCTCCGCCCCCGCCAGCAGACCGGAGGCGGCGGACTCCACATAGCCCTCCACGCCGGTGATCTGCCCGGCAAAGGTCAGCCGGGGCTGGTCAATGACCTGATAATAGCGGTTGAGCAGACCGGGGGAGTGGAGATAGGTGTTCCGGTGCATGACGCCGTAGCGGAGGAACTCCGCCTGCTCCAGACCGGGGATCATGGAGAACACCCGCCGCTGCTCCGGCCAGGTCAGATGGGTCTGGAACCCCACCATATTGTACACCGTGCCCAGAGCGTTGTCCTTCCGGAGCTGGACGACGGCATAGGGACGGAGATCCGGGCGGCGGGGGTCGGTGAGGCCCACCGGCTTTAGAGGGCCAAAGCAGAGGGTGTCGTGTCCCCGGCGGGCCATGACCTCCACCGGCATACAGCCCTCAAAAACGCCCCCGTCGTCAAAGTCGTGGAGGGGGGCCTCCAGCGCAGAGCGCAGGTTTTCCCAGAAGACGTCGTACTCCTCCCGGGTCATGGGACAGTTGACATAATCTGCCGTCCCCTTGTCGTACCGGGAGCCAAACCAGGCCTTGTCCATGTCGATGCTCTCAAAGCTGACCAGAGGGGCCACGGCGTCGAAGAAGTGGAGGTCGTTTTGCCCCGGGAACCGGCGGGAGATGTCCTCCGCCAGGGCGTCTGAGGTCAGGGGGCCGGAGGCGATGAGCACCTGGCCCTCCTCGGGGATAGAGGTGACCTCTCCCTCCTCTACGGTAATGAGGGGATGGGAGCGGATCGCCCGGGTGACCGCCCCGGAGAAACCGTAGCGGTCTACCGCCAGCGCCCCACCGGCGGGCACCTGATGCTCATCGGCGCAGCGGAGGATGAGGGAGTCGCAACGGCGCATCTCCTCCTTCAGCAGGCCCACGGCGTTTTCCACATTGCCCGCCCGGAGGGAGTTGGAGCAGACCAGCTCTGCAAAGTCCCCGCTTTGGTGGGCGGGGGAGCGCTTTTCCGGCTTCATCTCCCGGAGCAGGACGGGGACGCCCCGCCGGGCCAGCTGCCAGGCGGCCTCACATCCGGCGAGACCGGCGCCGATCACTGTGACCTGTTCCATCCTCAGCCCTCCGTCTTGGCCCGACGGGCGGCCTCCCGGTTGGCCTGGGCCTTTGCCCGGCCCCGGGCTAGGGCCTCCTTCTGGGCCTCGGTCATCTGCCGCTTGGGGCGGGTGGCCGTCGTCGTCGCTTTTTTGGCGGTGCTGCTCTTTTTGGCGGCACCGGACTTTTTCCCAGGAGCGCTCGTTTTTCTGGCAGCCTTCTTTGCGCCGGCTTTTGTACTGGCCTTGGAGACCGTCTGCCCGCCGGGAGCGGTTGCAGCCGCCTCATCTTCCGTTTTCTCCTTGGGCTTACGATAGCCGGGGCGCTGCTCCGGCGGGAGGAAGTTGGGACATTTCTCGTTGACGCAGAAGGGCTTTTTCGCACCCCGGCCGGAGGCCTTGAACATGGTCTTGCCGCAGACGGGGCAGTTGTCCTTGACGGGCACGTCCCAGGTCATAAAGTCGCAGGGGTCGCCGGAGACCACCCGGTTGCGCTCACAGCCGTAATAGGTGTAACCGTTCCGACTGGTCTTTTTCAGGATGCGGCTGCCGCACCGGGGACATTTCCCCGGCATTTCGATGACCAGAGGCTTGGTGAAGGTGCAGTCCGGGAAGCCGGAGCAGCCCAGGAACCGACCAAACCGGCCCGTCTTGACCACCATCTTTTTGCCGCACAGGTCACAGACCTCGTCGCTCTCCTCGTCGGGCACCTTGATGCGGGTGTCGCCCAGCTCCTCAGTGGCCCGATTCAGCTCCGCCTCAAAGCGGGAGTAGAACCGGGAGAGGACGTCCTTCCAGTATTCCTCCCCTGCCTCCACCTTGTCCAGGCTCTGCTCCATCCTGGCGGTGAAGTCCGGGTCTACGATGTCGGTGAATTTGTCCATCATCACCCCGTTGACCACCTCGCCCAGAGGGGTGGGGCGGAGGGCCTTGCCCTCCTTGATGACATAGTTCCGATCCTGAATGGTGGACACGGTGGGGGCGTAGGTGGAGGGACGGCCCACCCCCTTCTCCTCCAGCAGCTTGATGAGGGCGGCCTCGGTGAACCGGGGTGGGGGCTGGGTGAAGTGCTGGCCCTTGTCGGTGTCCGCCAGACGGACAATCTCTCCCTCCTGGAGATCGGGCAGGGGAGAGCCCATGGCCTCCTCTCCCTCGTCCTTGCCCTCCACATGGACGGCGGTGAAGCCGGAGAATTTCAGGCTCTGGTGGCTGGCCCGGAACAGGTGGGTGCCGGAGACTACGTCGATGGAGACAGTGTCAAAGACGGCGTTGGACATCTGGCAGGCCAGGAAACGGCTCCAAATCAGCCGGTACAGCCGGAGCTGCTCATTGGTCAGACTGCCCCGAACCTCCTCCGGGGTCAGAGTGACGTCGGTGGGTCGGATGGCTTCATGGGCGTCCTGGGCCCCAGCCTTGGCCTTGTAGATGCGGGGCCTGGAGGGAACATAGTCCTTGCCGTAGCGGGCGGAGAGAAAGCGCCGGGCGGCGTCCACCGCCTCCTCCGACAGCCGGAGAGAGTCGGTACGCATATAGGTGATGAGGCCCACGGTGCCTCTGCCCTCGATGTCTACGCCCTCGTAGAGCTGCTGGGCCACGGCCATGGTGCGCCGGGGCGCCATGTTCAGCTTGCGGCTGGCCTCCTGCTGGAGAGTGGAGGTGGTGAAGGGGGGCGCAGGCTGGCGTTGCTTCTCCCGGCGGACAACGGCGGTCACCTGGAAGGGGGCAGTCTGGATGTCGGACAGGATGGCGTTGACCGCCTCCTGGCTGGTCAGCTCCGCCTTCTTCTTCCCCTCCCCGTGGTAGTGGGCCTGAAAACGGCCGGTCTGGGGCGGAATACAATCCAGCGTCACGTCCAGAGACCAGTACTCCTGGGGGACGAAGGCCCGGATCTCGTTCTCCCGATCTACCACCAGCCGGGTGGCCACGGATTGCACCCGTCCGGCGGAGAGCCCATAGCGGATGTGCTTCCACAGCAGGGGGGAGAGCTGATAGCCCACGATACGATCCAGGATACGCCGGGCCTGCTGGGCGTCCACCAGATCCTGGTCGATGGCCCGGGGGTGCTGGATGGCGTCGTTCACCACGCCCTTGGTGATCTCGTTAAAGGTGACCCGATAGGTCTTGTCGTCCGGGATGTGGAGCAGCTCCTTTAAGTGCCAGGAGATGGCCTCCCCTTCCCGGTCGGGGTCGGTGGCGAGATAGACCCGGCCGCTCTTGGCGGCGGCCTTGGTCAGGTCTGCGATGATGTCCTCTTTGCCCTTGATGGGCTGATAGTTGGGGACAAAGCCGGCGGCGATGTCCACACCGGGAACCTCCGCTCCCGCCTGGCTCTTGGGCAGGTCACGGACGTGGCCCATGGAGGCCTTGACCTGGTAGCCGGGGCCGAGGTATTTGCCAATGGTCTTGGCCTTTGCCGGGGATTCTACGATAACCAAATCGGTTTTTGCCATGTTAGGGTTTGCCTCCGAATGTTCCTTGCATCACTGCGTCAGCCCTGTCCGTGCAGCCGGAAGCGACCGCCGGAGCACTCCTCCACGACCCCCTTGACCACCAGCAGGGTCAGGGTGGCGGATGCCTGGGAGGAGGAGAGGCCCGTCTGGTCGATCAGGGCCTCCATGGTGGCGGGGCCGCCCGCCAGGGACTGGAGCAGGGTGCGTTCTGTCTCCGTCCACTGGGCGGAGGGGTCTGATAAATCAATATAGCCGCTGTTTGGAGCGGTGTCAACCCTTTTTTCATCGGGAATCGGTTCCGGAGGAGTGGGAGCTGTTGTCTCAGGCGGCTCCGGGGGAGCGGCTTTCTCCGATGCCTTAGGATCGGCGGCTACTCGCACCACCTGCCATCGGGTGAAGTCCGGCTGCTCCTCCCGGTGAGGGAGATAATAGGAATAGCGGGACAGGATATCCGCCCCGGAGAGGACGGGGAGAGCCAACCCCTGACGGAGCAGGTCGTTGGTTCCGGCGGACATGGGCGCACCCAGATTGGCGGGAACGGCAAAGATGTCCCGTCCCTGCTCGGCGGCGATGGAGGCCACCCCCAGAGTGCCGCTGCGGAGACCCGCCTCCACACAGAGCAGTCCCACTGAGACGCCGCAGAGAATGGCGTTCCGGCGGTGGAACAGGCTTCCCTTGTGAGGGGTTCCCGGTGGCGACTCGCTGAGGAGCATTCCCACGGCGGCCATGTCAGAGAGCAGATCCCGGCTGGAGGCGGAGTCGTAGTAGGGCACGTCCACCCCGCCAGCCAGGACGCCCAGCACCGGGCCGCCCGCCCGAAGTGCGCCGGTGGCGGCGCTCTCGTCGCAGCCCGCCACGATGCCGGTGGCCACAAGGCCGCCGCCCCTGGTGATGTCCCGGGCAAAGTCCCTGGCGATACCGGTGCCGTAGGGCGTGGCCCTCCGTGTCCCGGCAAAGGCGATAACCGCCCGCTCATCCAGCCGCAACAGCCGCCCCCGGAGATAGAGCACCAGAGGGGGCGTCTCAATGTTGCGCAGCCGCTCCGGATAGTCGGTGTCGTTGAAGGTGAGGATGCGGATGTTGCCCCGGTCGCACCGCTCCAGCAGACGCTCCGCCTGGTCGGTGGACTTGTCCGAGAGGAGACGCCGCTGCTCCGGGGACAGAGCGTCTATCTGTTCGTACTCGCCCGGATCGGCGAAATAGGCCTGCTCCGGGCTGCCGAAGTGACAGTATACCTGCCAGGCGGCGGTGGGCGGCAGCAGGCTGGTCAGCCACAGCCAGTATTTTACCGAGGTCAGCATAGTTCGTCTCCTCTCCTTTTATATGTTCTGTTTGCGCCTATCTGCGATACAGCTCCCACAGCACCACTGCGGCGGCAGCGGCGGCGTTGAGGGACTCACATTTGGGCTCCATAGGGATTTTCAGGGTCTGTCGGCACAGGGACAGCACCTCTGGAGAGACCCCCTGGCCCTCGCTGCCGATGACCACGGCGGCCCGTCCCTCCTTTAAAGAGCGGATGTCCACCGTGTCCTCCCGGAGGGCGGTGCCGTAGAGAGGGAGGCCGGAGGCCTCCAGCAGTGGGGCCAGCTCCTCTGCCTCCACCTCCCACACCGGTAGACGGAAAGCAGCCCCCATGGTGGCCCGGACGGTTTTCCAGTGCCAGGGGTCGGCGCAGTGATGGGTGAGCAGCAGGCCGTCCGCCCCAAAGGCGTCAGCGGTGCGCCAGATGGTGCCCACGTTCCCCGGATCCTGGAGACCGTCCAGTACCAGATACCGCTTTCCGTCCAGCGCCTTCGGCGGCGCAGGCTCCGGCGTGCGGCAGAGAAACAGCAGCCCCTGGGGCGTTCTGGCGGGGGAGACCGCCTCCATGACCCCCTCCGGCACCTGGACATACCGGACAGACGGGGAGAGAGCCTCCGGCTGCTGGCCGGGGGTGAACAGGACGGTGTCCACCGGGGCGCTCCAGCGAACCGCCTCGGCGTAGAGCTTTTTCCCGTCACAGAGATACAGCCCCGTCTCCCGCCGAAAGGCTTTGTCCCGCTCCAGACGGCGAACACGGGCGATGAGGGGGTTGGAGCGGCTGGTGATGGTTTCAATGGTGGGACGCAAGAAAATCCCTCCCGGATGATTCGGTCATCAGGTCAGCCCGGAGGCAGACCTTCAAAGATAAATTTGTTGCCCATAGTATAGCGCAGGACTTCCTGGACTGTCAAATGA
>JAJPWY010000019.1 GCA_021205725.1 Clostridiales bacterium
CGCACCCCTGCACTGGCGGCCTTGTCCGTATAGGACAGGGTGCCGGTGGAGACGGTGGCGATTTTCGTATAGCTGCCGTTCTCCGTCCTGCGGTAGACATAGTAGCCGGAGGCGCCGGATACGCTCGTCCAAGCGACCTTAACCCCGCTGGTGGTGTTGCTCAGAGTGACGGAGGGAGTGGAGAGGTAACGGATGGTCAAGCCGGTGGCGTTGTATCCGCTGACGCCAGAGGAGTTGACCGCCCGGACGGTAAAGGTGTAGGTTGTGCCGGAGGATACCCCCGTGCTGGTGTAGCTGGTGGTGGTAACGGTGTTTAACTTCGTCCAGCTGCTGGAGCCGGCGGCTTTGCGATAGACGTAATAACTGGTGGCTCCGCTGACAGCGCCCCAGGTGATCTTCACTCCGTTGGTCACGTTGGTGATGCTCTTGAGCGTAGGTGTGGCCAAAACACTGCCCAGCGAGACAAACCTGATGCCGTTGTTCTTGGCATAGGTCTCGGCGGCAGAGCCGGTGTAGCCGTAGATGACGAAGCTGGACATCAGGTAGTCATCGCCGGGGTCGTCAAAGTAGCCTTCGTAGGTATAACCAAAGGCCATCGTGCCGATATACGTCACCGTGGCGGGGATGGTAACGCTGGTCAGGTTGTAGCAGCCGTAAAAGGCGTAGCTGCCAATACTGGTCACGCTGGACGGGATGGTCACCTTGGTCAGACCATCGATGCAGGAGAAGGCAGAGTCGCCAATGGTGGTCACACTGCTGGGGATAGTCAGCGTCTTAAAGGCAGGAGTATCGTAGAATGCTCCCTTGCCAATGCTGGTCAGGGTGCTCGGGATGGAGGTGCTGGTCACGCCGTGTAAATGGGCAAAGGCATATTTACCTATGGTCGTCACGCCGCTTTTGACCACTATCTTTGTGACATCTCCATAGGCATAAAAATCGTCGTCATCCACTTCCCACCAGGGCGCATCAAATTCGCTGTAGCCATACATCGCCCCGCTGCCGCTGATGGTCAGCGTCCCGTCGCTGGTCAGCGTCCAGGTCACGTTAGAACCGCATTTGCCGCTGCCCAGGGTGGTGCTGGCGGCGGTGGTGCTCTCCTCCGTCACCGTCTCCACCTCGTCGGCGGTCGTCTCCTCCGCTGCCGCCTCCTCGACGGCCACCGCCTCCGCTGCGGTCTCCGTCTCGGCGGGTTCCTCGGCTACGGCCTCCTCGTCTGCGGTTTCTGTCTCGGCGGTCTCCTCGGCTACGACCTCCTCCGACACGACCTCCTCTGATACGGTCTCCTCCGCCGTCTCCCCGGTCTCCACCGCCAGGGCATAGCCCGGCAGGGCGGTCAGCGTCAGGGCCAGGGCCAGGGCCAGGAGCAGCGCCAGGAATCTTTCCGTCCGTTTCATCATACCTCTCTCCTTTCCGTAGAGCGTGGGTGGAATAGCTGTGATTTTATTTTACGCCCGCCCCCGGTCTCTGTCAATCCCTTTTCGGAAAAGGACGGAAAAATACCGTCGTTTTTCCCTCCGCCGGGCAGGGAGACGGAGAAGGTGACCCGCCCGTCTGCGCAGAGGACGGAGATCTCTCCCTGATGGGCGGTAACGATGCTTTTGGCGATGGTCAGGCCCAGCCCGTAGTGGCCCGTGTCGCTGCGGTCTGCCTCCCGCCGGAAAAACCGGGCGAAGATCTCCGACCTGTCCTCCTCGGGGATGAACCCGGGATTGGAGACGGTCAGGACGGCCGCTCCCTTTCCCTGACGGAGGGCGACGGCGATGCCTCCCGCCCCGTCGCTGTGGGAGAGGGCGTTGTCCATGAGGATAGAGACCAGCTGGCTCAGCTGGCCGGGATTGCCCCGGAGGACGATGTTCTCCTCCACCCGGCAGTCCAGCTCCCGGCCCTGCTCAAAGGCCACGCTCTCGAAGGGCAGCACCCCGCCCAGCACCAGGCGGCTAAAGTCCAGGAGCTCTGTCTGGGGCGGCTCCTGCTCGGTGCGTACCAGGGTGAGCAGCTCGCTGACCAGCCCGGCCATGCGGCCGCTCTCAAAGCGGATGTTGCGCAGCCACTTGTTCTCCCCGATCTCCCGCTCCAGCAGCTCTGCGTTGGCCTCCACCACCGCCACCGGGGTCTTCAGCTCGTGCCCTGCGTCGGAGAGAAACTGTCGCTGGCGGCGGTCGCTCTCCTCCAGCGGCCGGATGATCCAGCGGGCCAGAGCCACGGCGGAGAGAAAGAGCACCACCACCATCCCCGCACCCAGCAGCAGGGCGTTGCGGAACAGGGTAGTGAAGCTGTCCGAGACCAGGGTGTTGTCCATGAGCGCCACCAGGGTATAGTTTTTCTCCGTATCAATGCAGTAGATGAAATTGCCGTAGGTGCCCTCTGTGCGTCCGGTGTCCAGCAGCGCCTCCGCCACCTGGGTGAGCTGGCTCTCGGTGTACAGGGTGCCATCCCCCGTGTCCACGCTGAACGGCGTTCCGTCCCCGTCAAAGGCCACGGAGTAGAAGGAGGAGAGCAGATACCGGGCGCTGTCCCTGTCCGGCAGACCGTTCTCCCCCGGCGGGCTGGCCTCCTGACGGACGCCGCCGGTGGGCTGGGCCTGGCTGGGGTTGCCGTTTTCGGCGTACTGCTCCACGTACGTCTCCAGCATATCCAGATCCTCCTGGTACAGCTCCCGATAGCTGAGGATGTAGATCATGGACAGCGTCACCACAAACAGCACCAGGAACGTCGCCATGACCACCGCCACGATCTGCCGCCGGGAGCGCTGAAAGGGGCTGGCCCTTCGCCTGTTATTCACCGTCCCACCTCAATTCATACCCTGCGTTGCGCACCGCCTTGATCTCCACCCGGGAGCCCACAAAGGCCAGCTTTTTCCGGACAAAGGAGATGTAGACCTCCACCTTGTTATACTCTGCGTCGCAGTCGTAGCCCCAGATCTTCACCGCCAGCTGCTCCTTTGGCAGCAGCTGCCTCCGGTTGGACAGGAGATATTCCAGCACCCGGCACTCCTTCTCGCTGAGATGGACGCTCTGTCCGGTGGCGGTGCAGTACAGGGTCAGGGCCCTGGCGTCTAATGCCAGATCTCCGGCGCACAGCCGGTCGTCCACCACCGGCTTCCCTCTCCGGCACAGGGCCCGCACCCGGGCCAGCAGCTCCCGGGGCTGGAAGGGCTTGGTCAGATAGTCGTCCGCCCCGGCGTCCAGGCCCAGCACCTTGTCATCCAGCTCCCCTCTGGCGGTGAGCATCAAAATGGGGGTTCGGACGCCCTGCTGCCTGCTCCGGGCGGCCACCTCCACCCCGGACAGACCGGGCAGCATCACGTCCAGGATGACCCCGTCGTACTGCCCGCTGCACAGGGCGGCCAGGCCGTCGTCGCCCCGGAAATAGCAGTCCACGTCGTACCCCTCCTGTCGCAGCAGCTCCCGCAGGGCCTCCGCCATCCTCGGCTCGTCCTCCACCAGCAGCAGCTTCATGTCCCCATCCCCTTTTCTCCGTTTGCCACTACTATAGCACAGAAAGCTTGAAAAAAGCTGGAAGGCTTCAATCTTTTTTCAAGGAAGCTGTGATAGGATAGCACCATCTCAACCGAGGAGGTCATCCACATGAAGAAACTCACCGCACTGCTCTGTGCGCTGGCCATGGTGCTGAGCCTGGCCGCCTGCGGCAGCGCATCCTCCGACACCAAAACCGCATCCACCGAGGACGCCACGGACTCCGCCACCGAGACGGCGGAATCGGAGGACACTTCCGACTCTGTTACCGCAACGGAGACGACAGCCTCCGACAAGGAGTATATCGAGTCCGTCCTGAACCTGGCCAACAATACAGACTATACCTGGAGCTACAACTCCGGCGCTGACGCCTGGGTCATGTCTGTCGTCTCCGCCGTGGCCTATCCGGAGATCGAGGACGAGGAGGGCGTCTCCGTCTGCGTCCCCGGAGGCTACGTCACCGGCATCGACACCGACGGGGACGGCGAGGCCGACGTGACGGCAGAGAGCTACAGCGAGGCCGTCAACGGCAGCCTGGTCATCGACTACGACGCCCAGATCACCAGCACCAACGGCCAGGTGTACACCGCCGCCACCGCCCCGGTGATTCTAAACACCGGCGCTGCGGGCTACAGCTCCTCCACCAACACGCAGGCCGCCACCACCTACGCCGCCGAGGGCTACATCAATGTCGCCTGCGGCAACCGGGGCAAGCAGGACACCGCCACCGACGACGACGGCAACACCTACTATACCGGCGACGCCCCCTCCTGCCTGGCAGACCAGAAGGCCGCCGCCCGGTTCGTGAAGTACAACATCCTGCTGGGCAACCTCCCCGGCAGCGTGGACTACTTCGTCTCCACCGGCGGCAGCGGCGGCGGCGCCCACG
>JAJPWY010000071.1 GCA_021205725.1 Clostridiales bacterium
AGCTATCTCTCCTACTATAACACCTCCGGCGTCTCCGCCACGGCCACGGTCAGCTCTACACCCACTCTGGTGAACTATGTCACCACCGGCATGCTGAACTATCGCACCGGCCCGGGCACCTCCTATCCCCTGGCGGGCACCTTTGCCGCCGGAGCCACCGTCAAGGTGGTGGCGGGCGAGTCCTACGATGTGAACGGTACTGCCTGGTATCGTGTCTATGTCAACGGTCTCTATTATTACTGCTCCTCCAAATATCTGACGAAGGCGTAAGAAACTGAAAAAAGCGGCGCACTGTCAGACGGTCGTTCCGTCGACAGTGCGCCGTTCTTTATGAAATCTGTTATCGAAGGATGCCGCTCGCTCCCACCGCTCCGGCGATTTTTGTCATCTCCTCCGGGGGCAGCACCAGGGCAAAGCGGACGTGTCCCTCTCCCAAGGGGCCAAAGGAGGAGCCGGGCGTACACAGCAGACCGGTACGCTCCAGCAACTCAAAGCAGAAGTCCACGGAATTGGTGTAGCCCTTCGGCAGGGGCGCCCAGGCAAACATACTTCCCTCGCTGTCCGGCACCGGCCAGCCCACCGACCGAAGCCCTCCGCAAAGGGCATCTCTCCGCCGCTGATACTCCTCCCGCCGCCGTCTGACGCCGTCCTGAGGGCCGTTCAGGGCTGCGATTCCCGCCAGCTGCACCGGGCGGAAAATACCATAGTCGATCTGGCTGCGGAGGGTAGCAAATTTTCGGACGATCTCCCGATTGCCCAGGACGAAGGAGATGCGCCCTCCGGTCAGGCAATAGCTCTTAGAGAGAGAATTGAACTCCACTCCCACCTCCATAGCGCCGGGGACGGACAGGAAGGAGCCGCCCTCCCTGCCGTCATAGACGATCTCGGAATAGGCGTTGTCGTGGATCACGACGATCTCATTCTCCCGGGCAAAATCCACCAGACGCTCATAAAAGCTCCGGGGAGCGGTCTTACAGATGGGATTGGCGGGATAGGAGACGATCATGGCCTTCGCCCTGCGGCGGATATGGGCAGGGATGGCCTCCAGATCGGGAAGGTATCCGTTTTCCTCCCGTAAGTCGTAGTACACCGGTTCCGCTCCGCAGAGCCGAGGCCCCACCTCAAAAATGGGATAGCCGGGATTTGGCACCAGCACGATATCTCCCGGGTCGCACAGCGTCCAGGCGATGTGGGCCAGACCCTCCTGGCTGCCGTTGACGCTGGTGATCTGATCTGCGGTCAGGCTGACTCCGTATCGGCGGAGATACCAGCCCTGTACGGCTTGAGTCAGCTCCGGCAGGTCTGCCAGGGCATAGGTGTAATTCACCGGATGCCGGACTGCCTCCTCCATAGCCGCCATCACATGGGGATCCGGGGAAAAGTCCGGCGTTCCCACAGACAGGTTCCACACCGGCTTTCCCTCCTGGATACGCCGGTTTTTTCGGTCATTGAGCAGACTGAAAATTCCGGGCTGAAAGGCGTCCATCCGGGATGCAAATTTGATCTCCACTGTAGTTCCTCCTCTCAGGACTGCCGGAGCAGCTCAGTCAGCTCCGCCTCGGAGAGCACCGGGATGCCCAGCTCGTTGGCCCGGGTCAGCTTGGAGCCGGCGTTCTCCCCCGCCACCACATAGCTGGTCTTTTTGGAGACAGAACCGGACACCTTGGCTCCCTGGGCCTCCAGCAGCTGCTTTGCCTGGGCGCGGGTGTAGGAGGTCAGCGTCCCGGTGAGGACGAAGGTCTTTCCCGCCAGGGCGCTGCCCACCGGCTGCTCCCTGCTCTCAAAGCTGACCCCCGCCTCCCGGAGGCGGCGGATGAGGTGCTGAGACTGTGGGGCGGCGAACCACTCCGTCAGGCTCCGGGCGGTGATGTCGCCGATATCCTCCACCGCCGTCAGCTCCTCCGCTGTGGCCGCCATCAGTGCGTCCAGGGTGGGAAAGGTGCGGCTCAGGGTCTGGGCGGCCTTGCTGCCCACCTGGCGGATACCAAAGGCGGTGAGCAGTCGGGCCATCCCCTGCCCCTTGCTCTTTTCCAGGGCCAGGGAGAGATTGCGGGCGGACTTCTGGCCCATGCCGTCCAGCTGGGCCACCCGGCCCTCCTCCAGGTCGTAGAGGTCGGCAGGGCTGGACAGCAACCCGGCGTTCACCATCTGCTGCACCACCGCAGGGCCCAGGCCCTCGATGTCCATGGCCTCCCGGCTGGCGAAGTGGGTGATATTGCGCACCAGCTGAGCGGGACACTCCGCCCCAGTGCAGCGGAAGGCCGCTCCGTCCTCGTCCCGGCGCACGGGAGCGCCGCAGACCGGGCAGACGGCGGGGAGATGATAGGGCTCTGTCCCCTCCGGCCTACGATCCTTTTGCACGCTGACCACCTGGGGGATGATTTCCCCCGCCTTTTGCAGCAGGACGGTGTCGCCGATGCGGATGTCCTTTTCCGTGATGAAGTCCTGATTGTGGAGGGTGGCGTTGGTTACGGTGGTGCCCGCCAGACGCACCGGATCCACCACCGCCTTGGGAGTCAGCACCCCTGTCCGGCCCACCTGGACGACGATATCACGGAGCACCGTCTCCTTCTGCTCCGGGGGATACTTCCACGCCGCCGCCCACCGGGGGAACTTGGCGGTGGAGCCCAGCAGCTCCCGCTGGGCCAGGTCGTCCAGCTTGACCACCGCCCCGTCGATGTCGAAGGGATACCGTTCCCGGTTCTCCCCCTGGTCTGCGATGCGGCGGCTGATCTCCGCCTCCGTCTCACAGACCGGATGGTCGATGACGGAGAAGCCCAGCGTTTCCAGCCAGTCCAGGGTCTCGCTGTCGGTGGGGAAATCCCGGCCCTCGATGAGCAGAGCCTGGAAGATGATGCAGTCCAGGCGGCGGCGGGCGGCAATTTTAGGGTCGAGCTGCCGCAGAGAACCGGCGGCGGCGTTTCTGGGGTTGGCCATCAGCGGCTCCCCCGCCTCCTCCCGTTGGGCGTTCAGCTTTTGGAATACCGCCCTGGACATATAGCACTCCCCCCGGACGATGAGCCGGTGAGGGGCGTTTTTCAGCTGTAAGGGGATGGAGCGGACGGTGCGGAGGTTCTCGGTAACGTCCTCCCCCACCTGGCCGTCTCCCCGGGTGGCTCCACGGACAAAGACCCCGTCCACATACTCCAGAGCGACGGAGAGACCGTCCACCTTGGGCTCCATGACCCAGCGGTGCTGCTCCGACTGCTCCTCCACCTTCCGGAGAAAGTCCGTCAGCTCCCCCGGCTCAAAGAGATCCTGGAGGGACTGGAGGGGCACCTCATGGCGCACCTCCTGGAACTGGGACAGAGGCTGTCCCCCCACCCGCTGGGTGGGAGAGTCCGGGGTAATGAGCTCCGGGTGCTCCCTCTCCAGACGCTCCAGCTCCCGGAGGGCCATGTCATACTCGTAGTCGGACACGGTGGGGGCGTCCAGGTCGTAATACTGGTGGCTCCAACGCTCCAGCTTGTCCCGCAGGGCCCGTATGTCTGTCTGAATGTCCATTCTGTCACCTGTGCTTTCTCTCCCGCATAGAATAAAGGGAGGGGGTGTTTCCTTGAAAAAAAGGGATCCCGTTCCGAGAATGCCCGGGAGCCGTCGGCGGCTCTCCCCTGCCCGGCAGCTGGCCCTCAGCCTGCTGGTTGGGCTGGGGCTGGGCATCGGCGTCATTGTCTGGATGAGCAGTCAGCTCCGGCCCGTCATCCTGGCCGTCACCCAGGCGGAGCTGTCCAACCGCATCGCCCGGACGGCCGCCTCGGTGCTGGCGGAGTGCGTCGAAGGTGACGACTCGTTTCAAAATCTGGTAGAGCTGCACTACGACGACAGCGGCGCTCTCTCCGCCGTCACCACCCGAATGGAGCAGGCCAATCTCCTCCGGGAGACGCTGACCGTCTCCCTTCTGGATGAGCTGGAGACCATGGAGGACACCACCCTCTCCGTCCCGGTGGGGACGCTGACGGGGCTGTCCCTTCTCTCCGGCCGGGGGTGGAGCATCCCGGTGCGGGTGCTCTCCGTCTCCAGCGTAGAGGGGGCCTTTGAAAGCGCCCTCACAGCGGCGGGCATCAACCAGTCCCTCCACACCCTGGAGCTGGTGCTGGAGACGGAGGTGGTTCTGCTGCTGCCCGGCGGGCTGGCCACCCAGACGGTGACGGCCCGGCTCACTCTGGCGGAGACGGTGCTGCTGGGCCAGGTGCCGAAGGCATATACCTATTTCAGCCAGTTCGACAGCGTCTCCGACGCCTCGGACGCCTATTTTGACTATGGGGCGGGCAGCAACTAGTTTGCCCCGTTTTTCAGCAGCTCCTCCACTGCCAGCAGGATGCCCGTCTTGCCCGACTCATAGGTCAGGCCCCCCTGGAGATAGACGGTGTACGGCTCCCGCATGGGGGCGTCGGCGGACAGCTCGATGGAGGCCCCCTGGATGAAGGCGCCCGCCGCCATAATGACCGGCACATCGTAGCCCGGCATGGCCCAGGGCACCGGGGTGACGTAGCTGTCCACCGGGGAGCCCGCCTGGATGCCCTTGCAGAACTGCTCCACCCGCTCCGGGGTCTGGAGGGAGATCATCTGGATGATGTCGTGCCGCTCCTGCCAGGAGTGGGGCTCGGTGTCATACCCCAGCTGCTCCATGATGCGGGCGGCAAAGATTGCCGTCTTCAGCGCCTGGGCCACCGTATGGGGAGCCAGGAACAATCCCTGATAGAGGGTGCGGTTGTTCCCCAGGGTGGCCCCGCACTCCCGGCCGATACCGGGGACGGTGAGCCGGTAGGAGGCCCGCTCCACCAGGTCTGACCTGCCGCAGAGGTAGCCTCCCATGGGGGCCAGACCGCCGCCGGGGTTTTTGATCAGGCTCCCCACCACCAGATCCGCCCCCACCTGGGACGGCTCCTGTTCCTCGACGAACTCTCCGTAGCAGTTGTCCACGATGCAGACCGCCTCCGGGTTGACCGATTTCACCACGGCGATCAGCTCCCCGATCTCCTGAACGGAGAGGGAGGCCCGGGTGGAATAGCCCTTGGAGCGCTGGATGAGCACCGCCTTCACCTTCGGGTCGGCGGCCATCTCCGCCAGCCTGGCCCGGTCAGGGGTGTTTTCCCGGGAAATGGGCACCTCCCGGTACTCGACGCCGTAGCGTTTCAGGCTCAGGGGATAGTCCCCGGTCATACCGATGACCCCCTGAATGGTGTCGTATGGGGCCCCTACAGCGGAGAGCAGCACGTCTCCCGGCTCCAGCACGCCGTAAAGGCAGGAGGCGATGGAGTGAGTGCCGTTGACAAACTGGATGCGCACCAGGGCGTCCTCCGTCTGGAAGATGTCCGCATAAATTTTGTCCAGGGTGTCCCGGCCCAGGTCGTCGTAGCCGTAGCCGGTGGTGCCTGAAAAGCAGGCCTCCGACACCCGATGGGCCTGGAACGCCGCCAGCACCTTCCGGCTGTTGCGCTCCGCCATCTCGTCAATGGCGTCAAACTGCTCCCGGAGGGCAGCCTGGGCCTCTTTTGCCAGCTCCAGGGTGCGGGGGGATAGCTCCAATGTACTCATACGGCAGGAAGCGCCTCCTCGCAGATCGCCCGGATGAGGCGGATACAGGCGTCCAGATCCTCCAGGTCGCACTGCTCCACGGCGGAATGGGTGTAGCGGCAGGGGACAGAGATGCCCCCGGTCACAACTCCCTTGCGGGCAGTGCGGATGGGCCCAGCGTCGGTGCCGCCGCAGGTGAGGATATCCGGCTGGACAGGGATGCCCCTGACCTCCGCCAGGTCGTTGAGCCGCCTGACCAGGCTGGGGGAACAGATGACCGAGCGATCCATCACCTTCACTGCTGCGCCCTTGCCCATGACGGCAGTCCCCTCGTGGAGAGAGCCGGGCACGTCGTCGGCGCAGGTCACGTCTACCGCAATGCCATAGTCCGGGTCCACCCCAAAGGAGGCGGGCTTGGCCCCCCGGGTGCCCACCTCCTCCTGGACGCTGAACACGAAGTACAGGTCGTTGGCAGGGGCGGTGACATCCTTCAGCGCCTTCAGAAGGGCCAGGCAGCCGATGCGGTTGTCCAGGAAGCAGCCGGACACCCGATTCTTGCTCAGGTGCTTCAGAGGGCTGACAAAGGCAGCGGTATCCCCCACCTGAACCAGCTCCCGGGCCTCCTGCTCGTCAGCGGCGCCGATGTCCAGGTACAGATCCCGGAGCTTGGCCTCCTCCAGCTTGTCCTCCCGGGCGCAGCACAGGGCATAGGCCCCGTTCTGGAAGCGGAAGGTCTGCTGAATCAGGTCGGGGACGCAAAAGCCCCCCAGGGTGCCGAAGCGGATGGTGCCGTCCTTGTCGATATGGGTGGCCACCAGGCCCACCGAGTCCATGTGGGCGGAAAAGAGTAGCCTCGGCCCCTTCCCTGCCTTGTGGACGATGAGGTTTCCCATGGCGTCCTCCCGGATGTCGTCGGCGTAGGGCTGGGCCAGGGAGCGGATGAGGGAGCGGATATTCCCCTCGTTGCCGGAGGCCCCGTGGGTCTGGGTCAGCCGGGACAGGGTTTCAAATGTATTCATCGTCATACCTCCTGCGCCATGGCGTCCACGAACAGACGGGCCAGGCGACACATATTGCGGCAATCCTCGATAGAGACAACGCTGGAGGGGGCGTGGAGATACCGCACCGGAGCGGACAGGCCCGCCACTCTTGCCCCAACGCCGCTGCGCTGGAAGGCTCCGCCGTCGGTTCCTCCGGCGATATATTCCTTGGTCTGCCAGGGGATGCCGTTCTCCTCCGCCAGGCGGCGCAGGAGCAGGAACAGCCTGCGGCTGGCGATGCTCCCCTTGTCCATAAAGGGCAGGACAGGGCCGCCCCCCACCCGGCAGACGTGAGCGCCGCCCTCCATGCCCGGAAGGTCGGCGGCGGTGGTGCCCTCTACCACCAGGACGTTTTTCGGCTGGAGGGCAAAGGCGGCTCCCAGGGCGCCACGGGTGCCCACCTCCTCCTGGACGGTAAAGACGAAGGTGACATCCATGGGCAGCTCCTGCCGGAGCAGGTTCAGCAGGACGGCGCAGCCCACCCGGTCGTCGATGGCCTTGGCCTTGAGCCGTCCGTCGCCAAACTCCCGGATATCGTCGGAAAAGACCGCCACGTCCCCGAGCTCCACCAGCTTTTCGCTCTCCTCCCGGGAATCGGTGCCGATGTCCAGATACAGCTTGTCCGTAGGCGGAGCCTTCTTCCGCTCCTCGGCAGTGGTCAGGTGGATGGGCTTCATCCCCACCACGGCGGGGACACGATTGGGGCCGACATAGACCTTTTTCCCGATGACCACCTGGCGGTTCACGCCGCCCACAAACTGAAAGCCCAGGGTGCCGTCCTTGTGGATGCGGTCGATCATCATGCCTACCTCATCCATGTGGGCGGCCAGCAGCAGCGCCCCGGGAGCGGACTTGGCTCCACGCTTTTCCACGATCAGGTTGCCCAGCCGGTCTGTCCGGACAGAGGAGGCATAGGGCTCGGCCTGGGTGCGGATGTAGTCCCGCACCTGCTCCTCACGGCTGGAGACGCCGGAGAGGGCGCAGAGGGTCTTTAATTCTTCCAGCACAGGACACCGTCCTCCTCTCTCAGCCCCAGCAGAAAGTCCGCCAGCAGTCGGGCGGTCTGCTCTGCGTCTCCCTCGGAGATGACCTCCAGGGGCGTGTGCATATAGTTCAGCGGCAGGGATACCAGCGCCACCGGGACGCCCTCCCGGGCCACCTGCATCTCCCAGCCGTTGGTGCCGGTGTTGCCCGCCATGACCTCCGGATTCCAGTTGATCTCCCGGGCGGCGCAGGCCTTCCGCAGGCCGTCCACCATCCAGCGGGCGCAGTTGGGGCCGATGCCTACCGCAGGGCCCTTGCCCAGGGCAAAGCCCGTCTCCTCAGGCCCGTCGTGGGAGATGCCGAAGGTCACGTCCACCGCAATGGCGCAGTCCGGGCGCTCGGCAAAGGTGGCCACCAGCGCCCCGTCCCCGGAGGTCTCCTCAAAGCAGGAGCCCAGCACCGCCACGTCCACGTTCAGCGTCTCCCCCTCCAGCAGCTCCAGGGTGCGCAGGAGGATGGCAAAGCACGCCCGGTCGTCCAGGCTCTTTCCGGCGATGCGGTCTCCCGCCAGCCGGAGGATATCCTCCCGGTAGACCATGGGAGTGCCCAGAGGAACGGCCTGCTCCGCCTGAGCCTGGCTCATGCCGATGTCCAGGTACAGATCCTTGAGAGGAACAACATTTTCCTTCTCGTCCCCGTCCATGACGTGGGGCGGCTTGACCGCCACCACCCCCAAAATAGGCGGGTCGGTGAGAACGGTGATCTCCCGGTCGGGCAGGATGCGGGGGTCGATGCCTCCCAGGGAGGAGAAGCGAAGAAAGCCCTCCTCGATGCCGGTGACGATGAGCCCCACCTCGTCCAGATGGGCGTCCAGCAGGACCTTTGGGGCGTTCTCCTTCCCGCACCGGCGCAGGCCGATAACGCTCCCCAGCCGATCCCGGCGCACCCCGTCGGCGAGGGGGGCCAGCAGCTCACAGGCCACGTTCGCCGCCCGCTCCTCAAACCCGGAGGGGCCGGAGGCCTGGCTCAGCCGGGCCAGGCAGTCGAAATAGTTCACAGTCGTGTCTCTCCTCTCAGTGCTCCGGCAGCGCCCGCACCAGCTGTTTAAAGGTGTCTCCTCGAACCATAAAGTTTTTGAACTGGTCAAAGGAGGCGGAGGCCGGGGACAGGATGACCACGTCTCCGGGCCGGGCGATGCGCCGGGCCTGCTCCAGCGCCCCGGCAAAATCCAGGCCGTCATAGATGGGTAGCAGAGCCGGGTCGTAGCCGGGAGCGGCCTCTGTGGCCGCCCGGATCTTTCCGGCGGTGGCCCCGGTCAGCACCAGGGCCTTCACGTGGGAAACAATCTCCGGGCCAAGAGGGGCGTAATCCAGGTGCTTGTCATAGCCTCCGGCGATGAGGATGACCTTTTGCCGGAAGGAGCGGAGGCCGGCGATGGTGCGGCTGGGGCTGGAGGCGATGGAGTCGTTGTAGTACCGAACCCCCGCCTTTTCCGCCACCAGCTCGATGCGATGCTCCACCCCGCCGAAGGTTCTGGCAAAGGTGCGGATCGTCTCGTCGGACACCAGGCCGTCCACCGCAGCGATGGCGGCCATATAGTTTTCCCAGTTGTGGACGCCGGGGAGGAGGATGTCGGACACAGGCAGCACCGTCCGGTCGCCCTTGACCACGATGGCTCCGTTCTCCAGCGCCACCCCGGAGGGTGCCTCCGTCTGCCGGGCAAACCAGGTAACGGTTCCCTTGGCCTTGGCCGCAAAGCTGCGGGTGTAGTCGTTGTCGTGGTTGAGCACCAGCCTGCCGCCCTCGTCCTGCCAGAGATAGATGTTCTCCTTGGCCGCCACGTATTCCTCCATCCCCTTATGGATGTCCAGATGGTTGGGGGCCAGATTGGTGATGACGGCGATCTCCGGGGAGCGGCGCATGGTCATAAGCTGGAAGGAGGACAGCTCCAGCACGGCGATGTCCTCCGGCCCCATCTCCCCCGTCTCCGCCAGGAGGGGGTGACCGATGTTGCCCCCCAGATGGACGGTATAGCCCTGGGCCTCCAGCAACCTGGCGATGATGGTTGTGGTGGTGGTCTTGCCGTCAGAGCCGGTCACGGCGATCTTTTTGCAGGGGCAGACCTCAAAGAACACCTCCATCTCGGAGGTGATGACGCTGCCTCTGGCCTTCGCCGCTTCAAAGGCGGGGATATCCGGCCGGATGCCGGGCGAGCGGAAAATATAGTCCTGGTCGAGGCCGTCCAGATAGCCCTCTCCCAGCCGGAGCCGGACGCCCCGCTCCTCCAGTTCCCGGAGCAGAGCGTCATTGCCGAATTTTTCTCTGGTCTGCTTATCGCAGGCGGTGACACGAACGCCGTGGTCGGTGAGCAGGCGGATCAGCGGCACGTTGGAGACGCCGATGCCCACGATGGCGACGGTGTGTCGGCCCATCTCCTCCAGCCATTGTGTAAAGGTCATGGAGATTCCTCCTATCCTGTCATTAAAATCATCAGTCATGCCAATTCATTATATCCGTTTAGGGCGGATAATTCAAGGCTTGACACCGTCCCCTGCGTAAAAATCAATTCCGGTCTTCTTCCCTCTTTTCAAACGGCAGATTTTGGGATATAATAGGGCTCACTGAGAAAGAGAGGGAGGGATTCCTTTGGCAGAGAAGGACAACAGCCTGATGAGCCAAAACTTTATCCACGATTTTATCGACGAGGATATCGCCGAGGGCGGACGCTACGCCGGGATGAAGGTACACACCCGCTTCCCGCCGGAGCCCAACGGCTATCTCCACATCGGCCACGCCAAGGCCATCTATGTGGACTTTGGCACGGCTCAGAAATATCACGGTCTTTGCAATCTCCGCATGGACGACACCAACCCCACCAAGGAGGACGTGGAGTTTGTGGACGCCATTCAGGAGGACATCCACTGGCTGGGCTACGACTGGGACGACCGGTTCTACTATGCCTCGGATTACTTTGAGCAGATGTACCAGTTCGCCGAGGAGCTGATCCTGGCGGGCAAGGCCTATGTCTGCCAGCTCTCCCCCGAGGAGATGAGCGCCAACCGGGGGGACGTGAACACCCCGGCCACCAGCCCCTACCGGGACAGGCCCATCGAGGAGTCCCTCGACCTGTTCCGCCGGATGCGGGCGGGAGAGTTCCCCGACGGGGCCATGACCCTTCGGGCAAAGATCGACCTGGCCTCCGGCAACTTCAATATGCGGGATCCGGCCATCTATCGCATCAAGCACCAGCGCCACCACCGCACGGGAGATCAGTGGTGCATCTACCCCATGTACGACTACGCCCACCCCATTGAGGACGCCCTGGAGGGCATCACCCATTCTCTCTGCACTCTGGAGTTTGAGGACCATCGGCCCCTGTACGACTGGGTAATCGACAATATCTCCTGCCCCAACAAGCCCCGGCAGATCGAGTTTGCCCGGCTGGGCATCGATCATACCGTCATGAGCAAGCGCAAGCTCCGGGCGCTGGTGGAGGGAGGGTATGTTTCCGGCTGGGACGACCCCCGGATGCCCACCATCTGCGGCCTGCGGCGGAGAGGCTACACCCCCGCCTCCATCCGGGCTTTCTCCGAGGCCAACGGCGTGTCCAAGGCGGCCTCTACGGTGGAGTTCTCTTTCCTGGAGCACTGCCTCCGGGAGGATCTGGATAAGTCCGCCCGGCGGGTCATGGCGGTGCTGTGCCCGGTGGCCCTGACCATCACCAACTATCCCGAAGGCCAGAGCGAGGCCTTCTCCATCGAGAACCATCCCAAGGATCCCTCCATGGGCAGCCGCACCGTCACCTTCTCCCGTCACCTCTACATCGAGGCGGAGGACTTTATGGAGGAGCCGGTGAAGAAATACAAGCGCCTCTCCCCCAACGGGCTGGAGTGTCGGCTCAAGGGCGCCTATGTCATCCGTTGCACCGGCTGCGTCAAGGACGAGGCGGGCAACGTGGTGGAGGTGCTGGCGGAGTACGACCCCAACTCCAAGGGCGGCGACCCCGCCGACGGGCGGAAGATTAAGGGCGCTGCCATCCACTGGGTGGACGCCGCCACCGCCGTGGATGCAGAGGTACGGCTGTACGACGACCTGTTCAGCGACGCCGCTCCCGACGCCGCCGGAAAGGATTTCCTGGCCTGCCTGAATCCCGGCTCTCTGGAGGTGCTCCGGGACTGTAAGCTGGAGGCGTCTCTGGCGGAGGCCCAGGCTCCCGCCTCCTTCCAGTTTATGCGGCTGGGCTACTTCTGCGTGGACAACAAAGACAGCAAACCCGGCGCGCCGGTGTTCAACCGGTCGGTCAGCCTGAAGGACAGCTTTAAGAAATAACAGTCAGTCAACAGCCGCCCTGCGTTGTCAAAACGGGGCGGCTGTCGTATTGGGGAGGTGCTTCTCTTGCCCTTTTGGAAAAAAGAGATGGACGGGGTGGAGTATGAGACCTACGTGGCGGAGCTGCTCCGGCGGCAGGGCTTCCGGGACATCACCTTCACCCCACGGACGGGGGATTTTGGCGTCGACCTGCTGGCCACTCACGGGCGGAACCGGTACGCCATCCAGTGTAAATATTACTCCGGCGCAGTAGGGGGCGCCGCCGTCCAGGAGGCGGTGGCGGGCATGGCCTACTACGACTGTGAGCGGGGCATGGTGGTCACCAACAGCGTCCTCACCGACGGGGCCAGGGAGCTGGCCAGGGCCAACGGTATCGAGGTGATGGAGCACATCGACCCAAGCTCCCGCTCCTTCCTGGAGCGGCGGCAGGCCTGGGAGCTGGTGCTGCTGGCGGCGGAGTGCGTGGTCTTTGGGCTGCTCCTCCATCAGGTGCTGACCCAGAGCGCCTTCACCTGGCAAGGGCTGGGCATTTTGTTGCTGCTATGCTTCCCGATCCCCTATCTCCTCTGCCGCCTGATCCGGTGGATATGGAAGCGGAGGCAGCGGAAACGGGTAAGGGACGCCGCAGAGAACGAAGAAGTCGAAGAATGAAAATGTGCAGGGCCACCCCATTGGGCGGCCCTGCACACATTTAGGTCAGCTCACTGCTGGCTCTTGACGATCTTGACGATACGGGAGGTGCCCAGGCGGTCGGCGCCCAGGTTCAGGAAGTCCTCGGCGTCCTGGAGAGAGGAGATGCCCCCTGCCGCCTTGACCTTCACATGAGGCTCCACATTGGCGGCCATCAGGGCCACGTCCGGCTTGGTGGCGCCGGCGGTGGAGAAGCCGGTGGAGGTCTTGATGTAGTCCGCCCCGGACTGGGAGACGATCTGGCACATTTTGACCTTCTCCTCGTCGGTGAGCAGGCAGGTCTCGATGATGACCTTCAGGATGTGGTCGCCGCAGGCGGCCTTGACCTGGCGGATCTCGTCCAGCAGGTCGTCCCACTTCTCATCCTTCACCCAGCCAATGTTGATGACCATGTCCACCTCGTCGGCTCCGTTGTTCACAGCGTCGGCGGCCTCAAAGACCTTGGTGGCGGTGGTGGAGTAGCCGTTGGGGAAGCCAATCACGGTACACACAGGGCAGCGGCCCTGGAGGTACTCCGCCGCAGGCTTGACAAAGCTGGCGGGGATGCAGACGCTGGCACAGCCATAGGCCGCTCCGTCGTCACAGATGGCCCGAATCTCCTCCCTGGTGGCGGAGGGGGCCAGCAGCGTGTGGTCTACATGGGACAGTATTTCCTTGATTTCCATGATAAATGTCATCCTTTCCCGGTCTGAACCGCGCCGGAGAGCGTCCGGTCATGCCAGTACCGTTTCATCTTGAAGCCTCGCTCATAGGTGGTCTCCCGGCCCAGGAAAGCGGGGGGCTGCCAGGCGTTGGCTGCCTCCTCCGACGGGAACTCCACCTCGGCATAGGAAAATGCGCCGCCGTCTACCACAGAGCACTCCAGGAGCAAGCCATCTCCGATGTCATAGGCCCGGTAGTCCTTGTGGATCAGGGTCTTGTCCGGCTCCAGCAGGAGGCACAGCTCCTCAAACTGCTCCCGGGTCAGCTCGGTCTCGATCTCATGGCGAACCATCTCGCCGCTGCTCTTGATGCAGAGACGATACTGCTCCCGCCCGGTGTCCTCCTCCCGGCTCCGGCGGATACGAACCTCGGACGGGTCGGTGTAGAGGTAGCCCTGCCAGACCTGCTGTCTGCGCACCAGGGGCAGCTGCTCCGGGAACTGCTCCAGCCAGAATTTCCGTTCGATCTCCATGGAAGCTTCCTCCTCTTTCAGAGCGATCCTGTTTCTGTTGCTTACCTTCTGCCTTTTTTGCTGTCCTGGCCGTAGCCGTAGCCATAACCATATCCGTAACCATAGCCGTATCCGTAGCCGTAGCCATAACCATAACCGTAGCCATAGCTTCCGCCGCCGCCCTCAGTCTCGTTGAGGATACATCCCAGCACCGGCGTACCGCTCTCCGACAGCTCCTCCAGGGCTCGGACGATGCGGGAGACCCGGGTGCTGTCCTGCTTGATGACCAGCACCGAACCGTCACAGTAGCGGGCCAGGTTTCCGGCGTCTGCCACCGTGCCGGCAGGAGGCGTATCCAAAATCACATAGTCAGAGGCCGAAGCCAGCGCCTGGAGCAGCCGCTCCATATCTCCACGTAAAATCAGCTCGGACGGGTCTCCGTTAAAGGCCGTGCCGGGCATGACACGAAGATTCTCATAGCCATAGGAAATCAGCGCATCATTGACGCTGCACCGGCCGGTGAGTACGTCCGCAGTACCATATTCTGCGTTTTGGAGAAGAAACCGCCGCTTCATGCCGGGGTTCCGGAAGTTGCAGTCCACCAGAATGACCTGCTTTTCCTTGGCTGCCATGGCCAGCGCCAGGTTCATGGCGACAGTCGTTGTCCCCTCCTGGGCGGCTGCACTGGTCACTAAGATGATCTTCTGCGCCAGCTCCTGCTTGTCCTCGTCTACGCCCAGCTGCCGGATGATACGGGAGCGGGCGATACGCACGCCCTCCTGAAATCCGAAGCCAACCTTCTCGTTGGTCACCTGGATCAGTCCGTTGACCCCTCTGCCCATCCTGCGTCCAATCACCTTGGGGACAGAGCCCAGGTAGGTGATGTTCAGCTGTTTTTTGACATCCTCTTTATCCTTGATGGTAAACCGGGTGACGGTGAACAGCAGAACCAGCATCAGCCCCGCTGCCAGACCGACCAGGCCTCCCTTCGCCAACTGCCGCCAGTCGCTGAAGGGGTTGTCTACCTGGGTGGGAACGGTGGGCTCTCTCAGCACCGTCATCGTCGTGCTGCCCAATACCCGCACAGACACGTCCTCATAGTTTTCCATTACGGCGATGAGGATATCGTATGCCATCTGCGGGTCGGAAGCAGTAACCTTCAGCGTCACCAGCTTGGTGGACTCCACCTGTTCCAGGGTGATGGTTCCCGGAATATAGTCCAGGCCCAGCGCATCCATGACCCGGCTCTGGAGCGCAGAGCTGTTGATGATCTGCGGGAACTGCTTGGACAGCTCCTCAGCGGAGAGGGCGTCAGAATATTCATTGACAACGCCGCTGCTGTCCGAGTTCACCACAAAGGGGGTGGATGCGGTGTACTGGGGGACATAGTTCATCCGCTGGATCAGCCAGTATCCACCGGCACAGATCAGTGTCAGTGCGATCACCAGAAAAATCATCCGGCGCAGTACCTTGAAAAACTGATAGAGCAGTACCGAGAGGTCGATCAGCTCCTCCTCCTGGGCCACATCAGTCTTTTCGTATTGACTCACATCGACACCTCCTTAGCTGCGATCCCGGCTGCGATGGCTATGTTCATGGTAAGCTGCGCTTCCTGCGCCACCCCAGGCCTGGACGTTGTTAAAGACACAGCCCAATACCTGGATGCCGGTCTGCTCCAGAGAATCCAGCACGTCCTGAATCATTCTTGTGGGCGCATCGTTCTGCCGCACCACCAGGATCACGCCGTCGGCATAGCTGGAAACCTCCTCCGTATCGATCATAGAGCCGGCAGGAGGGGTGTCGATGATGATATAGTCCGCCCGGTTCCGCAGCTCCCGAACCATAAGGCTCATCATGTGGGAGCCAAGGAGCTCGGCAGCGTTGTCATATTTCTTCCGGCCCACCAGAAGGAACATCTCCGGCTTGTGGTGCTGGATGACGATGTCGGAGAAATCGCAGGTTCCCTGGAGAAATTCACCCAGCTCGCCCCGAATCTCCTTGTCCAGCTTGAGCATGGAGTGGATGGTGGGGTTACGCAGGTCTCCGTCCACAAACACCACCCGGCTTCCGGTCTTAGCCAGGGAGAGCGCCAGGTTCATGGAGACGGTGGATTTGCCCTCGTTTGCCATGGTGCTGGTGACCAGGATCACCTTGCAGCCGTGCTTGTCCGCCCGATACTCAAAGCTGGCCCGGAGCTTTTCGATGGCCTCGGTGAATTGGTAGCTGATAGGATACTGGTTGATCATCAGGAACTTCTGTTTCTTCCGCAGGCCCTGGATCAGCTTGCGCCGTTCCCTGGGGATGGTGGCCAGCCGTTTGACGTTGAGCTTGTCCTGGAAGTCGGCGTCTGTCTTAATGGCGTCCCGCTGATAGGAGAGCAGCGCCAGCAGCAGGATTACCGCCAGCACCGCAGCGCCGCCCGCCATTACCAGCGTCCGGGTGCGGTTGAGCTCATTGCTGGGAGCGGTGGGGATGGTGGGCTGTTCCAGTACGTCCAGCGTCAGGCTCCCCAGCACCACATCCACCAGCTCCTGGTAGGAGTCCATAACGGTGTTCATGATCTCGTATGTCTCCTCGGGAGAGCTTGACGTGACCGTCAGATAGAGGATGTTGGTGTCTTCCAGCAGCTCCGTGGAGATGGTGCCGTTAAGGGTCTCCACCCCCATGGCGTCCGCCACCTCTGCCTGGAGGATATCGCTGTCGATGAGGTATTTAAAGGTGGTAGCCACCGTATAGGTGACAGAGCTGGTGGAATAGGTCACATATCCCGAGGTGGCCTTGGTCATCACGGCGTAGCAGGCGGTCATGCTGTATTGGGGCTGCCAGCTCCATGTGACCCACACATAGGCGCCCATCACGGCGATCAGTCCCGCCAGGAGGATATCCAGCCACCGGCGAAACACGTCTCCCAGGATAGTGGGCATCAGGAAGCGGAGAGACTCCAGCTGCATATGTCCGGAATTGTTCAACGCTCTCCCCTCCTCAGTTTACAATGACGGTCAGCCGGGTGGTTCCCGTCTCTCCGTCTCCGGTCAGCGTGTAAATGACGGTGTAGGTTCCCGGCTCGCTGGTGTTCACCGGATCGGTGATCTTCACGTCGTCCACCGTCAGCAGCTCCCCATATCTGTCCCGACCGGTGACGCTGTCCAGATAGTCCTCCGGATCGAAGTCGGCTCCCTCGTCCAGAGTGACGCTGTAGGTGGTCAGTATAATGCCCACGGAGGTAGCTTCACTGGCCTCCACGCACTCGATGGTGAAGGCCTGCTCGGTGGTGTCCCCGGCGCTGTTGGTCACTCTCAAGGTCACGGAGTACTCCCCCGCCGTGTAGCGGTCATAGTTGCTCTCGGTAATCTGCAGCAGGTTCGTGATGTTGCCGTCCAGAACGTCGGACACGGTGACGCAGTCCTGGATGTTGATCTGCTCGCCCACCGTCACCTTCAGCTCGGAGGTCAGCTCAATCACCGGGGAGGTGTAGTCGCTGTAGTAGATGGTGCGGGTGGCCTTGGTCACATTGTTGTTGGAGTCGAAGGCCACATAGGTCACCTCACGGCTGAGATCGTCGCCAAATTCGGACAGTCCCTCGATCACCACGGAGTCCGTCACGTCCCCATCCTCCGGGTCGGTGGCGGTGACGCCCTCAAGAAGGGCCTCGTCGCCGTCGGTTACGCTGACGGTAATAACGTCCTCGCTGAAGCTGATCTCCGGGCTGCGGTTGATGTCGCTGGACATCTCCTCCCAGAGGGTCAGTCCGAAGGCCACGCCCACGATCACCGCCAGGCCCAGCAGCCATATATTCACTCTGCCTCGCATTGCTCTGTCCTGCCTTTCCTGACGTTACCGCCGCAGAATCCCGTTCTCCTCCAGCTTTTGGAGAAATGCCCGGATATCGGCCCGGGCGGTGGCCTCGTCGGTGTCGTACTCCTCCAGGACAGCCTGGAGCAGCTCCTCCTCCGTGGCCTCGCCCTGGAGCTTTTTCCAGAGGAACGCCCCGATCTCGTTGACGGTGATCAGACCGTTGAACTCCACGGCGGCCTCGCCGGTGGGGACGATGATATGTTCTCCGGCGATCTGACGCATCATATAGCTGGAACTGATCTTCATCATCTGGCTCCTTTCTCACAGCCGGAATGAACCGGCCCTGAAAACACGCTTGCTGACCCCTATTGTACCACGGTTTTCCCCTCCGGGACAAGCCCCCAGAGTTAAAAATCCATGACCATTTTCGCCGACTCCTCCTCGGTGAGCTGGGTCACGTGAGTATCCACCACCCGGTAGACCCGCTGGCACAGGTTGAGCACGCTGGGCCGGTGGGTGGTGACGATGCAGGTCTTGTTCGGCCGCTGGCGGATGATGTTGCGCAGCACCTGGCGTTCCGTCTCGATGTCCAGATCGCTGGTGGCCTCGTCCAGGAGCAGCACCGGCGCATCCCGGAGCACCGCCCGGGCGATGGCCAGACGCTGAGCCTGTCCGCCGGAGAAGCCTCTCCCCCGCTCACCCAGCTTGCCGTTGATGCCGCCCTCCTTTTTGGAGACGAAGTCCCAGGCGCAGGCGATCTTCAACGCCTCGATGATCTCCTCGTCGGTGGCGTCCTCCTTGACCATGCGGAGATTTTCCGCCACGGTGCCGGAGATCATGGTGTTGCCCTGGGGGACATAGGAGAAATAACGCCGGGTGTCAGCGTTGATCTCCACCTGGTTGCCCTGGCGATCCACCAGCGTCACCTCGCCGCTGCCCGGGTGGATCAGGCCCAGAATGAGCCGGATCATGGTGGTCTTGCCCTCCCCGGTGGGGCCTACCAGGGCCACGATCTCGTTGGGCCGGGCCACGAAATCAGAGCCGGAGATGACCTGCTCGCCCTCCACATAGGAGAAGTCTACCCCGGTCATACGCACCTCGAAGCCCTCCTCTGCCGCCTTTGCCATGGCCTCCGACTCCTCGGTGAGATGCACCTCCCGGGGCAGCTCCACCAGCTCCCGGATACGGTGAGCGGAGACGGAGCTGTTGAGCATGCCGGGAATGATGCTCACCAGAGAGGAGAAGCTGCTGGAGAGCTGGGAGCGCTGGCTGAGGAACAGGGTCATGGTGCCGTAGGTGATATTTCCCGCTAAAAGCTGGAAAATGCAGTAGCCAAAGGCCACCATGTACACCATCGTCCCCAGGACGTTGGAGAAAATACCGGTCTTGATGGAGAACATATTGTAGTCCAGATTGACCTTTTTATATTTCTCCTGCCAGTCCCGCATCCCTTTGCTGTAGTGGTCGGCCACGCCGAAGCTCTTGATGGTGTCGAAGTTGTAGAAGGTCTCCGCCTCGAAGGTCATAAGGGAGCTGTTCATCTGCAACACCTTCATCCGGTACTCCTTGTTCCTCCGCATGATGAACCGGCTGGCCAGCAGGAGGAAGGGGGCGGAGAGCAGGGCAATAAAGGCCATGGTGTGGTCGTAATAGAACAGGACGAAGAAGGTTGCGATAAAGTTGTACAGGGCGATGATGACGTTGGGCAGCCAGCTGACGGCGTTGCTGGCGATGGTGCTCACGTCAGAGTTGAACCGGTTGAGCAGGTCGCCGTTGGCATACTTGCTCAGCTCGTACCAGTCTGCGTCGATGATCTTGTCGAAGATATACGCCTGGATGTCGTTGTTGACGTAGATGCTCAGTGAAGTGCTATAATAAGGTTGTAACAGGAGTGGCTAATAAGATATAATCAAT
>JAJPWY010000048.1 GCA_021205725.1 Clostridiales bacterium
GGGACGTGATGGTGGGGGCGGTGAGAACGAGCATGGGGATGGTCACCGTCTTGGTGTCCGTGTACGTCTTGCCGTTGAAGGTCACGGTGGCGGTGTAGGTGCCCGTACCGGCGGCGGTGTAGGTGGCGGCAGTGGTCACTTCGTAGGTGACGGTGGCGGTCACGGTTTGGATGTCATCGCCGTCGGTGCAGGTGAAGGTGGCGGTGGCGGTGCTGTAGTCGGAAGCCCAAGTCCAGACGGGAGAACCGTAGACGTGCTCAGGCTCCTCCACGCCATAATGGATGGTGGCATTGGTCAGGTAGGTATTGCCGGAGCCAATACTGATAGCTGCCCAGTTGCTTTTAGAGCCGCTATAGTATACGTCGGTCAGGCTCGCACAGCTGTAGAACGCCGACTCACCAATTGAGGTGACACTATCCGGGATAGTTATGCTGGTTAGGCTCGTGCATTTCCCAAATGTATTGACTTCGATAGTTGTAAGGCCATCTGGAAGTGAAATGTCTGTCAAACTGCTGCAACCCCAAAATGCACTTGCATCAATAACAGTCACACCGCTTCCAATCGTCACGCTTGTCAGCCCTGTGCAGTCCTCAAACGCTCCTGCGCCGATACTGGTGACACTGTCTGGAATGGTAATGCTGGTCAATGCATAGCATTCCTGGAACATATAAACGCTGATATTGGTCAGGCTGCTCCCGAGAGTTATGTTCTCCAGATTTACACAGTGATAGAACGTGCTGTCTCCGACAGATGTGACGCTGTCCGGGATGGTAATGCTGGTCAGGTTTGTGCAGAACCAAAACGTGCCATAGCCATCAAAGCTGGTCACACTGTCTGGGATTGAAACACTTGTCAAATTTTTACAATAGTAAAATGCATAGTCCCCAACAGAGGTCGCGCCTTCCTCAATGACCACTTCGACGATGTCGGATCGATAGTTATACCATGGAACCTGGCTTGCTGATCCCCAGTTCGTCATATCTCCGGTGCCGCTGATGGTCAGGGTACCATCCGAGGTCAGGGTGTAGGTGGCGTCGTCCCCGCAGGAACCGCTGTCCACGATTTCGCTGGCCGTAGAAATATCCTCCTCAGCCACAACAGCGGGCTCATCCTCTGTCGCCTCCGTCTCGGAAGCCTCATCATCCTCTGTCTCTCCGGAGACAGAGGATTCAGGAGACGTCTCCTGAGCCTCGTCCGTTTCTGTTGTCGCTTCCTCCGTCACGGCGGCCTCCTCCGGCAGCTCCTCCGTCTCCGCTGCCCAGGCAGCGCCGGGAAGCATCGTCAGCAGGAGGGCCAGGGACAGGAAAAGCGCTGTCATACTTTTACCTTGTCTCATATACCTTCATCCTTTCCGGAAAATTTAGGTAAACACCTGTGCTTTTATTTTACCCTTGATGTCCCCTTCTGTCAATTCTTTTTGGAAACAGAATCTTTCGTAAAGAAAGAACCACTACATAAAACGACACCAGGGCCGCCTCGCCAGATCAGCGAGACGGCCCTGTACAGATCGCAGTCAGGAACGCAACAATTGAAGTGATAGGAAATGTCGAAGAAGATGGGGCTGTCCCTGTCAGAGGATTCAGGCCCGACAGGTCACCACAGCCTCGGCGCTGCCGAAGGGGCTCTCTCCCCGAACGGTCACCGTTCCGGCTCCGTCCGGCTTTACGATAGCCAGAGCCTCGCCGTAATAGGTGTCGGTGGTGTCTGTCAGATAGCCCCGCTCGTTGTAGGGGCAGGCGCTGCCCAGGCCCAGCAAAGTCCCGCCCTGGACGGTGACATGGACGTCGCCCCGGGCCAGAGGCTTGACCTCCCCTTCCTCATCGGTGTATTTCAGCCGGACATAGCACAGGCCGTCCGGGGCCACCGTCTCCGTCTCCGGAGTCAGGGTCAGCAGCGTCTCGTCTCCGGCGCTGTGGAGGGAGGTGCGGTACAGCTCCGCCCCGGCCTCGTCATAGGCCACGGCGGTCAGCTCTCCCGGCTGATAGGCCACCCGGAAGGAGGTGCGGCAGTTCTTCGCCGTCTTTTTCCGGCCCAGCTCCTGGCCGCCCAGCAGCAGAGCCACCTCTGCTCCCCGGCTGTAGACCTCCACCTGGGTCTCCTTGCCCTCGGCCCCGTTCCAGCTCCAGCTCTCAAAGGTGTTGGACATCCGCCAGGCGGAGGGAGAGTGCCGGTCAAAGGCGTGATCCGCCGGGACGACGCCGATGCGGATGGGGGACAGCTCAAAGGCCACCTGGGTATAGGCCGCCTCGCCGGAGGGCTTTCCGGTGATGTCCAGCCGTCCGCTGCCTGCGGTCAGCCAGCCAACTCCGTGGTCAAATTCCGGGGCGTAGTCAGCATACTCCCAGGCCCCGATGCCCAGCTCGCCCAGGTAGTCCATCCCGGCCCAGACGAAGTCGCCGATGAGGGCGGGATGCTCCTTGGCCAGGTCCCAGAACCGGGCGGCGTCGGCGCAGAAGGTCTCGCTGCCCACGATGACCCGGTCGGGATACCGCTTGAAGTCCCCCTCGTAGCGGTTGATGCCGTAGTTGTACCCCGCCACGTCCAGCCTGGCAAAGGCCTCCCGGGTCTTGACGTTGCTCCCGTGGAGGGTGGCCCCGAACTTCATGAAGCCGGAGCCCATGAGCCCCGCCAGGTTGTTGAAGAACTCGCTGCCCACCGCCTTCTTTTTGCCGGGCTTGCCCTGGTTCTTTTCCGCCTTTTCTGCCTCTTTTTTTGCCTTGTCGTCGCTGTAGACGCCAAAGCCCATGGAGCTGAGGTAGTTGAAGAAGATGTTGATGCCGCAGGTCACCGGGCGGTTATCCAGCTCATGGAGCCAGTCCCGCATGTTCCCGGTCAGCTCGATGCCTCTGGGCTGGGCAGTCTCGGAGACCTCGTTGCCGATGGAGTACATCACCACGGAGGGATGGTTGAAGTCCTTCTCCACGATGTCCGCCAAGTCCTGCTTCCACTGCTGCTCCATGCAGGAGGCGTAGTCATACTGGGTCTTGTGGATATACCACATGTCCACATACTCGTCCATGACCAGCATACCCAGCCGGTCACAGGCATCCAGCATGGCCTTAGAGCAGGGGTTGTGGGCGGAGCGGATGGCGTTATAGCCGTTCTCCAGCAGCAGCCGGATCTTCCGCTCCTCTGCCTGGGGATGGGCTACCGCCCCCAGCAGACCGTTGTCGTGGTGGATGCAGGCCCCCCGGAGGATGACCCGCTCCCCGTTGATGCAGAAGCCCCGCTTGCTGTCGCACTCCACCGTCCGGATGCCGAAGGTCGTCTCCTGGACGTCCTCCCCGAAGACCGCCCGGCAGGTGTACAGCTTGGGATGCTCCGGAGACCAGAGCTGCGCCCCCCGAAGCGTGACGCTCGCCGTCCGCACATCGTCGGGCAGCTCCACCGTGGTCAGCAGCCGCTCCCCGTCCAACAGCTGAACAGACAGCGGGGCCTCCCCTTCGGTACGCACCTGGATCTGAACCTGGGGCGGGTCGATGGAGCGGGTGGACACCCGCACCCCGTCGGGGCAGATGTGGGCCTGGGGCAGGACGTGGAGCCACACCGGGCGGTAGATACCTGCGCCGGAATACCAGCGGCTGTTGGGCTGGTCGGCGTTGCGGGCAATGACCTGCACCTGGTTCTCCTCCCCGTACCGGAGCTTTCCGTCCAGGCTCACCCGGAAGCCGGTGTAGCCGTAGGGGTGGAAGGCCGCCTGTTCCCCGTTGAGCAGAACCTCGGCGTTGTGATAGACCCCCTCGAACTCCAGCAGGACGTTTTTCTCCGCCCACTCTGCCGGGGCCTGGAACGTCTTTTCGTAGCAGTAGTCGTGGCCCTCGAACCAGCCGGTATTCGTGCCGCCGGGGGAGTCCGGCGTCCGGGCCTCGGCCAGCATGGCGTCGTGGGGCAGGGTCACGGGCTTTGCCGTGTCTGAAACGCCCAATCGGCGATAGCTCCAGCTGTCGTTAAACGCAATTTTCAACAGATGCACCCTCTCTCTGCAATGCAGGACAATTCGGGCCGCCCTGCGGCGGCCCGAAAGGTCGTGTTACTTATTCTTTTTCACGGGGAAGGAAGCCGGACACGGCGGACAGGACAGCCGCCACGCCCATGACCACTGCGATGGAGATGATGGTCCCCACCTGAGTGGAGTCGCCGAACATCACGATGCCCTGATAGGCGTCCACGAAGGAGCCCACATTATCCGTGACGATGCGGACGCAGCCCACCATATAGCAGGCGGTAGAGGCCACCACCAGGATGTCCAGATCCTTCCAGATGGTCACCAGGTCGATGGCGATGCCCAAAATCAGGGCCACGGTGATAACGGTGTCGGTAGCGCTGTGATCGGGGGCCCAGGAAGAGAACTGAACCAGACCCACCACCGCCACGATAGCGGAGACCAGCAGGACATACCAGCCAAAGGATTTCTTTTTCAGAATCGACATTTGTCACGCCTCCTTATCGGGGTTCTTTTTCAGGTTCTTCCGGAGCATCATCGCCAGGCACAGAACCTCCAGCACGGCGCACACGGCGATAATGGCGTACATGGTGGGCTGCCACCAGGGGGTGATGGAGACAACGGTAGAGTCCGTGCTGTAGCCGTTCATGATGTTGCTGTTAGCAGCGGCATAGAGGTTATCATGGGCGGACTTACGCACCATACCCAGCAGGTCGCCGTCGTCGTTCTCGGTGATGGCAGCTAGGAGGGTACTGGAGCTGACGCTGGTAAAGTCCAGGCAGAAGGTGTCGGTTCCGGCCACAACTGCGTCCACATAGTGAGCCAGATAGGAGTCCGTGGCGCTGATGACGGCATCCGTCTCAGACAGTCCTACGAAGCCCCATTCATTCTCCAGCACCTGGGTCAGCAGAGCCGAGCTGCAGGAGCACCAGGTGAAGCCGAGCCGGTTGAAGCCGTGCATAATCGCCATGCAGCCAGACTCAGAGACGGCCTTCTGGAACACCCGCAGAGCGCCCTCACGGAAGGTCTGCTCGTTGAAGAACACGGCGATACCCTGCCGATTCTCCTCCTGGTCGTTTCCGGCGAAGTGCTTCAGTCCGGCGTGGACGCCCTTGGCCTCCATGGCCTCCACCTCGATGGCGGCACAGATGTAGCCCACAGTGGAGTCCTCGGAGTAGTACTCAAAGTTACGGCCGCCGAAGGGAGTGCGGTGGACATTGGAGCCAGGCATCCAGGCCAGCTCGAAGCCCAGATACAGGCATTCCTCAGCCATCAGGTTGGCCCGGTTGTACACCAGTTCCTTGTTGAAGGTGGAGGCCAGGATCACCTGGCAGGGGAAGCAGCAGTCGTCCCGGTCATCGCCGTACAGCGTTGCGTCGAAGGTACCGCCCACGCCGTCAGGACCATCGCCCACCACGACAGCGGGCTTGCCCACAGAGGTGACCTCGGCGGTGCCGAAGTTGTCGGCCATGATGGCGCACAGCTCCTCAATGGTGAACTGGTTCAGATAGGTGTCCCACTCCGGGTCGTCGTAGTCCAGGCCGATCATGGCCGCCAGAGGGATGCCCTGGTTGTCGCCCACAGTGTAGTCGCTGATGGAGGCGGCGTCCTCCGCCTTCTCATAGTTGTAACCGGCCAGGGCGTCGATCATGGCGTCGTCCAGGGTGATCTGGGTGGCCTCGGTGGGATAGGTGCCCTCCCAATCCTGACGGGTCAGGTAGGTGACGGTACCCTCCGCCCAGTAGTTGATGTCGCAGTCGTCAAACTGGTTGGTGACCTCCTCGCCGGTGGAGGAGTAACGATAGGTCTCGGTGTCCAGGGCGTCCAGGGTCCAGGTGTAGGTCTTGGATGCGTCTCCGGCGGCCTCGCTGCCGTCCACGGCCACCATGCCGGTGGCGCCCTTGGCAGCCAGGACGTTGTTCAGAGCGTCATGGGCGTCATCGCCGATGGAGATGTAGTAGTCTCCGGCGCTGAGAATGTAGCCCTGGGCGTTGGTGTAGTCATAGCTGGCCAGGAGATACCGGTCACAGACGATCTCTAGGGTCTGGCTCTCTCCCGGCTCCAGGGTGTCGGTCTTGCCGAAGTCCAGGAGCTGGATGGCGGACTTCTCCACCAGGTTCTCCTTCTCATAGTCGCCGTAGGGGGTCTGAGCGTAGACCTGAACGGTGCTCTTTCCGGCCACGGTGCCGGTATTGGTGACGGTCACGGTGACGGTGATGTCGTCCCCGTCCATGACCACGCTGTCCAGGGTCTGCTCAAAGGTGGTGTAGGACAGGCCGTAGCCGAAGGGATACTGCACCTCGTCGGTGTAGTTCCAACTGCTGCCAGTGGAGGAGCCCACAGAGGCGTCCGCCCCGCCCTGGCCCAGGACGGTATCCTCATACCGGGTCTCGTAGTACTTATAGCCCACGTAGATGCCCTCAGCCTGAACGTTGTAGTAGGAGACACCGGCGTCGGCGTCCTCTACGGCAGCCAGCACCTCGTCCAGGTTGGTCCAGGTCTGGTTGTTATAGCTGGCGTTCACCACGGCGGGAGCGGACAGAGAGTTGACGGCGTAGGTGTCCGTCAGGTGGCCGGAGGGGTTGGTCTCGCCGGTGAGGATGTCTGCCACCGCCTCAAAGCCCCGCTGACCGGGCAGGCCGATCCACAGGCAGGCGTCCACGTTGTACTCGTCCAGCCAGTTCAACTCCATGGCGTTGCCGCTGTTGATGAGGACGATGATCTTGTCGAACACGCCAGAGTCATTGATCATCTGGAGCAGATCCTTTTCCTCCTGATGGAGGGCCAGAAAGCTGATGCCCTCGTAGCTGTCCTCCTGCTCCAGCTCCATGCCCTCGCCTGCCTCACGGGCAAACATGACGATGGCCACGTCGTTGTAGTCGTCCGCCCAGGATGCCTGCAGCTCGTCGGTGTAGAAGGAGATATCCTCCTCGCCGAGAGACGCCTCGCTGGATGTGCCGGTGGTATAGTCATAGCCGCCGGTGCCCCGGGCGGTGTCGCTGGCCACGTATGCGTCATATAGGGTGTCGTTGATGGCAAAGCCTGCGTCCGTCAGGGCGGTGTACAGGTCGATGCAGTACTCCCCCTCGTAGCCGCTGGAACCGGCGGAGGAGTTCTTGTACAGAGGCTGGGCCACGGCATGGCCGAACAGGGTCACCCGGGTCTCGTCGGAGGACAGGGGCAGTGCGTTATCCTCATTTTTCAGCAGGACAGCACCCTCGGCCTCCTCGGCCACGGCCTCCTCATAGGTGTCGGCGATGAGCAGCTGCAGATTCTCCGCGTTCAGCTCACCGTACTGGCTCTCGTAATAGGTCAAATCCTCGTCAGAGTCGCTGTTGTTGACGACTTCGCTGGTGGAGATACCCAGAGCCTGGTTGATGGTGGACGCATAGTCGAGCATACACTGGGTCGCCAGGATAGCGATGACCAGCAGGATGGCGACTACGGACGAAAGCCCGGTCCACAGCTTGGAATGTTTCACAGTTCGATTCCTCCATTCTCGTTTTGTACCGCCCCGGCACTGCGCAGATGCCGGGAGGGCAGAGTGGGAGCGGCGCCGCTCCTGATGGAGACATTCTACAGCACTTTGTCAAAACATTTCAAGTGATCCCGCACAACCTGTCATTTTTCCTGCACACTTTGTCATTGACACCAAAAGGACGGGCCACATTTGGCCCGTCCTTGGAAAAATTTATGGCTTTGGTACAGGGATCATCACCTGGAGGGAGAACAGCCCGTTTTTGGCCCGGACGGTGATGCAGCCCCCGTACCGCTCGGTGATGGAGCGGATGGTTTTCAGGCCGTAGCCGTGATAGCTCCGGTCCCCCTTGGTGGTGACCGGGAGCCCGTTTTCAAACTGGAGCCGCCCCTGGAACCGGTTTTCGATCTGGATCATCAGCAGGGCGTTGCGGGTGTAGACCTTCACGTCGATGACCCGCCGCTGGGGGTCCGGGAGCTGGCACACGGCGTCAATGGCGTTGTCCAGGGCGTTGCGGAAGATGAGGTACAGGTCGCCGGTCTGGATAAAGTCCAGGCTGGCTCCGTCCGCCACGCACATCCAAGAGATGTGATTTGCCCGGCAGAACAGGCTCCGCTCCTGGAGGACGGTGTTCAGCGTCTCGTTTCTCGTGTCGATGTTCTCGTCATAGACGGTCAAGTTGTCGGCGATCTCGTCCAGCAGCCTGTCCCGGTCGTCCTCGCTCTGCTCCTTGAGCATATCCGCCACCTGGTGTTTCAGCTCATGCATCAGATGGTTGGTCAGCTCCATCTCCCTGTGAGCCTGCTGGGACTGCTCATGGCGGAGGTGGCGGAGATAGTCCTGGATGTCCAGCTCGTGCTGGAGGCTCAGGGCCTCCTTCTGGCTGACCTGGAGCCACAGGAGGAAGCAGCAGCAGAGAATTTCGTACACTTGGCAGATGAGGAATAGCGGCTCCCGCCCGGAGAGATCCAGCCCCTTGGCGATGGTGCTGAAAAAGGCGGACACCAGGAAGATGAGCAGTGTGGCGGAGGTCAGGTTGATGACATTGAACTGGTAGGCCCCCTTCTCCCCGATGGGCAGGATACACCAGGAATAGACCGCCACATAGGGCACCACGATGGTCACCAGCCAGAGGGTCGCATCCATCAGGTTCCCCTCGCCGGGGACCAGCGCCGTCAGCAGCAGAAGCAGGGCGGAGGAGATATGCTGCACCGTCATGCTCAGAGCAGTGCAGTACAGCGCCTCCCGAACCGTCACCGGGCACAGCAGCAGGAAAAAGACCAGCGCCACAGCGAAAAACACCACCATATAGATGAGGCAGCTCACGGTGGTATAGACGGGATCTGTCCAGATGGCCTGGGCAGCGCCGCTGTTCATCACCAGCACGGCGATGCCCACCACCGCCACACAGAGAAGCGCCGCCCGGAGGCCGAAGCCCTCCCGTTTTTTGTGGGGCAGGGCCACCAGGAAGCAGGCCAGCAGCATCTCGGTGACGAATCGACTGCTCCACAGCAGGTCAAACAGCGCCATCACGTCTCCTCCCCTCCCGGCTCCACGCCGCCGATGTAATCGGTGAGCGCCTGGAGGAACGCCTTGCGCCGGGGGCGGCTGATTTTCAGCGTGTCATTCCCGGCATGCAGCTCCTTTTGCCCGACCCAGGTGACATAACGCAGGTTCACCAGGTAGCAGTTGTCGCACCGGGCAAAGGGACAGCCCGCCAGCAGCTCCTCCGCCCGCTTCATGGTGTCGCTGGTCTCATACACCCCGTCCTCTGTGTGGTAGAGGAGCCGGTGCTTGATGACCTCCACATAGACCAGCCGGGAGACGGGCAGCTTATACATCCCGTCTTTGGCGGAGATGAGGATGTACCGCTCCTCCTTCTGCCGGAGCCGGGGGAGCAGCTGATCCATCCGCAGCTCAAAGGCGGAATAGCTCACCGGCTTGACCAGGAAGTCCATGGCCTGTACCTCGTAGCCGCTGACGGCGTACTGGGCCATCCGGGTGACGAACACCAGGGTCACGTCGGTATCCACCTTGCGTATCTCCCGGGCGGTGGTCATGCCGTCCTTGTTGGGCATCTCCACATCCAGGAAGATCAGGTCGTAGGTGGGCTGGAAGCCGTCCAGCAGCTCCGCCCCGTCGTGGAAAAGACTGACCTGGAACAGAAGGCCACGTTCCTCCTGATATCGTTTTAAAAAGTCGGCGATCCGCTGTGCCGCCATCTCTGCATTGTCCACCACTGCGATACGGATCATGGGATTGCCTCCTGTCTCTATGTTTTGTCTGTTTCATTGTAGCAGAATATACAGAAAAGTGCAATCAAAACCCATCTGGAATTGTCATAAAATGGAATGAGTCCCATTTGATGCGTTTTTCTCAAAAGTCCCGATTGACGAAGGGGATGTTTTCCGCTATGATAGGGACAGGATCGCCTCCCCTCCGGCGGAGCGCATTCCGATCAAAATGACAGGAGGCACAGAACTATGATGCTACTGGAAAACAAGGTCGCCATCGTCACCGGAGGCAGCCGAGGCATCGGCTTTGCCACAGTACAGGCATTTCTGGAGGAGGGCGCAGCCGTTGTCCTGTGCGCCAGCCGACAGGAGACCGCAGCCCAGGCCATCGCCCAGCTGAAGGAGGCCAACCCGGACGCAAGGGTGGAGGCCATCTGGCCCGACCTGGCCGACTATCAGGCGGTCAAGGCCGCCTTTGACGACGTGGCCACCCGGTATGGCAAAATCGACATTCTGGTGAACAACGCAGGGGTCTCGGAGAGCACTCCCATCACCTCCTACACCGAGGAGACCTTTGACAAGGTGATGGATCTCAACGTCAAGGGAGTCTTCAACTGCACCCGTGCGGTGGTGGACGGCATGAAGGCCCAGGGCAGCGGCGTTATTCTCAACACCTCGTCCATGGTCAGCGTCTACGGCCAGCCCAGCGGCGTGGCCTACCCCACCTCCAAGTTTGCCGTAAACGGCCTGACCCTCTCTCTGGCCCGGGAGCTGGGGCCTGCGGGCATCCGGGTCAATGCGGTGGCCCCCGGCATCACCCTGACCGACATGATGAAGGCAGTGCCCGAGGCGTATATCAAGCCCCTCGTCGCTCAAATCCCCCTGCGCCGTCTGGGGCAGCCGGAGGACATCGCCAACGCCTTCGTCTTTCTCGCCTCGGAGAAGGCCTCCTATATCTCCGGCGTGGTGCTACAGGTAGACGGTCTGGCCCGGTGCTGATGGGCTTTTTCCGTCTCTGACACGATTCCGTTCTCTTTGGGGTTTCTTTGGGGCGCTGCCGCCGGGCAGCGCCCCATATGCGAATTTCTGTCTCCAACCACTTGACATTGTTCAAAGAGATGCTATAATATCGTTAACTGAACATCGTCCATGAAACCGTTGAAGTGGAGATAACGGCAGGATACGCGTTTACAGAGAGCCGGGGTGCTGAAAATCCGGCAGCAGACGGCCTGTCAAATGGACCACGGAGGGCACGGCGAACCGCCCGGGAGGGCGCAGTATCCCGTGACGTGAGGGCATACGTCAATTGCCGGAAATGTGTTGGCATTTCGCAAAGTGCGCAGAATTTCTGCGAAACAAGGTGGCACCGCGGTACATCCGTCCTTGACTGAGCAACAGTCATGGGCGGTTTTCATTTTTCCCGGGGCGCAGCCGCCCCCACCTCTTTTCTCAGGAGATGATGTCATGGAGAAACGCTACTATCCCACTCTGGAGCAGGCCCGGCAGTACGAGGCGGACTATCGCACCGTCCCCGTCACCCGCACCATTCTCTCCGACCGCTGCACCACCATTGAGACCCTGCGCATCCTGAAATCCGTCAGCCGCCACTGCTTCCTGCTGGAGAGCCTGGAGGACTCCGGCCGCTGGGGACGGTACACCTTCCTGGGCTACCAGCCCCGGCTGGAGTTCACCTGTCAGGACGGGGTCGTCCGGGTGCGCAACGGGTTTGAGATGAAGGTGGAGACCCGGAATCCGGGGGAGATCATCCGACAGATCGTCCGGGACAACCGCAGCCCGAAGATCCCCGGACTGCCCCCCTTTACCGGCGGCCTGATGGGGTATTTCTCCTACGACTACATCAAGTACGCCGAGCCCACCCTGAACCTGGAGGCCAGCGATCAGGAGTCCTTCAAGGACGTGGATCTGATGCTGTTTGACAAGCTCATTGCCTTCGACAATCTGAAGCAGACGGTGACGGTCATCTGCAACGCCAAGACGGACGCCCTGGAGGAGAACTACCGCAGCGCCTGTCTGGAGCTGGACGCCATGGTGGAGCTGCTCCTCCACGGAACCCCCGCCCCCAACCAACCCCTCCGGTTAAAGAGCGACTTCACTGCCCTGTTTGACAAAGAGCACTACTGCCAGATGGTGGAGACCGCCCGGCACTACATCTACGAGGGGGACATCTTCCAGGTGGTGCTCTCCAATCGGCTCCAGGCCCAGGTGGAGGGCAGTCTGCTGGACGCCTACCGGCTGCTGCGCACCAGCAACCCCTCCCCCTATATGTTCTACATCTCCAGCGACGACGTAGAGATCGTGGGGGCCTCTCCGGAAACGCTGGTAAAGCTCCAGGACGGGGTGCTGCACACCTTCCCCTTGGCAGGCACCCGGCCCCGGGGCAGGACGGAGGCAGAGGACCAGGCCCTGGAGCGGGAGCTGCTGGCCGACCCCAAGGAGCTGTCGGAGCACAATATGCTGGTAGACCTGGGCCGGAACGACATCGGCCGTCTGTCCAAATTCGGCACGGTGGAGGTGGAGAAGTATCTCTCCGTGGAACGGTACTCCCACGTCATGCACATCGGCTCCACCGTCCGGGGGGAGATCCGGGACGACCGGGATGCCGTGGACGCCGTGGGCTGCGTCCTCCCCGCCGGGACCCTCTCCGGTGCCCCCAAGCTCCGGGCCTGTGAGATCATCCACGAGCTAGAGGGCAACAAGCGGGGTATCTACGGCGGGGCCATCGGCTACATCGACTTCACCGGCAACCTGGACACCTGCATCGCCATCCGCCTGGCCTTTCAGAAGAATGGCACCGTCTACGTCCGCTCGGGAGCGGGCATCGTGGCCGACTCCGTCCCGGAGAAGGAGTACCAGGAGTGTATCAACAAGGCCGCCGCCGTGATGGACGCCATCCGCGCCTCGGAGGGAGGGATCGACCAATGATCCTGCTGATCGACAATTATGACAGCTTTTCCTACAACCTCTATCAGCTGGTGGGCTCCATCGACCCGGACATCCGGGTGGTGCGCAACGACGAGCTGACGGTGACCCAGGCCGCCGCCCTCGGCCCCAGCGCCATCATTCTCTCCCCCGGCCCGGGCAGGCCGGAGAACGCCGGTATCTGCATGGAGGTGGTAAAGAAGCTGGGCGGGACCGTCCCCATCCTGGGGGTCTGCCTGGGACACCAGGCCATCTGCACCGCCTACGGAGGCACCGTGAGCTACGCAAAGGCGCTGATGCACGGGAAGCAATCCCGGGCCGCTCTCGACCCCACCTCTCCCCTGTTCCGGGGCTGCCGGGAGACGGAGCCTGTGGCCCGATACCACTCCCTCTCCGCCGTGGAGGCCAGCCTGCCCCCCTGTCTCCGGGTCACCGCCCGGACGGAGGACGGGGAGGTCATGGCGGTGCAGCACACGGAATATCCGGTCTTTGGCCTGCAATTCCACCCGGAGTCCATTCTGACCCCCTGTGGGAAAACGATACTGCAAAACTTCATTCAAATCGCAAACGGAGGTAAGTAAAATGATCAAAGAGGCTATTGTGAAAATCGTGAACAAGGGCGACCTGACCTATGACGAGGCATATCAGGTCATGGGCGAGATCATGCGGGGGGAGACCACTCCCACCCAGACCTCCGCCTTCCTGGCAGCCCTCTCCACCAAGAGTGCCAAGGCGGAGACCGCCGACGAAATCTCCGGCTGCGCCGCCGCCATGAGCGAGCTGGCCGTGCCGGTGGACAGCGGCGGGCTGCACACCATGGAGATCGTGGGCACCGGCGGCGACAACGCCCACAGCTTCAACATCTCCACCACCTCCATGTTCGTCATGGCCGCCGGAGGAGTGAAGGTGGCCAAGCACGGTAACCGGGCCGCCTCCTCCAGCTGCGGCACCGCCGACTGTCTGGAGGCCCTTGGGGTCAACATCCAGGAGGGGCCGGAGACCTGCGCCCGTCTGCTCCAAGAGATCGGCATCTGCTTCATGTTCGCCCAGCGGTTCCACCCCGCCATGAAATATGTGGGGGCCATCCGCAAGGAGCTGGGCTTCCGCACCGTGTTCAACATTCTTGGCCCCATCTCCAACCCCGCCAAGCCCTATTATGAGCTGCTGGGCGTCTATGACGAATATCTGGTGGAGCCTCTGGCCCGGGTGCTCACCAGTCTGGGCGTGAAGCGGGGCATGGTGGTCCACGGACAGGATAAGCTGGATGAGCTGTCTATCAGCGCTCCCACCACCGTCTGCGAGTTCCACGACGGGGAGTATTACAGCTATATCCTCCAGCCGGAGGACTTCGGCCTGACCCGGGCCACAAAAAAGGACATCGAGGGCGGCACGCCGGAGGAGAACGCCAAAATCGTCACCGACATCCTCACCGGCAAGCTCACCGGCCCCAAGCGTGACGTGGTGCTGATGAACGCCGGTTCCGCCCTGTACATCGCTGAGAAGGCCCCCTCCATCGCCGAGGGCGTCAAGCTGGCGGGTCAGCTCATCGACTCCGGGGCCGCCTATGAGAAGCTCCAGGCCCTCGTCCGGGAGTCCAACCGATGAGCAACATTCTGGACGCCCTGGCCGACCACGCCCGGGAGCGGGTGCTGCGGGACAGCGAGGAGAACTCTCTGGACGTGCTTCAGGAGCTGTGCTGTCAGGGAGGCATCGCCGACGGCGCCGCCTTTGACGCCGCCCTGCGCAAGCCGGGACTCAGCGTCATCTGCGAGTTGAAAAAGGCCTCCCCCTCCAAGGGGCTCATCTCTCCGGACTTCCCCTATCTGGAGATTGCCCTGGACTATGAGGCGGCGGGGGCGGACTGCATCTCCTGCCTTACCGAGCCCAAGTGGTTCCTGGGGTCTGACCAGATCTTCCGGGAGGTGCGGCAGGCGGTCTATCTCCCCATGCTACGCAAGGACTTTGTAGTGGACGAGTACCAGATTTATCAAGCAAAGCTGCTGGGGGCCAACTGTGTGCTGCTCATCTGCGCCCTTTTGGACACCCACACTCTGGCCCGGTATCTGGACATCTGCCATCAGCTGGGCCTGGCCGCTCTGGTGGAGGCCCACGACGAGGGGGAAATTCGCTCCGCCGTCCAGGCCGGGGCCACCCTCATCGGGGTGAACAACCGGAATTTGAAGGACTTCTCCGTGGATCTGACCAACGCCGCCCGGCTCCGGGACTGCATCCCCCCGGAGGCGGTGTACGTGGCCGAGTCCGGGGTGTGGACGCCGGAGGACGCCGCCGGTCTCCGCTCCGCCGGGGCGGACGCGGTACTCATCGGAGAGAGCCTGATGCGCTCCAACAACCGGGGTGCCTTCCTGGCCCGACTGCGGGAGGTGGCCCAATGAGCAAAATCAAGATTTGCGGCCTCCGGCGGGAGATCGACGCAGATTATGTAAACGAAGCCATGCCAGACTACGCCGGTTTTATCCTCTGGCCCCACAGCCGCCGGTACATCACCCCGGAGCAGGCGCTGGAGCTGCGCCGGAGATTAAGTCCCTCCATCCCCACTGTGGGGGTGTTCGTGGACCAGCCGTTGGAGGAGATTCTGGCCCCCGTCCGCAGCGGAGCCATCGACATCGTCCAGCTCCACGGCCACGAGACGCCGGAGACGGTGCGCCTGGTGGCCCGGGAGACGGGGAAGCCGGTGTGGAAAGCCTTCAAGGTGCGCTCGGAGGACGACCTGAACCGGGCGGCGGACAGCCCCGCCGATCTCATTCTGCTGGACAACGGCTACGGCACCGGGCAGAGCTTCGACTGGAGCCTGCTCTCCCGGCCTCTGGAGCGGCCCTGGCTGCTGGCGGGGGGACTGACCCCGGAGAACATCCCACAGGCCCTCGACCAGCTCTCCCCCTGGGGGGTGGACCTGTCCTCCGGCGTGGAGACGGAGGGCTGGAAGGATCGGGAGAAGATCCTGGCGGCAGTACAGGCCGCACGGCACAATTAAACCGACCGGCCAATCAGAAAGAAGGTATCTCATGTCCAACGGACGTTTTGGCATCCACGGCGGGCAGTACATCCCGGAGACGCTGATGAACGCTGTCATCGAGCTGGAGGAGGCCTATAACCACTATAAAGACGACCCGCAGTTCCAGGCGGAGCTGCACCAGCTGTTCACCCAGTACGCCAACCGCCCCTCCAACCTCTACTACGCAGAGCGGATGACCAAGGATCTGGGCGGTGCGAAAATTTACCTGAAGCGGGAGGATCTGAACCACACCGGGGCCCACAAGATCAACAACGCCCTGGGACAGGCTCTGCTGGCAAAAAAGATGGGCAAGACCCGCCTCATCGCCGAGACCGGTGCAGGTCAGCACGGGGTGGCCACCGCCACCGTAGCGGCCTATCTGGGCATGGAGTGCGACGTGTACATGGGAAAGGTGGACATGGAGCGTCAGGCTCTGAACGTGTTCCGGATGCGGCTCATGGGTGCTCGTGTCCACGGCGTGGAAACCGGCACCGCCACCTTGAAGGACGCCGTCTCCGAGTGCATGCGGGAATGGACAAACCGTATCGCCGACACCCACTATCTCCTGGGCTCCTGCATGGGGCCCCACCCCTTCCCCACCATCGTCCGGGACTTTCAGGCGGTCATCTCTCAGGAGATGAAGCAGCAAATTCTGGAGGCAGAGGGCCGTCTGCCCGATGTGGTGCTGGCCTGTGTGGGTGGAGGCTCCAACGCCATCGGCTCCTTCTACCACTTCATCGACGATAAGGACGTGAAGCTCATCGGCTGCGAGGCCGCAGGCCGGGGCATCGACACCTGGGAGACCGCCGCCACCATCAACACCGGCAGTTTGGGCATCTTCCACGGCATGAAGAGCTACTTCTGCCAGGACGAGTACGGCCAGATCGCCCCGGTGTACTCCATCTCCGCTGGGTTGGACTACCCCGGCGTGGGGCCGGAGCACGCCTGGCTCCACGACATCGGCCGGGCAGAGTATGTCCCTGTCACCGACGAGGAGGCCGTCTGCGCCTTTGAATATCTCAGCCGCACCGAGGGCATTATCCCGGCCATCGAGTCGGCCCACGCCGTGGCCCACGCCATCAAAATCGCTCCGACCATGGGGAAGGATCAGATCATCGTCATCACCCTCTCCGGACGTGGTGACAAGGACTGTGCGGCTATGGCCCGCTACCGGGGGGAGGAGCTGTACGATGGTTAAAATTTCCGACGCCTTCCGCAACGGAAAGGCTTTCATTCCCTTTATCACCTGCGGAGACCCTGACCTGGAGACCACCCGCAGGCTGGTCTGCGCCATGGTGGAAAACGGGGCAGATTTGATTGAGCTGGGTATCCCCTTCTCCGACCCCACCGCCGAAGGCCCTGTCATTCAGGGAGCCAACCTCCGTGCTCTCTCCAACGGTTGCACCACTGACGACGTGTTCGCTCTGGCGGAAACGCTGCGGAAGAAGGACGGCATCACGGTTCCCATGGTGTTCATGACCTACGCCAACGTGGTCTACCATTACGGCACCGAGAAATTCTGCGCCCGGGCCGCTCAGGTGGGTATGCAGGGGTTAATCCTGCCGGATGTGCCCTTTGAGGAAAAGGGAGACTTTGTCCCCGCCTGCCGGAAATACGGCCTGGAGCTGGTCAGTCTCATCGCCCCCACCTCCCATCAGCGTATCAAGACCATCGCCGCCGACGCGGAGGGCTTTGTCTACTGCGTGTCCTCCCTGGGCGTCACCGGCGTCCGCAAGGAGATCACCACCGACATCGCCGGAATGGTGGAGCTGGTACGGCAGGCGAAGGATATCCCCTGCGCCATTGGCTTCGGCATCTCCAACCCGGAGACCGCCCGCAAGATGGCCCAGTCCGCTGACGGCGTCATCGTGGGCTCCGCCATCGTCCGGCTCATCGGCCAGTACGGCCGGGAGGCTGTCCCCTATGTGGCGGAGTACGTCCGGGAGATGAAGGTAGCCATTGCCGATCTGTGAATCTTGGTTCTCTGTCGGCGGCTCACGCAAGGATGAGCCGCCGACAGACGCCGCCCGTGCCCTGTATTGTTCGGCAAAAAAAGAGTTGACAAACCGGGAAACTGCCGCTATAATAACATCTGTTGTTCAGAGTATCTGAGCGCCAGACCGGTGAGGGTATTGCTCAGCCGGGAGCCCAGGCAAATCGGCTCCGCACCCCTGCTTTTCAATTCAATATATAATCATAGCCCATCTGGGGGTATAGCTCAGCTGGGAGCCCAGGCAAATCGGTTTCACACCCCCTATCTCATTTAATTTCATATATACTGCGTCCCATTTGGGGGTATAGCTCAGCTGGGAGAGCGCTTGAATGGCATTCAAGAGGTCAGCGGTTCGATCCCGCTTATCTCCACCAAAGTTTGGACGCATTGTATATAAGCCGCCTTCTTCGGAAGGCGGCTTTAGTCTGTCAAACGACCCCAGTTTTCATTAGGCAGGAACGGAGGCCGTCCCGCAAAACGGCGCAAAAGCAGCGAAAACAAGGCGGGAAAAGGAGCCTTTCCAGCTCCGGATCGTCAGCTTTTTCAGGTTCATGGCAGCAAATTTGAGCCTGGCCCATCTGACCCATCTTGTGACGGCTGCCAGTCCTCGGTGGGAATCGCTTGCAGAAGGCGCAGTTCACCGTAGCGAAGTGCGTGTAGCCCGGGAGCCACAGGAGGAGACCGGCTTATGCCTGCTCCTTTTCCCTGTAGAAGATACCGATCATCGCACCGTCCAGATAGTTTGGCGAGACGACCTGCTGAAGCTCCCAGCCCTCTGCGACGCACCGGTTGATGGCGTCCTGCGTCTGCTCCAGATCCTTTGTGCGAGTGAGCTTGACCTCGCTGTTCAGAAAAACGACCTTGTATTCCTTCATGAAATGTTTCCCTCCCGAAAAGCCGTACCTGTCCGGTCGGCCCCGTTTGCTCTCAGATGATGCGTCGGAGGCGACGCAAACGCAGAAAAACGGTTTCTCTTGTGTGCCATGTAGAGAGACGGATATTTGCGCCTGCGGCTCCTCCACGCTTTTGCCATTATAACGGCGAAAGAAAAAACGTACTATCACAAATGGGTAAAATGGTTGATAAATAGAGGTAAGAAAGCGCAAAAGGAGCCTGAGAGGGTTTTACCCCCTCAGGCTCCCGATGGGATTACAGTCCCATAGCGTCGGCTACATGATCCATAGCCTCGGTCACAGCCCTGATCGCCTTTCCTGCGGGAGAGCGCTTGATGCAGCGGGGCTTGGGGGATACGGACATGGCAAGAGCGGCGCCTACGGCTACGCCGATGCCGACGCCGCTGAGAAATTTGGAACAACTCATTCTGGTTCGCCTCCTACAATAAAGTTACGGACATAGGCACGGCAGCCAGCCGTGTCTGTT
>JAJPWY010000008.1 GCA_021205725.1 Clostridiales bacterium
CTGGGTGCTCACATTCTGGGGACCTTTTGCGCTACTTTCATTTTACCGAAAACACCAATTACCTGATCTTCGAACGGAGCCAACTGCATTATGATGCATAAGGCCCATTCTTTTTGGCTTTTGCACATCTTCGTGCTATTATAATTTTGATACGAATCATACACAACAAGCAAAAATGGTCTGTCTGCGTTGTTTTCCACCTTTTTGACCGTTTTTGTCGTTTATTGTCCCGATTCAACGAAATTATTGGGGTATGTTTCACCATGGATGCACGGGCCTGTTTTACAAAGCAAGCCATTCAGGACAGCATCGGTCAACTGGTCAGTGAAAAGCCTTTTCATCTGATCCGCCTGACCGAAGTGTGCCAGCTGGCTCAGATCAACAGGTCGACATTTATAAATACTACCATGATCTTTATGACTGGAAGGAACAGGTAGAGCGGGACTGCATGGCGCAGACCGCCAATATGCTGGAGCAGCTTGACAAGGTGGGCCTGCAGGAAACACTTAGCCAGACGTTGCAAAACGTGAAAGAGCGCAGGGATATTTTTGCCCTGATCTGTTCGCCGAATTTTGAAAGCGACGGGATGATCGATTCTCTGGATATGCTTTTGAAAAAAAACAATCGCTGACCCGGACAGATCGGCAGACTTCTCCGACCAGGCAAGACAATCGGAAATCTGGGACAGGTGTTTCTTGATCCATGGCCTCAGTGGAGTGATTATGTGGTGGTTTAAAAACGGCATGAAGGAAAGCCTTGCTGTATTGGCGGATTATTGCTCCAGATTCTGGGACGCCCTCCCTGCCGACGGAACATAAAGGGAAGACTGGCAGAATCTCCCTTTTTTCAAACGGCTTTCATTTACTTCCATCCATCGTTCTGCTATAATAGGTTCAGCTTTCTTCCAGGGAGGGATCGCCATGCCACGTATCGCCATTGTAGAGGACGACGCCGCCTGCGCCCGGCAGCTCCAGGAGTATGTGGAGCGGTACAGCCGGGAGACGGGGACGGAGCTGCAAACCACCCTGTTTCCAGACGGGCTGGACGTGGTGGAGGACTACCGCCCGGTGTGGGACGTGATCCTCATGGACATCGAGATGCCCAACCTGGACGGCATGAGCGCCGCCAAACGTATCCGGGAGCAGGACCCGGCGGTGGTGCTCATCTTCATCACCAATATGGCCCGCTTCGCCATCCGAGGCTACGAGGTGGACGCCATGGACTTTGTCCTAAAGCCGGTGAAGTATCCCCAGTTCTCCCTCAAGCTGAAAAAGGCCCTGGGCATCGCCGGACGCCGGAGCCGCCGGTTCCTGATGGTCAGCGACGGGAACCTCTCCCGCCGGGTGGCCACCGACACCATCTCCTATATCGAGGTCATCAACCACCGGCTCCACATCCACACCTCGGAGGAGACCTTTGTCATCCGGGGCAGCCTCCAGGACATGGAGGAACAGCTGGCGGGGCTGCCCTTTGTCCGGTGCAGCCACAGCTATCTGGTGAACCTGGCCAACGTCGCCGGGGTGAAGCGGGACGCCCTGCTGGTGGACGGGCAGGAGATCCCTGTCAGCCGCCCCAAGCGGAAGGAAGTGCTGCAACAGCTGTCCGACTATCTGGGAGGTGGGTTTCGGTGATTGAATCGTGGGGAGATTTCCTGCTGTACCTGTCCCTCCCGGCGGAGCTGATGGTGGCCGCCGCCCTCTATTTTGCCCGGTGTCCCCGCCGGAGCCGATTCCTCCTCCGGCTTTTGCCGGGCGGGATGCTTGTCCTCCTTTCCCCCCTGGGGGTGTTGTGGCTGGCGACCCGATTACTGCCGGAGATGTGGCAGGGTCAGATGACCTATTCCCTGATCTATTCCTTCGACGCCTACTTCGCCGTGGCCGGGCTGGTGCTTCTGTGCTTCCGGCTCCCCCTGCGGGAAGCCTTTTACGGCACTACCTGCGCCTATCTGACCCAGCACCTGGCCTATTGCGTTCACCGGCTCCTGTTCCCCCAGGCGCTGAACGACACACTGGACAGCTACAGTCTGGGCTATCTGCTGGTCTACGGCCTGGTCTATCTGATAACTTATTACGGCTATGCCCGGCATCTGCTCACCGGCAGGGAATATCTGGTGAAGGGGGCCTACTCCCTGGCCACTACCGTCAGCGCCCTGTCTGTGGCCCTGGTGCTCAGCGCCGTGGCCCAGGAGCTGCGGACGGTGGACGGGACGCTGTACCCCGTCTGTCTGCTCTACGCCATCGCCTGCTGCTCCTTTGTGCTGTGGATTCAGGTAAACCAGAAGCGGCGGCTGGACGACCAGCGCAGACTGGACACCCAGGAGCAGCTCTGGCTCCAGCACAAGGCCCAGTACGAGATGGCTACGGAGAACGTGGAGCTGATCAACCGCAAGTGCCACGACCTGAAGCACCAGATCGCCGCCCTCCGGAGCATCTCCGACCAGGGCCAGCGGGACAAGTCCATTCAGGAGCTGGAGCAGTCGGTGATGATCTACGACTCCATGGTGGAGACGGGCAACGGCGTGCTTGACACGGTGCTGACGGAAAAGAGCCTGCTCTGCGAGCAGCGGGGCATCACCCTGACCTGCATGGCGGACGGGGCCTGCCTCTCCTTTATGGACGCCGTGGACATCTACGCCCTGTTCGGCAACGCCCTGGACAACGCCATCGAGGCGGTGAGCGCCCTGGAGGACGAGGAGCTGCGCACCATCGCCGTCACCGTCTTCGCCCGGGCGGACCTGGTCTTTCTCCAGATGGAGAACTACTACGGCGGCACGCTGAAGGGAGAGGGCGCTCTGCCGGAGACCACCAAGGAGCAGGAGCCGGGGTATCACGGCTTCGGGCTCAAGAGCATCCGCTACACGGCGGAGAAGTACGGGGGCTTTCTCACCGTCCAGACCGAGGACAACATTTTCCTCCTCCGGGTGACCATCCCCCGGTATCAGTCATAATAGACAATCCTATCAGAGATGTCTTTTCTGTAAGTGGCGCAAGTTACGCCGGAAAACGTGCAAACTGGGTCAGCCTTCCTCCTTTTTCCGTCTCCCTGTGCTATGCTGAGGTCAGCAAGCCAGAGAATCTCTGGAAAAAGGAGGAAAATTTTATGAAAGAAACCGCCCAAGGCGGCGTCCGCCGCCCCGGAAGAGTGCCCTTCGTACTGATGTGCATCCTTCTGGTCATCCTGATCGTGCTCAACGCAGCGCTGATCACTCTGGTTCCCCAGTATTTTGACACCATCAACTCCTTCCTGGCCCCCGCCGCCGACGAGGAGACCACCGCAGCAGCCGCCCAGGCCTCCAAGGACATGACCCAGGAGATCGAGAGCGAGGGCATTGTCCTGTTGGAGAACAACGACAGCACCCTGCCTCTGTCCTCCGGCACCGCCGTCAACCTGTTTGGCTACGGCTCCCGGGACACCGTGTACGGCGGCTCCGGCTCCGGCGCCGGTGACAGCACCAACAACGTGACCCTGGCTCAGGGCCTGGAGAACGCCGGGCTCACCGTCAACCAGGAGCTGGTGGACTTCTACGACGAGCACTATATCGAGCGTACCGGCGTGGGCTACACCGGCAACAACTTCGACATCAACGAGCCGTCTGTGGACGAGTACTCCGACGAGCTGCTGGAGAACGCCAAGGCCTACTCCAGCGTGGCCGTGTTTGTCATCTCCCGTCTGGGCGGCGAGGGCGCAGACCTGCCCATGGACATGGACCCCGACAAGGTCACTGAGATCGTGGCCTCCGGCGCGCTGACCGAGCAGACGGTCAGCGGCGGCGACGCGGGCAAGCACTATCTGGAGCTCCAGCAGGTGGAGATCGACGTGCTGAACATGATCAAGGAGAACTTTGACACCGTCATCGTCCTGGTCAACTCCACCAACGCTATGGAGCTGGGCTGGCTGGAGGAGGACGGCATCGACGCCGCCCTGTGGATCGGATGCCTGGGCTCCACCGGCGCCAACGCCGTGGGCGAGGTGCTGGCGGGCATCGTGAACCCCTCCGGCCGCACCTCCGACACCTTCGCCTATGAGGTGGAGAGCGCCCCCAGCTACTACAGCCTGGGCGACTACGACTACACCAATATTGAGTGGACGAACACCAACCCCATCGGTGCCAGCACGGACCCGGACAACTACCACTATGTGGACTACATCGAGGGCATCTATGTGGGCTACCGCTACTATGAGACGGCGGC
>JAJPWY010000023.1 GCA_021205725.1 Clostridiales bacterium
CCATCACATTGGAGAACCTGGTGGGCGGCCTGACCGCCAGCTGGAACGCCGTGGATGGGGCCGAGGGCTACAAGCTCTATCGCCGCTCCGAGACGGGCAGCTATGTCTTGGTCGCCACTCTGGATGCTGATACCCTGACCTATACCGACAAGGCGGCAGGGGCAGGCATTGTGTACTACTACCGTGTTCAGGCCTACAACGGCAGCTATACCAGCTCCTGGACATCTCAGTTCAACCGGAGAATCGGCCATACCACCCTGACTCTGACGAAGGGTGATTCTGGGGTCGTGCTCACCTGGACAGAGAGCGGCGGTTGCACGGGCTACTACATCTACCGGATGAACGAGGACGGCAGCTACACCCGCATCAAGACCATCACCTCCGCCGATACCCTGACCTGGACGGATACGGATGTGGAGCCCGGAAACTCCTACACCTATTATATCCGGGGCTACAACGGCAGCAGCTTGGGGTCGTATACACCGAAAAGTATTGACTTCTAACAGCGGGGGCTAAGCCCAAACAACACAGGAGCGTCTGACGCAGTTCTTGCGTCAGACGCTCCTGATGCGTTATCTGGGTCGGGGCGGTTACAGCAGCGGCGCAAACAGCCGCAGGCACATCTGGCCGAACCGCAGGGCGGCGCTGCGGCCGTTGGTGTACCGCTCGGTGACATCCCGGCTCTGGGCCATCATGGATTCAAAATCCGCCTTTGTCTCCCCCACCGCCGGGCAGTAGGAGTAGAGACAGCCGTTTTCAAAGTGGTGGTACAGGCTCCGGTAATCCAGATTGATGGTGCCGCAGGCGGCCAGCACGTCGTCGGTGACGCACATCTTGCAGTGGCAGAAGCCGGGGGTGTACTCATAGATGCGCACGCCGTTTCTGGTGAGGGAGTTGTAATAGGAACGGGTGACGCTGTAGATCAGCTTTTTGTCCGGGATGCCCGGGGTGATGATGCGCACGTCTACCCCCCGCTTGGCTGCGAGGCCCAGGGCGTGGGTCATCTCGTCCGTGATGATGAGGTAAGGAGTCACGAACCAGACGTATTCTTTTGCCCCCTCCACCATGCTGATATAGACGTTCTCTCCCACGTTCTCGTCGTCCATGGGGCTGTCGGCGTAGGGGAGGACAAAGCCCTCCGCCGTGGGGTCTGGGGACAGCTCCGGCAGATAGGGGAGGAAATCGGCGTCGGGGACGCTGTTCCGCCGCCGGAGGACGTTCCACATCTCCAGAAAGGAGACGGTCATGGAGCGCACCGCCACTCCCTCCAGCCGGATACCAGTGTCCTTCCAGTAGCCGTAGGGGTGGGTCAGGTTGAAATACTCGTCGGCGAGGTTGTAGCCCCCGGTGTAGCCGATTTTGCCGTCGATGACGGTCAGCTTCCGGTGATCCCGGTTGTTCAGGAAGAAGTTGGACACCGGAGCGAACCGGTTGAACACCCGGCAGCGGATGCCCTGGCCCTCCATCCGGCGGACAAAGTCGGTGTCGATAAAGCCGATGCTCCCCATGTCGTCGTAGAGCAGTCGCACCTCCACCCCGGCCCTGACCCGGTTTACCAGGATCTGCTCCAGACGGTGAAAGGCCTGAGCGTCCTCAATGGCGTGGTACTCCAGGAAGATGAACCGCTCCGCCTCTGCCAGGTCTGCCAGCTGCGACTCAAAGCCGTCGGAGGCCTGAGAGAAATACTGCACCTTCGTATCCCGGTACACCGGGTAGCCAGCGTACTGCTTCAGGTAGTGGGCCAGATTCCCACACCGCACGTCCTGAGCGTCCAGGGCCTCCCGGACAGACGGCTCCTGGGGCAGCAGGGGGAGCAGCTCCTGATCGACCTCCTCATACCGCTTCCGCATAAACCGGGTGGCCCCGCTGCTGCCGATGAGGAGGAACAGGGTCACGCCCACCACCGGGAAGGCCAAAATGAGGATAATCCATGGCATTTTCATGGCGGAGGTGCTGTTTTGGTTGTAGATGAGCAGCACCAGCAGCGCTGCGATCGCCCGGGTCGCCAGGGAGATCCACTCCACATAGTCGTTGAGCCGCTTTACCACCAGGATGAGCAGCACCACCTCCAGGGTAAAGGCCAGCAGGACGGCGCACATCCGCTTGATGCCGTTTCGGTGGTAGGTGCGGTTTTCTACCGTTTCGTTTTCTCTCATGTCAGGTTCCCTCTCTGCGTGCGGAAAAAACTTCCAAAGATAATGTTTCCAATCACATCATAACAGAAAGGTTGCCCAGTGTCAATCGGCGGGCTGATTCATCAGGGGATCCACCTTGTTCCGCAGCTCCCGGCGGGTGGCGGTGACGCTGTAGATCACCGCTGCCAATTCCGAGACCCACATGGCGTACCAGGTGTAGTCGATGCCCAGATAGTTGGTCAGCAGCCAGACCAGAGGCACCAGAAGAACCAGCTGCCGCAGAGCGCCGCCCAGCATATTGATGACTCCGTTGCCCAGCCCGGAGGCGAAGTAGCCGCAGATGATGGTCAGGGTGGCGCAGACGAAGGTGAGGGAGATGATACGCAGAGCAGGGACGCCCATGGCCAGCATCTCATCGCTGGCGGAGAAGAGCAGGAGCAGCTGCTTTGGGAAAATCAGGAAGATAGCGGTGCCGATCAGGGCAAAAATGACTCCGGTGGGAATGACGATTTTCCACGCCTGGCGGATACGTTTGCCGTTTCCTGCCCCGTAGTTGTAGCCCACCACGGGGATGGCCGCCTGTCCCAGACCGTTCATGGGCATCATGAGGAAGTTTTGCAGCTTGTAGTACACCCCGAAGAAGGCCACAGCCGTAGAGGAGACCCCGATGAGCACGGCGTTCACCGCAAAGGTCATAATGCTGCCGATGGCCTGCATGACAATGGTGGGCATGCCCACCCGATAGATGGCGGCCACATCCTGCCAGCTCCAGCGGAAGCCCCGGAACCGGACGTGGACGGTGGGATTTTTCCACCGGTTGAACACCAGAGCGGCCACGGCACCCAGGCATTGCCCGATGACGGTGGCGATGGCGGCACCCCGGATGCCCATGGCGGGACAGCCCAGCAGACCGAAGATCATGATGGGGTCGAGAATGATGTTGACCACCGCCCCGATGATGAGAGAGCACATGCTCAGCACCGTATCCCCCACCGACTGGAGCAGCCGCTGCCCGTAGGTTTGGAGAAAGGTGCCGTAGCAGAGCACCACGCAGATCTCCATGTACTGGATGCACAGCTCCTGCAGCGTTTCATCATCGGTCATCAGGGCGGCGATGGGCCGGGAGAAGAACAGACCCACCAGGGAGAAGATTGCCGCCGTGACCAGGGTCAGCACCAGACCGGTGGTAGCGGCGTGGCAGGCCTCCTCTGCCTTGCCTGCCCCCACCCGCTGGGAGAGCAGGGCGTTCAGGCCCACGCTGGTGCCCACTGCCACGGCGATCATCAAAAACTGCACGGCGTAGACCAGGGAGGTGGCGGTGAGGGCGTCCTCGCTGAGCCGGGCCACAAAGATGCTGTCCACAATGTTATACAGCGACTGCACCAGCAGGGAGAGCATCAGGGGAACCGCCATGGTAAAGAGCAGCTGTCCCATGGGCATGACGGCCATTTTGTTCTGTTTCATTGCTGAATACCTTCTGTTCCTATGATTTGGGCGGGGAGCATACATCTCCCCGCCTGGCTTGGTTACTTATGATACCGGGTCCCGGCATTGATCTGAAACGCCCGGTAGATCTGCTCCAGCAGCATCACCCGGGCCAGGTGATGGGGAAAGGTCATCTCCGACATGGAGAGGCGAAACGTTCCCCGCTCCTTGACGGAGGGGTGCAGCCCGAAGGAGCCGCCGATGACAAAGGCCACGCTGCTGCCCCCCTGGACGGCCCATCGCTCCAGCGCGCAGGCCAGCTCCGGGCTGGAGAGCTGTTTCCCCTCCACACACAGGGGAATGAGCGACGCCCCTCTGGGGACACGCTCCAAAATCAGCTTCGCCTCCTGGGTCAAAGCCTGGTCGATCTGTCCCTGGGTGGGCCGGTCGGGGAGACGACTCTCCGGCAGCTCCACCAGGCTGAGACGGCACAGCCCGCCCAGCCGCTTGCGGTATTCCTCCACCGCCGCCAGGTAGAAGGGCTCCTTCAGCTTGCCCACGCAGATCAGGGTGACAGAGATCATGACAGGACTCCTTTACGCCTCAAACGGCCCGGCCAGCTCGTCCCGGGGAGCCACGTACAGCCGGGTGTGGGTGCAGCCCGCCCGCTCCAGCATAGCGGACACCACCGAGCGGGCCTTTTCCGGGGTGTTGTTTTCCTTGCTCAAATGGCCCAGGATCAGCGTGCCCGCCCCAGAGCGGGCCAGCCGGACGGCCAAGGCGCCACCCATCTCGTTGGAGAGGTGGCCGTGATCCCCCAGGATACGGGCCTGGAGAGCAGGGGGGTACGGGCCGGAGCGGAGCCATTCCACGTCGTGGTTGGCCTCTACCAGGGCCAGATTTACCCCGTCCAGCGCCTCCAGCACCTCCGGGGCCAGCCAGCCCAGGTCGGTGACCACTGCCGCCCGCCGTCCGCCTCCGGAGAGGCGGTAGCCCACGCTCCCGGGGGAGTCGTGAGGGGTGGCAAAGGGACGGACGGTCAGCTCGCCGAGGGTGATCTCCTCCCCCGGCTCCAGTATGTACAGCCGCTCCGGCGGGAGACTGGGAATCCGGCGGAGCAGCTCCTGCCCCGCCGCCCGGGTGGCATAGACGGGGACAGGCCGGTTTTTCAGCAGGACGTTCAGCCCGGAGATGTGGTCGGAGTGGGTGTGAGTGACCAGAATACCGTTCAGCTTCTCCGGCGACCGCCCGATCTGAGCCAGACGGGTGGTGATTTTCCGGCAGGAGATGCCGGCGTCCACCAGAAGGCAGGTGTTCCCCTGGATGCAGAGGGTGCTGTTCCCCGAGGAACCGCTGGCCAATGTGTAAAGCTGCAAGCTGGGCTGCCCCTTTCTTTCTGTACGATCTGTGTGATGCCGTAACAACGCCGCAGGGGCGGCCGGAGTCTCAGCTGCCACTGCGGTGTCGTTTGGTTTGCAAAATTGTATGGGTCAGGGCTCCGTTCAGCCCACCCGGTTTTCCCGTCGGGCGTTCTCGTCGGGACAGTCCACCAGGCGGATATCCGCCCCCAGACCCTGGAGCTTTTCCACGATGTTCTCATAGCCCCGCTCGATATAGTGGATACGGCTGATCTCCGTGGTGCCCACAGCAGCCAGACCGGCCACGACCATGGCGGCGCCTGCCCGAAGGTCACAGGCCTGGAGGTGGGCCCCGGTGAGCTGGGGAACTCCCTCAATAACGGCCACCTTGCCGTCCACCTGGATATGGGCTCCCATCCGGCGGAACTCGGTGACGTAGCGGTAACGGTTCTCCCAGATGCCCTCGTTGATGATGCTGGTGCCCTCTGCGATGCAGAGGCAGGCGGAGACCTGGGGCTGCATATCCGTGGGGAAGCCGGGATAGGGCATGGTCTTGATATTGACCCGCTTCAGCTTGCCGGTGCGGGAGATGCGGACGGCGTCGCCCATCTCCTCCACCTGAGCGCCCATCTCCACCAGCTTGGCGGTGATGCAGTCCAGGTGCTTGGGGATGACGTTCTGGATGACCACGTCTCCCCCAGCAGCGGTGACGGCGGCCATATAGGTTCCCGCCTCGATCTGATCGGGGATGATGGAATAGTACCCGCCGTGGAGATGGCGCACGCCCCGAATGCGGATCACGTCCGTCCCGGCGCCCATAATGTCCGCTCCCATGGAGTTGAGGAAGTTGGCCAAGTCGACAATGTGAGGCTCCTTGGCGGCGTTTTCAATGACGGTGAGGCCCTCCGACCGGGCGGCGGCCAGCATGGTATTCATGGTGGCGCCCACCGAGGCCTGATCCATATAGATGGTGGCCCCGTGAAGCCCCTGCTCCGGTGCAGTAGCGTGGACATAGCCGCCGATGACATCCACCTTCGCTCCCAACGCCTGGAAGCTGCGGATGTGGAAGTCGATGGGCCGGGTTCCCAGGTCGCATCCGCCTGGCATGGAGACGACTGCCCGACCAAAACGGCCCAGCAACGCACCGATGAGATAATAGGAGGCCCGCATCTGGCGGGACAGCTCGTCCGGCACAACGCTGCTGGTGATATGGCGGCAGTCGATCTGAACCATGTGTTTATTGACCAGGCGTACATCCGCCCCCAGCTCCTTCAAAATACGGAGAATCAGGGTTACGTCGCTGATCTGCGGGATATTGTCGATCTGGCACACGCCCTCCACCAGGAGAGCGGCAGGAATAATCGCCACAGCAGCGTTTTTTGCGCCGCTGATTTCAACAGAACCATAGAGGGGCTTGTTGCCGTTGATCACGTATTTTTGCAAAGGTGACACCTTCCTTGCCCAGGATAAACGTCCCCAGGGGGACATAATCAGTAAACCGGGAGGGCCGTCAACCGTCCTGAAAAAGCGGGAGTCCCGTCACCGGAAAGCAAGTTCCATAACATTTTGAGAACACGCATAGTATAACACCGGTTTACAATAAAATCAAAGGCAAAATCGGAAAATTCCGGGGAAGGCGCTGAAGCTGCCAGTAAAAAACGGAATGATTTCGACGGAAAACAGGGGGAAAGGTTACGAATTTGTAAAAATAATAACAAATTGTGAAAAATTCGTCAAAAGTGAGAAAATTTTCAGCCTGCTCTCAGGAAGCGCCTATCGGGGAGAAAATGTAGAACAAACGTGCTATTTTTGCAGAAAAGCGAACGGATGTTTCATTTTGAATTTTTTAAGCAGGCGTTCATGGCATACAAAAGCCGTCCGGGAGCAGAGAAGATCCCGGACGGCGGTGGATTTTATGAGGATGGAGGCTCACTCCTGCTCCCAGTTGTGCCAGACGTTCTGGACGTCGTCGTCCTCCTCCAGCAGCTCGATCATTCGCTCCATGTTGCGGATGTCCTTCTCACTGGTGAGCTTGACATAATTCTGGGGCACCATCTCCACCTGGGCGCTGTCGAAAGCATAGCCTGCGGCCTCCAGCGCCTCGGTGACATCGGAGAGGTTGTCGGTGCCGGTGTAGACCACGAAGACGCCGTTGTCCACCTCCATGTCGTCCGCCCCGGCCTCCAGGGCGTCCATCATGACGGTCTCCTCGTCCAGCTCCTCGTCGTCGTTGTTGAGCACGATGACGCCCTTGCGGTCAAAGCTCCAGGAGACGCAGCCGGTGGCCCCAAGGTTGCCGTTATACTTGTCAAAGATATGCCGGACGTTGGGGGCGGTGCGGTTCCGGTTGTCGGTCAGGGCCTCCACAATGACGGCCACGCCGGAGGGCCCATAGCCCTCGTAGACCACATCCTCGTAGTTGTCGGTGTTGCCGGCAGACAGGGCCCGGTCGATGGTGCGCTTGATGTTGTCCTTGGGCATATTCACCGCCTTGGCCTTGGCGATGACGGCGGCCAGCTTGGAATTGCTCTTGGGGTCGCCGGAGCCGCCCATTTTGACGGCCACGATCATCTCACGGGCGATCTTGGTGAACGCCTGAGAACGCTTGGCGTCCGCTGCGCCCTTGGTCTTCTGAATGTTATTCCACTTGGAATGTCCGGACATATACGATCTTCCTTCCTGAACGGTAAATGCTGATGTATCTGCACAATCGCTGTTATCATATCACCTTTCCGGATGGTTGACAAGGGTTAGGGCAAGATTTTTCGGCAGTTCCGCCGGAGGGAAACTTCCACGGTGGATTTATTGACGCAGGGAGGAAATTAGGGTATAGTATGATAAAACAGACAAAAACATCCCGGAACCGACAGGCCGGGGGAAGGATACTCCTATGAAAAAGAAAAGACATATCGGGCTGTGGCTGCTGCTGGTGGTGATCGTGGCGGCGGTGCTGGTGGTGTTTGTGGCGGGCAGCTCTCTCTCTGTCTCCTACGGCACCAAGAATACCCTGACCGTCACTGAGGAGGACGAGGGCTATGACGCCTACCTGGAGGCACAGACCCTCTGCTCCGAGCTGCGGGCCAACTGCGAGACCTACTGGAACGGGAGCTGGCCGGACTGGTACGGCGGCATGGACGTGGTGGAGAACGAGGGGGAATACCTGGTCAACGTCTACCTGACGGAGGACACGGAGGAGCACCGGAGCGAAATCAACGAGGCGGCCGGGCAGCAGATCCGGGCTTTTACCGTGACCAACATCTCCTGGAACTCTCTGGTGAGCACCCTGGACGCCATCGACGCTGTCCCGCTCCTGTCCACAGAGGGGATGGGAATCAACCTGACCACCCACACCGTCCGGGTGTATCTGACCCATGAGGACCTGCTGACCATGGCCATCATCAACCTGGTGGACACCGAGGACAACGCCCGTATCGTCATCATCCCCGCCAAGCCCACCATCTCCTCCGCCACCCTGGAGGAGGACGGGACGGTGACGGTGAACCTCTCCGGCGTGGACTATGCCGCCGGGGTGGTAGTGGAGATCTCCCCCGACTCCGCCTTTGAGGAGTATGTGGCGTCCCTGACCTTTGAGGGGAATGAGGCCACCGTTATCCTGTCCGATTTTGGAGACTACCCCTCCGACGACGAGGACTACGCCGACAGCAGCGACTGGTACGTCCGGGCCAAGACCTGGATGGAGGTGGACGGCGTGACCTACGAGGGGGAGTGGAGCACCGCCAAGACGGTGAGCGACTGAGGGGAAACGTAAATTTCCCGGCAAATCCGGATAAAAACGGAAAAAAGATTGCACGGACGTCGTTGTTGTGCTAAACTTGACACGTCCCCTGGGATTTCTCCAGGGGATGTGGATACTTCAAGCACTGTTGTTCCGGCCTGTGCGGGGCCGGGAGAGAGACTATCGGGTGCTTGTGGAGGGGATTATCGTGTACAAAATCGTTCGGAAGGAGCTGCTGAACCCCACCATCTGCCTGTTGGAGGTGGAGGCTCCCTTTGTTGCGCGGAAGGCGCAGCCGGGGCAGTTCATCATTTTGCGGATCGACGAGAAGGGGGAGCGGCTCCCCCTGACCATCGGCGGGTTCGACCGGGAGCGGGGGACCGTCACCATTATCTTCCAGCTGGTGGGTCTGACCACCCGGGCGCTGGCGAAGCTGGAGGCAGGGGACGCCCTGCTGGACTTTGTGGGTCCTCTGGGCCAGCCCACCGAGATGGAGGGGCTGAAATCCGCCTGTGTCATCGGCGGCGGTCTGGGCACCGCCATCGCCTATCCCGTGGCCAAGGGCCTGCACGACGCCGGTGTGGAGACCGACGTCATCGTGGGCTTCCGGAACAAGGACCTGGTCATTCTGGAGCAGGAGTTTGCCGACGCCTGCGACCACTTCTACCTCATGACCGACGACGGCTCCTATGGCGAGAAGGGCTTCACCACCGCCAAGGAGAAGGAGCTGCTGGAGAGCGGCAAGCAGTATGACGTCATCATCGCCATTGGCCCCGTGCCCATGATGAAGTTCGTGGTCAAGACGGCGGAGCCCTTCGGCACCCCCTGCCGGGTGTCCCTGAACCCCATCATGATCGACGGGACCGGAATGTGCGGCGGCTGCCGGGTCACGGTGGGCGGACAGATGAAGTTCGCCTGTGTGGACGGCCCGGAGTTCGACGGCTATCAGGTAGACTTTGACGAGCTGATGAACCGGAACGCCACCTATCGCACCCAGGAGAGCGAGAAGGAGCGGGACCATATGTGCCGGTTCGACAAGCTGGGCCAGGAACTGATTCGGTAAGGAGGAGCGACGACATGGCTACAAAGAATATGACTCCGGTCAAGACTCCCATGCCCAACCAGGACCCGGCAGTGAGAGCCCATAACTTCAAAGAGGTGGCCCTGGGCTACACCGAGGAGATGGCCCGTCAGGAGGCCGCCCGGTGCCTGGGCTGCAAGAACCATCCCTGTGTCTCCGGCTGCCCGGTGAACGTCCGTATCCCGGAGTTTATCGCCAAGGTGGCGGAGGGGGACTATGAGGGGGCCTATCAGGTCATCACCTCCACCAACGCTCTGCCCGCCATCTCCGGCCGGGTCTGCCCCCAGGAGAGCCAGTGCGAGAGCAAGTGCGTCCGGGGCATCAAGGGCGAGCCGGTGGGCATCGGCCGTCTGGAGCGGTTCGTGGCCGACTGGCACCGAACCCACAGCAGCGAGCATCTGACCAAGCCCGCCTCCAACGGCCACAAGGTGGCGGTGGTGGGCTCCGGCCCCTCCAGCCTGACCTGCGCCAGCGATCTGGCCAAGCAGGGCTATCAGGTGACCATCTTTGAGGCGTTCCACACCGCAGGCGGCGTGCTGGTCTATGGCATCCCCGAGTTCCGTCTCCCCAAGGCCATCGTCCAGGGCGAGGTGGACAAGCTCAAGGAGCTGGGCGTGGAGATCATGACCGACATGGTCATCGGCAAGGTGCTCTCCATCGACGAACTGATGGAGGAGATGGGCTTCGAGGCCGTCTTTATCGGCACCGGCGCCGGACTGCCCCGGTTTATGAACATCCCCGGCGAGGGGCTGGCGGGGGTGTGCTCCGCCAACGAGTACCTGACCCGGATCAATCTGATGAAGGCCTATCTGGACGAGTACGACACCCCGGTGCTCAAGAGCCGGGCGGTGGCCGTGGTGGGCGGCGGCAACGTGGCTATGGACGCCTGTCGCTGCGCCCAGCGTCTGGGTGCGGAGAAGGTGTACATCGTCTACCGCCGCTCCATGGAGGAGATGCCCGCCCGGAACGAGGAGATCGAGCACGCCCAGGAGGAGGGTATCGACTTCCGCCTGCTGTGCAACCCCGTGGAGGTGCTGGGCGACGACAAGGGTCACGTCTGCGGCCTGAAGTGCATCCGTATGGAGCTGGGTGAGCCGGACGCCTCCGGACGCCGCCGTCCCGTGGAGGTTCCGGGCAGCGAGTTTGTCCTGGATGTGGACACCGTCATCATGGCCCTGGGCACCAGCCCCAACCCCCTCATCCGCTCCACCACCCCCGGTCTGGAGACCAACCGCCGGGGCTGCCTGGTGGTGGGGGAGGACACCGTCTCCACCACGAGAGAGGGCGTCTTTGCCGGAGGCGACGCCGTCACCGGAGCCGCTACCGTCATCCTGGCTATGGGCGCAGGCAAGAAGGCCGCTGCCGCTATCGACAGCTATCTGAACCCTGCTGAATAAGAGAAAAGCTGCAAAAACATCCCCGGAGGAACGAGAGGGTTCCTTCGGGGATGTTATTTGTTCCGTAAGGCTGCGTTGACAGGATTTACTCCAGCGCCTCCACCTCTGCCAGAGAGGGGAGACTGGGGATGGCCCCGCTGCGGCTGACGGCGATAGAGGCCGCCCGGTTGGAGAAGTCCAGCACCCGCTCCAGGGTGGGGATGGACATGGGGGTGCTCAGGTCGATGTTGGAGATCTGGGCGAGGAACGCGCCGAAGAAGGCGTCTCCTGCGCCGTTGGTGTCCTTCACCTGGCAGGGGTGGCCGGGGACGTGGCCGGTCTTGCCCCGGTAGCGGTAAAAGACGCCGTTCTTGCCCAGGGTGATGAGCACCAGGATGATGCCATAGGAGGCCAGCTGTTCGGCCCCCTTCTCCCAGTCGCCGGTGCCGGTGATGATGCGCAGCTCCCCCTCGCTGATCTTGAGGATGTCGCACAGGGGCAGGGCCTGCTTGATGCGGTATACCCCGTCGGCCATGCTGGGCCACAGCTGCTCCCGGTAGTTGGGGTCGAAGGAGACCAGTGCCCCCATCCTCCGGGCGGTGGCGGCGGCCACCAGAAGGGCGGACTGGGCAGGATCCCGGGTCAGGGACACGGAGCCGAAGTGCATGATACGTGGATGGGAGGCTGCAAGTCCGGCTACCGTCTCCTCCTGGGTGAGGCAGGAGTCCGCCCCGGGGGAGCGGTAGAAGGTGAAGGACCGCTCCCGGGTGCCCTCGGCCAGAGAAACCACCGTCAGGGTGGTGCTCTCCTTGGAGTCCACATAGAGACAGGAGGCGTCCACCCCGTTGTCCTCCAGAGAGGTGCGGAGCAGCTCGCCAAAGCAATCTTTGCCTACCTTGCCCACAAAGGAGACGTCTGCCCCCAGGCGGGCGGCGGCCACGGCCAGATTAGCGGGGGCACCTCCGGGATAGGCGGCATATTCCGGAATCCCCTCCGGCGTGGTTCCGGTCTGTGTCAGGTCAATGAGGATCTCTCCAATGGAGGTAATAACGGACATGGGTCTCTCTCCCCTCCCTGCGGCGCACGGCACAGCAGATAATCGGAAACGTTTTCGCAATCATAATTCATTATATCAGCGATTCAGACAAATCGCAACCGGTTTTTCAGGAAATTTTCGTCAGGAATTGTAGCGATGCCGTCCTCCTCTGTCGAACGTGTTACGTAATTTCCAAGCAAAGCTTGCCCTCATACTGCGACCCACTTGCACTTCCACCAGGGACATATTATAATAATGCCAACGCAAGTCCGCATGAGAGGGGAGATACTGCCATGTACACCATCGCCGTCTGCGACGACGAGCCAGCCTCTGTCCAATATATCTCAGATACCGTCCAAAAGCGGTTTCAGGCGCAGCGTATCCCCGTCAGCGTGGACGGCTATTGTCACGCAGACGACCTGCTGAGCCGCCTGGAGAGCGGTACATGCTACGACGTGCTGCTGCTGGATATCGATATGCCCGGCATGGATGGCATCGAGCTGTGCCGCCGGTTCCACACCTCCGACCGGGGGGTGCTGGTGGTGTTTGTGTCCAACAAGGAGGAGATGGTGTTTCAGACCTTCGAGGTGCAGCCCTTCCGGTTCGTGCGCAAGCGCCGTTTTCAAAAGGAGATCGACGGCCTGGTGCGCGCCCTGGCCCAGGAGCTGGAGCGGCGGGGAGACAAGTGGCTCCGTTTTTCCAGCGAATCGGACGGCACGGTCTACTCTGTCAACATCCGCAAGCTGGTCTATGTGGAGGCCAGGGGCAAATCCTGTCGTCTCCGCTCTGTGGAAATGACGGAGGAGGTCAGGGTACAATTCCAGACGCTCTGCCGCCAGCTGGAGGAGGACGCCTTTATCCAGGTGCACCGAAGCTATCTGGTGAATCCCTACTATATCTATCGCATCGATGCGGACACCGTCCTGCTGGACACCGGGGAGACGGTTCCTCTCAGCCGCAGACGGCGGGCGCAGATCAAGGAAGCCTATTTTCAGTGGAGCAGGTGTGAAGGATGAATATTGCATGGAGTGAAATTTTTGACTTTGACGGCCTGGTGGAGATCGTCGTCATGCTGATCACGGTCATGTCCATCTTCGAGTGGAAATATAGCCGGAGACGGACCATACTGACGGCGGTGGGATGCGGAGTAACCTTTTTCCTGTGCAACACGGCGGTCATCGTGAGCAATGAGGCGTTTGGCCTTTTGTCCGACACAGTTCGGTTCAATTTGTACGCCATTCTCATCGTGTTCTTTGGATTTCTGTTCGCCGTGCGCTGTCTGAAGGGGTACTGGCAGCAGCACCTGGTCACCATCCTGTTTTTCAAGGATTGTGTCCTCTTCGTCTCCTTTCTGTACAAGACGACGGAGGACTACTGGCCGGAGCTGCTGGGGGACAGCCCGTTTGCCTGGCTGGTGGGCAAGGTGATCAGTGTCGTCATGATCCTGCTGGCGGCCCTGCTGTGCAAGACCATGAGCCACCCCATTCACACCCCCATCTCCGCCGGGTACTGGTGCATCTCCGCTCTGACGCCGGTGCTGCTCCTGCTCCTGTGGGAGCAGATCGACGGGGCGAACCCCAGTGGAAATGGGGACCTTGCCATGAACACGGCGGTCAACGCCATGCTGCTGGCCGTCAGCTTCTCTGCCTACGCCCTGTTCGTCCGTCTGGCCCGGGAGATGGAGAAGCAGATGGAGCTCCAGCTGACCAACCAGAGTCTGGCCTTCCAGATTCGGCAGGTGGACGACGCCCAGGCGCAGCTGGAGCAGACCCGGACCGCCCGACATGAGATGAAAAACACCTATTTCTATCTGGAATCTCTGCTGGAGCAGGGGAAATACGACGAGATGCGCCAGGTGCTGGAACGGGATATCTGGCCCCAGTTTGAGCGCCAGGAGCTGGTGGCCACAGGTAATCAGCTTGTGGATATGATTCTCTCTCAAAAGGTGGCGGACGCCCGGCGGCGTGACATCCCCGTGGTGCTGGACGTCCAGCTGCCCAGAGAATTAAAGGTGCAGCAGCAGATGCTGTGCAGTCTGCTGTCCAATCTGCTGGACAACGCCATCGAGGCCTCCTGCCAGGTGGAGTCGCCGGACATCTTCTGTTCCATGCGGGAGCAGAAGGGGTATCTTCGGGTGGAGGTGCGCAATCGGATCGACTGCTCCGTACTCAGCCAGAACCCCACCCTCCGCACCACCAAGCGGGACAGGGAAAACCACGGCATCGGTATGCGGATGATCCGTCAGGTGGTGGACCGGAGCGACGGCGTCCTGGACATTCGGGAGCGGGACGGCTATTTCGTGGTTCAGGCGCTCCTTCCCGAGCGGGTGGAGACAGAACCAGTCGGGATGCAGCAGCCCGCATGACAGACATTTCACACAGAATATCTAAGCAAAGCGCCTCCGCAGTTGTGCAGACTGCGGAGGCCTTTTGATACCGTTCACGCCATATTTTGACCGTTCGTTCCGTTTTTTATCCAAATGATTTCCCAGTGATAGAATGGCATCAGCGACAGTGCCGGAGGAGGAGCCCGCCTCTCCGCCCGACGGCCTGTCAGGGAAGTACAGCTTCACGATTCAAGGAGGTACAGAATGAACAACAAGAAGAAGAAAAACCGCTGGCTGCTCCCGTTGATCCTTGCCGTGATCTTCGTGGTGGCCGTGGCCATCATCGGCGCGAACATCTACAACCTGATGTTCGGCGGGTCTGTCACCGTCTCCATGGAGGACGTGTACAGCAATATCGCCGCCTGCGCACCTCAGCTCGTCCTCATCGGCGTGGCTGTGGTGGCGGTCATCGTCATCAGCATCGTGGTACGCAAGCAGAACGAGGCCAAGCGCTCCTTCATCCGCTGGGAGGCCTTCCTGGCCATGGTGCTGGTCGTCGCCATCGCCGTCAACTGGATCTGCCTGGGCACGGAGTACTCTCTGCTCAGCCAGGTGCTGGCGGATGAGATGGCCCTCAGCGAGGAGACTCAGGCGGAGTCCCTGGAGCTGGCGGAGACCATCGCTGATGAGGGCATCGTCCTGCTGAAGAACGACGACGACGCCCTGCCCATCAGCACGGACACCAAGCTGAACGTCTTTGGCTGGGGCAGCACTCAGCCCGTCTATGGCGGCAGCGGCTCCGGCGACGTGGACGAGTCCACCGCCACCTCTCTGCTCCAGGGCCTGAAGGACGCAGGCTACACCCTGAACGACGACCTGAGCCAGTTCTATGTGGACTATCGCTCTGACCGCCCCGAGGTGGGCATGATGAACGAGGACTGGACCATCGTGCAGCCCACCATGGAGGAGTACGACGAGGCCGGTATCTTTGAGCAGGCTGTGGAGTTCTCCGACACGGCGATTATCGTCCTGACCCGCTCCGGCGGTGAGGGCATGGATCTGCCCGACACCTATTCCTCCGACTGCACCTACAACACCACCCAGCAGGGCGGCGACGTGGTGTACTCCACTCAGGAGGACGACATCGACTCCAGCAAGAGCTATCTGGAGCTGAGCAACCGGGAGATTGAGCTGGTGGAGCGGGTCACCAGCGAGTTCAGCAAGGTCATTATCATTGTCAACTCCTCCAACGTCATGGAGATGGGCTGGGTGGATGAGTATGACAACATCGACGCGGTCATGTGGGTGGCCGGTGCCGGTGTCAACGGCTTCGAGGCTCTGGGCCAGATCCTCTCCGGCGAGGTCAACCCCTCCGGCAAGACGGTGGACACCTGGGTCTATGACCTGAAGAACACCCCCACTTCCAACAACTATGGCAACTTCTCTTACACCAACTCCGACGAGATCAACGGCGGCACCGGCGAGGTGAAGTTCGTCAACTACGTGGAGAGCATCTATGTGGGCTACAAGTTCTATGAGACGGCTGCCGTGGAGGGGCTGATCGACTACGACTCCACCGTTCAGTACCCCTTCGGCTACGGCCTGAGCTATACCACCTTTGAACAGGAGATCTCCAGCTTCTCCGTCAGCGGCACCACCGTCACCATGGAGGTGACCGTCACCAACACCGGCTCTGTGGCAGGCAAGGACGTGGTGGAGGTCTACTTCGATCCTCCCTACACCAACGGCGGCATCGAGAAGGCCAGCGCCAACCTGCTCACCTTCGCCAAGACCAGCGAGCTGGCGGCCGGGGCCTCCGAGACCGTGACCATCACCTTCGAGCTGGAGGATATGGCCTCCTATGACGACACCGGTATCAAGGCCGAGGGCGGCGCATACGTCCTGGAGGCTGGTGATTACACCGTCTCCATCAACTCCGACTCCCACACCGTACTGGACTCCGAGACGATCACCGTCGAGGATGATGTGATCTACAACGACGAGAACGACGGCGCCCGCTCCAGCGACGAGACCGCTGCCGTCAACCAGTTTGACCAGGCCCGGGGCGACGTCACCTATCTGAGCCGGGCGGACGGCTTCGCCAACTACGAGGAGGCCACCGCTGCTCCCACCAACTACGAGATGAGCGCAGAGCAGATCGCCGTCTACACCAGCAAGGCCACCAACGATATGTCTGAGTACGACGATCCCGACGCTGAGATGCCCACCACCGGGGCGGACAACGGCCTGACCCTGGCGGACATGGTGGGCCTGGATTACGACGATCCCCAGTGGGACGACCTGCTGGATCAGCTCACCGTGGACGAGATGGTGAACATGGTCACCGACGGCGGCTTTAAGAGCACCGCTATGGCCTCCATCAATGCTCCTCAGTCCGTGGATTCCGACGGCCCCGCCAGCCTGACCAGTAACTACAACGACAACGTCGGCACCGCCTATCCCTGCGCCACCATGATTGCCGCCACCTGGAACCAGGATCTGGCTTATGCCCGCGGCACCCAGATGGGCATTGAGGCAAACGAGCTGGGCATCACCGGCTGGTATGGCCCGGCCATGGACATCCACCGCAGCGCTTTCTCCGGCCGTAACTTCGAGTACTACTCCGAGGACGGCACTCTGTCCGGCATTATGGGCGGTCTGGAGGTCAAGGGCGCTACCGAGCAGGGCGTGATGGTCTACCTGAAGCACTTCGTCCTGAACGACCAGGAGACCAACCGCACCAACGGCATCTGCACCTGGACCACCGAGCAGGCCCTCCGTGAGATCTATCTGAAGGCCTTCGAGTCCGCCTTCAAGGACGGCAACAGCACCGCCGTCATGACCTCCTTCAACAGCGTGGGCGCTGAGTGGGCCGGCAGCTGCGAGGCTCTGCTGACCGAAGTCCTCCGCAATGAGTGGGGCTTCCACGGCGCGGTCATCACCGACGCTATGGATCCCCTGGCAGACTTCTACATGGATCTGAACCTGGGCATCCGGGTGGGCCTGACCAAGGGCCTGTCCTTCTCCGCCGATCCCACTCTGCTGAGCAATACGGACGACGCCAACACGGTGATCGCCCTGCGCAACGCAGCCCATGAGAACCTGTACGCTCAGGTAAACTCCAATGCTCTGGAGCTCAACGACGACTCCACGGCAACATGGGTGATGATGTTCTATGTGGCCGACGCGGCCCTGGCCGTCATCCTGATCGCCGCCGCCATCGTGACCTACCGCAGCTACAAAAAGGAGCTGGCCGAGGCCGAAGCTGAGTAATAAGCGCAGAGGGTTTTCCTCTTTGCCATAGCTTCCCAAAGCAAAGCACATCCCCCGCCGGGTTTTCCGGCGGGGGATGTCGGTGTTGGGCGACAACCACGCCGGCACTGAAAATGTCGCTGTCTTTGCCCTGCATCATCAGCTTTGACCCGCAGGATAGGGAACTGGGGTTGATGTTGGGACGTGCGCAGGAGCTGTGTCTGGAATTTGCCCGGATACATTTTCCGGGGCGTCAGATGTTGGCCTGCGCTCATGAAGATGGGCAGAATGGGACTGGAAATATCCATGTCCATATTGTATTGAACAGCTTGAACAGCGTTTGGAAATTGGACACAGAGCCGTTGCCTTGTCAGCAGAGAAAGGATGACTGCAAAGCAGGATGCAAACACAACTGCACCAAGGAACTGATGAAATTTCTCCGGACAGACGTAATGAAAATGTGCCAGGATGCAGGACTGCAATGTAGGTTCGTCAATCATACTTTACACACTGGGAAAGAAGAAAGAACATCTTTCGGAGAACGCCAGTTCCTATTCGCTACTCTTTTTTCCTTTTTCTTATCTGTAAAGTATCATTGCAACACCTACAAAGCAGCCTGATTTATAGAATTTATGCGTTGCGTGTTTACGTAGTATGCGCTATGATAGATACGCAACGCATATTTTTTGCTGTGCATACGAAGGGAGTTGCCTGTGGCAAGTCCCGTAGCCGAGGTAAATGGAGTCTGCAAACAAAAAGTCAATGGGTAAATGAAGAAAATTTAACAGCTC
>JAJPWY010000033.1 GCA_021205725.1 Clostridiales bacterium
GCGCCTACGATACTTGGCTGGAGACGGCCCGGGAAAATCGGTAGTGCCAACACAGGAAAGACAGCCAGTCTGAGGACTGGCTGTCTTTGTTTGCTTTATCCGTTGGCCCTGACTGGTTTTGTCACTTTCGTCACTGGCCGATAATGATGTCGGCGTACCTGCTTCGTCTGGCATCAGCCAGCGTCTTCCGCAGTCCAGATATCCGCTCCCATCGCATTTGAGACAATCCCTGTCGGTGTGACCGGCATTTGTCGGTGGAGACAGGTCGTGAGATGAACGGCCTGCGTACCAGGTAGGATCGTTTTACGGGCCGCTCTTGTGCTTTTGCCCAGAATCCGGGGGCAAAGTTGCCAAAAATTTAACAATGAATTCACGTTTTCCTCTTGCGTCCCGGGAACAAAGCGAGTATACTACAGTCGAACGTTAAAAAAATAACGAATCCACTTTCAGTATTTCACAACGCTGAGGAGGAAAACCAAATGTCATTTATCCAGTATGAGGTACAGGGGGCTGTGGCCGTGCTGACCATCGACCGGCCCAAGGCACTCAACGCACTCAACAGCGCCGTTCTGGAGGAGCTGGACGCCACCGTCTCCGCCATCGACCTGGACGCGGTCCGCTGCCTGGTCATCACCGGCTCCGGCGAAAAGAGCTTCGTGGCCGGGGCGGACATCGGCGAGATGAGCACCCTGACCAAAGCGGAGGGCGAGGCCTTCGGCAAGAAAGGCAACGACGTGTTCCGCAAGATCGAGACGCTCCCCATCCCGGTCATCGCCGCGGTCAACGGCTTTGCCCTGGGCGGCGGCAATGAGCTGGCCATGAGCTGCGACATCCGCATCTGCTCGGACAACGCCGTCTTCGGTCAGCCGGAGGTGGGCCTGGGCATCACCCCGGGCTTCGGCGGCACCCAGCGTCTGGCCCGCCTGGTCAGCCCCGGCATGGCCAAGCAGCTGATCTACACCGCCCGGAACATCAAGGCGGACGAGGCCCTGCGCATCGGTCTGGTCAACGCCGTCTATCCCCAGGAGGAGCTGATGCCCGCCGCCCTGAAGATGGCCGCCGGCATCGCCAAAAACGCCCCCATCGCCGTCCGGGCCTGCAAGAAGGCCATCAACGAGGGCCTGGAGAAGGGCATGGACGACGCCCTGGTGCTGGAGGAGGGGCTGTTTGGCTCCTGCTTCGAGACCCACGACCAAATCGAAGGCCTGGGCTGCTTCATGAGCCGTGAAAAGCCCAAGCCGAAGCCTGTGTTTACCAACAACTGAACAGCGGCAGCAGAATTTGTCTGGATTCAGGAATATATCTCATATCAAACAGGAGGTCATTACAATGAAAGTCGGCATTATCGGTGCAGGCACCATGGGCCAGGGCATTGCCAAGGCGTTTGCCCAGTGTGGGATTCAGGTCGCCCTGTGCGACATCAAGCAGGAGTGGGCCGAGGGCGGCAAGGCCAAGATCGAGAAGGGCTACGCCCGTCTGGTGACCAAGGGCAAGCTGACCCAGGAGAAGGTGGACGCCATTCTGGCCGCCATCACCCCGGGCCTGAAGGAGGATCTGTGCGGTGACTGCGATCTGATCGTGGAGGCCGCCTTTGAGGACATGAAGGTGAAGAAGACCACCTTCTCCGAGCTGGACGCCATCTGCAAGCCGGATTGCATCCTGGCCTCCAACACCTCCTCTCTGTCCATCACCGAGATCGGCAAGGGCATCAACCACCCCGTCATCGGCATGCACTTCTTCAACCCCGCCGACCGGATGAAGCTCATCGAGGTCATCGCCGGGGCCAACACCGCCCCCGAGACGGTGGAGACCATCAAGGCCATCTCCGAGCAGATCGGAAAGACCCCCGTCCAGGTCAACGAGGCCGCCGGATTCGTGGTCAACCGCATCCTCATCCCCATGATCAACGAGGCCGCCTTCATCAAGATGGAGGGCGTGTCCGACATCGAGGGCATCGACACCGCCATGAAGCTGGGCGCCAACCACCCCATGGGCCCCCTGGAGCTGGGCGACTATGTGGGCCTGGACATCTGCCTGGCCATTATGGACGTGCTGTATCAGGAGACCGGCGACAGCAAGTACCGGGCCTGCCCGCTGCTGCGGAAGATGGTCCGCGGCGGCCAGCTGGGCGTCAAGACCGGCAAGGGCTTTTACGTCTACAACGCCGACCGCACCAAGACCCCGGTGGATCAGCTGTAAGACACAACGCATCATATCATTCCGACCGACCATGCAGCTGTTACCGGCTGCATGGTTCGGACTGTGGAGATTATATTAGGAGGACTCTTTTATGGAATTCACGCTGAACAGAGAGCAGCAGCTGGCACAGAAGATGTTCCGTGACTTCGCCCAGAACGAGGTCAAGCCTCTGGCCCAGGAGGTGGACGAGGAGGAGCGCTTCCCCGTGGAGACGGTGCGGAAGATGGCCAAGCTGGGCATGATGGGTATTTACTTCCCCAAGAGCGTGGGGGGAGCCGGCGGCGACGTGCTGACCTACGTCCTGGCCGTGGAGGAGCTGAGCAAGGTCTGCGCCACCACCGGCGTCATCCTGTCCGCCCACACCTCCCTCTGCGCCGCCCCCATCTATGAAAACGGCACCCCCGAGCAGAAGGCCAAGTATCTGCCCAAGCTGTGCTCCGGCGAGTGGCTGGGCGCTTTCGGCCTGACCGAGCCCGGCGCAGGCACCGACGCCCAGGGCCAGCAGACCACCGCCGTCCTGGACGAGGAGACCGGCGAGTGGGTGCTCAACGGCTCCAAGATCTTCATCACCAACGCGGGCTATGCCAACGTGTTCATCATCATCGCCGTCACCGGCACCGTTCTGGACAAGCGGGGCCGCAAGCAGAAGGAGATCTCCGCCTTCATCGTGGAGCGCACCGACCCCGGCTTCTCCGTGGGCAAGCACGAGAAGAAGATGGGCATCCGCGGCTCCTCCACCTGCGAGCTGATCTTCGAGGACTGCCGCATCCCCAAGGACCGTCTGCTGGGGGTCAAGGGCAAGGGCTTCGCCCTGGCCATGAAGACCCTGGACGGCGGCCGTATCGGCATCGCCACCCAGGCTCTGGGCATCGCCCAGGGCGCCCTGGATGAGACGGTGGCCTATGTCAAGGAGCGCAAGCAGTTCGGCCGCTCCATCGCCCAGTTCCAGAACACCCAGTTCGAGCTGGCCGAGATGAAGGCCCGGGTGGACGCCGCCCGTTTCCTGGTCTACAACGCCGCCCTGAAGAAGCAGTCCGCCGCAGACGGGGCCAAGGTGCGCTACAGCGTGGAGGCCGCCGAGGCCAAGCTCATCGCCTCCCGCACCGCCAGCGACGTGACCCGCCGCTGCCTGCAGCTGTTCGGCGGCTACGGCTACACCCGTGACTATCCCATCGAGCGCATGATGCGGGACGCCAAGATCACCGAGATCTACGAGGGCACCAGCGAGGTGCAGATGATGGTCATCTCCGGCGATATGCTCAAGTAAGGAGGGTGTTGTTACAATGAAAGCGATTGTTTGTGTCAAGCAGGTACCCGATACCTCCGGCAAGGTGGCCGTCAAGCCGGACGGCACCCTGGACCGGGCCTCTATGGCCACCATCACCAACCCCGACGACCTGACCGCCGTGGAGGCCGCTCTTCAGCTCAAGGACAAGACCGGCTGCGAGGTGGTTGTCGTCTCCATGGGCCCCTTCACCGCGGAGGGGATGCTCCGCGAGCTGCTGGCCATGGGCGCTGACCGGGCGGTGCTGGTCTCCGGACGGGAGTTCGGCGGCTCCGATACCTTTGCCACCTCTCAGATTCTGGCCGCTGCCGTCAACAAAATCGGCGTGGACGAGGGCGACGTGGTCTTCTGCGGCCGTCAGGCCATTGACGGCGACACCGCCCAGGTGGGCCCCCAGATCGCCGAGAAGCTGCACCTGCCCCAGGTGACCTATGCCGCCGGTATCGAGCAGCAGGAGGACGGCTCTCTGGTGGTCAAGCGCCTGCTGGAGGACGGCTATATGCTCCTCAGGGTCAAGACACCCTGCCTCATCACCTGTGTCAAGGAGCTGGCCACTCCCCGGTATATGTCCGTGGGCGGTATCTTCGAGTGCTACAGCAAGCCTCTGGAGGTCTTTGACTACGAGGCGCTGAAGGACGACCCCCTCATCGAGGTGGACACCATCGGCCTGAAGGGCTCTCCCACCAACGTGTTCAAGTCCTTCACCCCTCCCCAGAAGGGAGCGGGCACCATGCTGGAGGACGCCGGTCAGCTGGTGGGCATCCTGAACGACAAGCATCTGATCTGAGAGAGGAGCGACAATCATGTCTGACTACAATTTCACGGATACCGCCGCATTCCACGGCGTCTGGGTGTTCTGCGAGCAGCGGGACGGCGTGCTCCAGTCGATCAGCTATCAGCTGCTGAGCGAGGGCCGCAAGCTGGCCGACGACATGGGCGTGGAGCTGTGCGGCGTGGTGCTGGGCAGCAACGTCAACGAGAACTATATCAAGGCCCTGGGCGGCTACGGCGCTGACCGGGTGTACTACTGCGACAGCACCCTGCTCAAGGACTACACCACCGACGGCTATGCCAAGGTGCTGTGCGACCTGGTGATGGAGAAGAAGCCGGAGATCGTCCTCATCGGGGCTACCAACCTGGGCCGTGACCTGGGCCCCCGCTGTGCTGCCCGTCTCCACACCGGCCTGACCGCCGACGCCACCCATCTGGACATCGACACCGGCAAGTATGTGGAGTTCCTGAAGGAGTCCTCCTCTCTGGACCTGTCCAAGCAGAAGTTCGACTATGAGGACCGCAACCTGAAGATGACCCGTCCCGCCTTTGGCGGCCACCTGATGGCTACCATCATCTGCCCCCGGTTCCGTCCCCAGATGTCCACCGTCCGCCCTGGCGTCATGCAGACCCAGGCCTTTGACGAGGCCGCTGCCGCCAAGGTCGTGGTGGAGAACGTGGCCGTGGATCTGAAGCCGGAGGACATCGGCGTGGAGATCCTGGAGATCAAAAAGACCGCCGAGAAGATGGTCGATCTCATCGGGGCCGATGTCATCGTCTCCGTGGGCCGCGGCATCAGCTCCGACCCCAAGAGGGGCATCGCCCTGGCCGAGGAGCTGGCCGGTGTCCTGGGCGGCGTGGTAGGCGCCTCCCGGGCCGTGGTGGACGCGGGCTGGATCTCCGCCGACCATCAGGTGGGCCAGACCGGCAAGACGGTCCATCCCCGGATCTATGTGGCCCTGGGCATCTCCGGCGCAATTCAGCACACCGCCGGTATGCAGGACTCCGAGACCATCATCGCCGTCAACAAGAACGAGAGCGCGCCCATCTTCGGCGTCGCCACCTACGGCATCGTGGGTGATCTGTTCAAGGTCGTCCCCCAGCTCATCTCCGAGATCAAGGCAGTCAAGGCCGCCCGGTAAGACAAAACCGCAATATCATCGCCCTACAGCCCGGAAGCCCGGGCTGCAGGGCGACTTTTTTGCCTGTCCCATGAAAAGAGACGACCCCTCTCCGAATACCCTGATGGGAGAAAGGAGTTGGGGCTATGCTATCCCTCTTGACCATGCTGATGCTCCAGGGACATCTGTTCACTCTGCGCCTGACCTCCACCGGCTCGTTCCCCCGGCCGTTAAAGGAGGCGGAGGAGCGGGAGTACCTCCGCCGGGCGGCGGAAGGAGACGTGGAGGCCAGAAACAAGCTGGTGGAGCACAATCTCCGACTGGTGGCCCACATTGCTAAGAAATACTTCGCTCAGTCCGGAGACACCGACGATCTCATCTCCATCGGCACCATCGGGCTCATCAAGGCAGTCAACACCTACCAGCCGGGGCGACAGATCAAGCTGGCTACCTATGCCGCCCGGTGTATTGAAAACGAGAATTTGATGCACCTGCGCAAGACCCGGCGGCTGGCGGGGGAGGTCAGTCTGTCGGAGGCCCTGGAGAGCGACGACTCCGACAACGCCCTCTCCCTGATGGACGTCATCCGGGTGGAGGACAATATGCTGGACGATCTGGCCGTCCGGGACGCCTGCCTCCGGGTGCGGGCCTCGGTGGACGAGGTGCTCACCGACCGGGAGCGGACAGTGATCGTTCAACGCTACGGTCTGGACGGCAGACCGCCCCGCACCCAGCGGGAGGTGGCGGCAGAGTGCGGCATCTCCCGCTCCTATGTATCCCGCATTGAGAAGCAGGCACTGGCGAAGCTGCGCTCTGCCCTGGAAGGGCCCCAGGAGCGATAAAAAAGCCCTGACCGGAGCCGGACGCTTCGGTCGGGGCTTGCCCTGTCAACTCCGGAGATCCGACACCAGAGACTGCATCTCCGCCTTTGAGCGAGCCTGTCGTGCCCGGGCGACCAGAGCCGCCCGGCTCTTGGGAGGCAGGGAGAGGAACCGATCCAGTCCCTCCGGGTCGTTGGCCAGGGCCATGGCGAGACCGGCGGGAAGAATGTCGTGGGGCGAGGCGTTGTCCATGCTTTATCCCTCCTTTTCCTGTAATCTGCCCCGGATCTGCGCCGTTATCCGCCAAAGATGGGACAAAAACGGTCGAATCCGATGCCGGGGCGGGAAAATAGCAGCCATCCGGCCAAGGAAAACGCCGACCTGGGTATCAAATTCGCCGTTTTGTCGGTTGGCAAACGGAATAAAACCGTGTATAATACAAAATCAGGGAAGGCGACCTTCCCGGAGACCCTTTGAATGACCGGCCCGGCTCGGGGGAATACCGGCCTGTGGCCACCTCACTGTACAAAGGAGGAACCAATTTGTATCGTATTCTGGAACTGAATCCGCAGCTCAAGCCCTTTGAGGGAGACATCGACCTGCGTATGGCCTGCTATTATGGCACCAAGAGCCGTCTGCTCCCCAACGGCGGTTCGCTGACGGAATTTGCCAACGCATATAACTATTTCGGCATCCATCACGTGGACGGCGGCTGGGTCTACCGGGAGTGGGCCCCCAGCGCCTACCAGCTATATCTGGCGGGTGAGTTCAACGACTGGAACATCACCCAGTATCCCATGAAGCGGCTGCAAAACGGCAACTGGGAGCTGTTTCTGGAGGGGGACGACGCCCTGTGGGACGGCTGCAAGGTTAAGACCTTCGTGGACGCCAATCTCCAGCGCACGGGCCACATCCCTCTGTATGCCCGCCGGGTAGTGCAGAATAAGGACACCCTGGAGTGGCAGGCGGAGGTGGTGGACGACCGCAAGACCTTCGAATGGACAGACCAGGACTTCAAGCCTGCCGCCGCCGATTCCCTCTACATCTATGAGGCCCATGTGGGCATGGCCACCGAGGAGGAGCGGATCGGCACCTACCGGGAGTTTGCCCGGGACGTGCTGCCCCGCATCAAGAAGGCGGGCTATAACACCGTCCAGCTCATGGCCATCATGGAGCATCCCTATTACGGCAGCTTCGGCTATCAGGTGTCCAACTTCTATGCCGCCTCCAGCTGGTTCGGCAAGCCGGAGGATCTGAAATACCTGGTGAACCGGGCCCACAAGCTGGGTCTGCGGGTGCTGCTGGACGTGGTACACTCCCACGCCGTCAAGAACACCACCGAGGGCATCAATATGTTCGACGGCACCGAGTGGCAGTTCTTCCACGCAGGGGCCAAGGGGGACCACCCCGCCTGGGGCACCAAGTGCTTCAACTACGGCAAGGATGAGGTCATCCACTTCCTGCTGTCCAACCTGAAGTTCTGGATGACGGAGTACCACTTCGACGGCTTCCGCTTCGACGGCGTCACCTCCATGCTCTACCATGACCACGGCCTGGGGAGCAACTTCGACGACGACCACAAGTATTTCTCCTTGAATACCCATGTGGAGGCCATCACCTACCTCCAGCTGGCCAACGAGCTGGTGCGTCAGGTGAACCCCAACGCCATCACCATCGCCGAGGATATGTCCGGCATGCCCGGCATGTGCCTGCCCATCCAGGACGGCGGCATCGGCTTCGACTACCGCCTGGGGATGGGCCTGCCCGATCTGTGGGTGCGCACGGTAAAGAAAAAGGACGAGGACTGGAACCTGGGCCAGATCTGGGGGGATATGTGCCTCCGTCGCCCGGGAGAGAATACCGTCGCCTACGCCGAGAGCCATGACCAGGCCCTGGTGGGAGACAAGACCCTGATCTTCCGGATGGCCGACGCCAATATGTACACCGACATGGACAAGGCCATGCACAACCCCACCATTGACCGGGCCATCGCCCTGCACAAGATGATTCGTCTGCTGACCCTGGCCGGAGGCGGTGAGGCGTATCTGAACTTCATGGGCAACGAGTTCGGACATCCGGAGTGGATCGACTTCCCCCGGGAGGGCAACAACTGGAGCTTCTACTACTGCCGCCGTCAGTGGAGTCTGCGGGACAACGGCTATCTGAAATATCAGTGGCTGGGGGACTTCGACCACGACATGATTCTCATGGCCAAGCGGAAGGGCCTGTTCCAGCAGCGGATGGCGGACATGAAGCTGCTCCGGGAGGAGGACAAGCTCCTGGCTTTCTACCGGAAGGGGCTGCTCTTTGCCTTCAACTTCAACCCCACCGAGTCCTTTACCAACGTGCTGGTGCCGGTACCCAACAACGCCGACTACACCGTGACTCTGTGCACCGACGACGAGAAGTACGGCGGTCAGAACCTGGTGGAGCACATGACCTACCCCGCCAAGGCGTTTGACGGACAGTACTTCGTGGAGCTGTACCTCCCTGCCCGAACTGCCGTGGTGCTCAAGGAGGGCCGGGTGCGCAAGGCGACTGCCAAGAAATCGACCACGAAGGAAAAATAACCGAATTTAGCACAACTGCCGTCGCCGGAGTCAGCTCCGGCGGCGGCAGTCTGCCTGTTAAGAGAGAGCCTGCAAGGATGCGACAGATGAGTGCCTGACAGACGCTTTGCTCAAGATATAGATATCATTTTATTCGGGCAGTCGATGGTAACAACAGAGTCCAACAGGCAGCATGAGCCAATAATGCCATATAAAGAGGCCCCTTTCTTAATATCGTCAAGATTTTGATTCAGGAAGGTTACATTGTTAAATTGCCTGCCAAAGACTGAGAAGCCAGTCGATGCAAACAGCCCCGCTTTCTCATCTAACCATGAGCCGAACAAATCCTGTTTCAGATCATCCTCAACCACGCACACCGATGCGCCGGTATCCACAATAAAGGGATAGCTGGCGTCATTGACACAGACAGGCGTGGTAATCAGCCCGTTGGGAAGGAAAGCGATGGGAGATATTTGCGTGTCATCGGCGATCTCTGTATCAAAAGCGATCTGGCTGTCTCTATAATTAATACTTACCGTGTGCTGGCTGATGATATCCATTCCGATCGTGCCCAGCACCTTCACGTCCTCTTTCACAGCCTTCAGTTGCTTTTCCACATAGTCCAAATTGAGAGACAGCCCTTCCAGGGTGCGGAAGACTTCGCCGCCAACCCTGATTTCTTCGATGACGACTTCACTGATTGGCGATTTCACGACCTGGCCATTTTCATCTACGGTGGTTGCCGCCTTTGAAACGGTGGGAGCTTTGTCTTCCTCCGCAAAATAGGATGCGTTTATGACGGAACGCTGGGATCCCGAGTCCAGTATCACATTTCCATCCATTCCGTTGACGCTCCCTTGCAGGAGCAAAATTCCGCCGACGGTTTCAAAGGGAATCCAGCTTCGCATATTCATATGATCGAATACCTCCTGTGTCGTTTTCTTCCATTGTATCACCGGCAGCACGATAATGGAAGCGTTTTATTGCCACCCTTAAACCGCTGAAGTCAGCTCCGGCGGCGGTTATGTTGTCATATGCCTCCAGCCTGCGACGACGGTTTGGGCTCAACCATACTCGTGCCCCGTAGCAGGCGCCTCTTTATCAGGGCCGCTTTAGCGTGATAGCACGTTACCGGATAAAATTTTCTTGACAATACGCTGGGAAGCCGCTATAATAACCGCAATAAAGGCTGAGAAGGGGATCGTCCTTCCGCAAGCTGTGTCAGAGAAACAGGGCCACCGGCTGAAAGTCCTGTCCACAGTGGGAAACGGCGCAACGCCCCGGAGCTGGGGATTCGAGTGGTCTACAGGACCAGGAGGGTCTCCCGTATCTCTGCGTTAAGGAGTTCAAAGTGGTGCTGACAACGGGGCCAGCGCAATTCGGGTGGTACCACGGAGAGAGTGTTTTTTCCGTCCCGGACTGAATGACAGTCCGGGGCGTTTTTCTATGCTCCGGACGTAAAGGAGGAGCTGGAAATGAAATTTGTGACCGGAACGTCGGAGACCGGACGGCTGGAGCTGTCAGAGCTGAAAACGGGAGCATACGACGGGCAGACCGTCACCGTCCACGGGGCGGTGCACAGCAAGCGGCCCATGGGGGAGGGGCTGACCTTTCTGACCCTGCGGAAGCGGGACGGGGTGCTCCAGTGCGTCTGCGGCGCAGGAATCGATCTGTCGAATGTGAGCGAGGAGTCCGCCGTCATCGTCACCGGGACCCTCTGCCGGGAGCGGCGGGCGCCGGGCGGGATGGAGATCCGGGTGGAGGACATTCAGGTGCTCTCCTCTCCGGCGGAGCCCATGCCCGTACCGGTGAACAAGTGGAAGCTGGATTTGAACCTGGACACCGAGCTAGCCCTGCGGCCAGTGGTACTGCGCAACCTGAGAAAGCGCTCCGTGTTCAAAATTCAGGAGGGCCTGGGCCGAGCCTTCCGGGAATATCTCTCCGGGGAGGGCTTTACGGAGATCCACACCCCCAAGATCGTCCACGCCGGGGCGGAGGGGGGCAGCAACATCTTCCGGCTGGAATACTTCAACCGCAAGGCGTTTCTGGGCCAGTCCCCCCAGTTTTACAAGCAGATGATGGTGGGGGTCTATGAAAAGGTGTACGAGGTGGCCCCGGTGTTCCGGGCGGAGAAGCACTCCACCCCCCGGCACCTGAACGAATACACCTCTATGGACTTCGAGATGGGGTATATCCGCTCCTTTTACGACATCATTGAAGTGGAGACGGGCTACCTCCGGTATGCCATGGAGCTGCTTCGGCGGGAGTACGCCGACGACCTGGAGCGGCTGGGGATTGAGCTGCCCAACGTGGAGCAGATCCCGATCTGCACCTTCCGGGAGGCCAAGGAGCTGGCCGCCGCCAAGTATCACCGGCCCATCCGGGATCCCTACGATCTGGAGCCGGAGGAGGAGGCCAACATCGGCCGCTACTTCCAGGAGGAATACGGGGCGGACTTCGTCTTTGTCACCCACTATCCCACCAAAAAACGGCCCTTCTACGCCATGGACGACCCGGAGAATCCCAGATACACCCTGTCCTTCGACCTGCTGTTCCGGGGCATGGAGGTCACCACCGGAGGCCAGCGCATCCACGACTATCAGATGCAGGTGGAAAAAATGCTGTCCAAGGGGATGCACCCGGAGGAGTTCACCTCTTATCTGACCATCCACAAGCACGGGATGCCCCCCCACGGCGGCCTGGGCATCGGTCTGGAGCGGCTGACCATGAAGCTGTGCGGCCTGGACAACGTCCGGTACGCCTGCCTGTTTCCCAGAGATTTGAGCCGTCTGGAGCCGTAAGCCATAAAGGAGGAATACTGTTATGAAAATTACCGAAGAGATGGTGGACTACGTCTCCGCTCTCTCCCGACTGAAGCTGCCCCCGGAGGAAAAGACCCGGATGACCGGAGAGCTGGAGCAGATTATCGGCTATATGGACATTTTGAACCAGCTGGACACCACCGATATCGAACCCATGAGCCACACCTTCCCGGTGAAAAACGTCCTCCGGGAGGACGTGGTGGAGCCGTCCTTCCCCCGGGAGGCGCTGCTGGCCAACGCCCCCGCCCCGGACGGGGAGAGCTATCTGGTGCCCAAGACGGTGGAATAGGAGGGACGAGACATGAGCCTGCTGGAACTGACTGCCCTGGAGCTGGGCAGAGCCATCAAAGCCGGGGAGGTCTCCGTTCCCGAGGCCACCCAGGCCGCCCTGGCGGCCATCGAGGCCAAAAACCGGGAGAACAACGCCTTTATCACCGTCCTCAACGATCGGGCCATGGAGGAGGCGGAGGCGGTGCAGAAAAAAATCTCCGCCGGAGAGCTCACCGGCCCGCTGGCAGGGGTGCCCCTGGCCATCAAGGACAATATCTGCACCAAGGGGGTCAAGACCTCCTGCGCCTCCAAAATACTGGGGGACTTCGTGCCTCCCTATGACGCCACCCTCACAGAGAAAATTCACGCCATGGGGGGCGTGGTGCTGGGCAAGCTGAACATGGACGAATTCGCCATGGGCTCCACCACCGAGACCTCCTTCTACGGCCCCACGAAAAACCCATGGGATCTGAGCCGGGTGCCCGGCGGCTCCTCCGGCGGGGCGGCGGCGGCGATTGCCGCCCGGGAGTGCTGGTACGCCATCGGCTCGGATACCGGCGGTTCCATCCGCCAGCCCGCCTCCTACTGCGGCGTCACCGGTATGAAGCCCACCTACGGCACCGTCTCCCGGTACGGGCTCATCGCCTACGCCTCCTCTCTGGACCAGATCGGCCCTCTGGCCCGGACTGCCGAGGACTGCGCCGCCATCCTGGACGGCATCCAGGGGAGAGACCCCAGAGACGGCACCAGCCTGGACGCCCCTCACGGCACGCTGCTGGAGAACCTCTCCGGCGACCTGACAGGGATGCGCATCGGCGTGCCCACCGACTGCTTCGGGGAGGGCCTGGACAGCCAGGTGTCCGAGCGGGTGCTCGCCGCTGCCCGGGTGCTCCGTGACCGGGGAGCCACAGTGGAGGAGTGCAGCCTGCCCGTTATGGAGTACGTGGTGCCCACCTACTATATCATCGCCGCCGCCGAGGCCAGCAGCAACCTGTCCCGGTTCGACGGGGTGAAGTACGGCTGGCGGGCGGAGGGGTATACTGACCTGACCGATCTCTACAACAAGACCCGCACCGAGGGCTTCGGGGCGGAGGTCAAGCGGCGCATCCTGCTGGGCACCTTTGTCCTCTCCACCGGCTACTACGACGCCTATTACAAAAAGGCCCTCCAGGTGAAGGCGGTCATCAAGAACGCCTTCGACCGGGCGTTTGAGAAATATGACCTGCTGCTCATGCCTGTGGCCCCCACCACCGCCCCCAGACTGGGGGAGAGCCTGTCCAACCCGTTACAGATGTACCTGTCCGACATCTACACCGTCTCGGTCAACCTGGCGGGTCTGCCCGGTATCTCTATCCCTTGCGGACTGGACGGGAACGGGATGCCGGTGGGCGCCCAGCTGGTAGGCCCCGTCTTGGGAGAGCAGAGGGTGCTCAATGCTGCCTACGCCTTCCAGCAGAGCACGAACTACCACACTCTCATCCCCGCAGAGCAAGGAGGCGTTCGATAATGGATTGGGAAATCGTCATCGGTCTGGAGACCCACGTGGAGCTGGCCACCCGGACGAAGATCTTCTGCTCCTGCACTACCGAGTTCGGCGGTGCGCCCAACACCCACTGTTGCCCCATCTGCACCGGTATGCCGGGCACCCTGCCTGTCATGAACAAACGGGTGCTGGAATACGCTGCCAAGGCGTGTCTGGCCCTCAACTGCGAGATCACCCGGTACTGCAAATTTGACCGGAAGAACTATTTCTACCCCGACCTGCCCAAGGCCTACCAGATCTCCCAGCTCTATCTCCCCATCGGCCGCAACGGGAAGGTGCCCATTCAGGTGGGCCAGGAGGAAAAGATCATCCGCATCCACGAGCTGCACATGGAGGAGGATGCAGGCAAGCTGGTGCATGATAACTGGATCGACCAGACCCGGGCGGACTACAACCGCTGCGGCGTTCCCCTCATCGAGATCGTCACCGAGCCGGACTTCCGCTCTGCCGACGAGGTCATCGCCTATCTGGAAAAGCTCCGCTCCACCCTGGAGTATCTGGGGGTCTCCGACTGCAAGATGCAGGAGGGCTCCCTCCGGTGCGACGTGAACCTGTCCGTCCGTCCCATGGGCTCCTCTGAACTGGGCACCCGGACGGAGATGAAGAATCTGAACTCCTTCAAGGCCATTGCCCGGGCCATCCGCTATGAGGCCCGCCGCCAGCAGGAGCTCATTGAGATGGATCACAAACAGGTCGTCCAGGAGACCCGCCGCTGGGACGAAAACAAAGACGCCTCCTTCTCCATGCGCTCCAAGGAAAACGCCCAGGACTACCGGTACTTCCCGGAGCCGGACATCCCACCCATGGAGCTGAGCGAGGACTATCTGGCGGAGCTGCGTTCCGGCCTGCCGGAGATGGCTCAGGCCCGGCAGGAGCGGTATGTCCGGGAATTCGGTCTCCCGGAATATGACGCCGGGCTGCTCACCGGCACCCGGGCCCTGGCGGACTTCTTTGAGGCCGCGGTGGCTCTGGGGGCCCCGCCCAAGGAGGTCTCCAACTGGATGATGGCAGAGCTGCTCCGCACGTTAAAGGAGAAGGGCATGGAGGCCAAGGATATGGCCCTGACGCCCGGGACGTTGGCCGCCATCATCCAAATGGTGTCCGACGGCAAGCTGAACCGGAGCACCGCCTCTCAGGTGTTCTCCGCCGTCTTTGACGACGATGCCGACCCGGTGGCCTATGTGAAGGCCCACGGCCTGGAGCAGATCAGCGACGCCGGACTGGTGGAGGAGACGGTAAAGACCGTCCTGGCCGCCAACGCTGCCCAGGTGGCGGAATACCGCTCCGGAAAGCAAAAGGTGTTCGGCTTCCTGGTGGGCCAGTGTATGCGGGCCCTCAAGGGCAAGGCCGACCCCAAGGTGGTCAACCGAACCCTGCGGGAGCAGCTGGACGGGTGAGGGGTTGGTGCGGATTTGCCGGGAGTTTCCTGCCGAATGATAGCCCCTACTGCTCTCCCTCAGTCAGCTTCGCTGACAGCTCTACCGCCTACGGCGGCACTTCGCCTCAGAGAGGGAGCCAAGGTTTTCGCACACCCCTCTTGCCTCCCTCTGTGAGGGAGGTGGCACGGCGTAAGCCGTGACGGAGGGAGAGCAGCACGCACTCACAACACCATAAAAATCTCCCGGCGAATTCGTAAACCCCTCTGCTTTGCAAGACATCCTGCAAAACAGAGGGGTTTCTTTTCCGCACTAAATCGTGTTAGCGAAATATGCACAGGAAAAATCCATGATTGAACGACAGATTTTTCAAAAATGTACTTGACAAGCGGAATCCTCCGGCTATAATAGGAGTTGCAAGGGAGATGGTTCTCCCACACGAAGGAATACGTCTTTTGGACTGGAGGAAATTGTTATGAAGAATTTCATTCAAAATTTGCTGCGGTGCAACCACACCAGGGAGCGCACCTGGCGGACGGACAGCTGGGACGAGTACTGTGTTCTGCGCAATGCCTGGAGCTGCTGGCGCTAAGCGGCTTCTGGAACGTCACCGCACAGATCCGGCGTCTCACCCTGGGGAAACCCTTCCTGCCGGGAAACGCCAGCCCATCTTTGCGATGAAGTCCTGAAAAATTTCCTTTTTTTCACCCTCTCCCCGCATATCCGTGTGGGGGAGAGGGTGATCTTTTTTATTGGCTCATTTTGTTCTGCGGGAACAGCTGCGGTGTTTGGCCGGTCTGCCTGCCGCCGGGCCATTGGGAAGGGGGATGCTTACAGGGTCTCCACCCATTTTTTCAGATCAGCTACGGTCTGCCTCCCGTTTAAGAGCTTCCCGACGACGAGCTCTGTGTCCGCTGATACAGACGCTTTCAGGACATCCGCAGTTCTCCCAAATCCGCTGCCGCCGGAGGTGGCAAAGAGGACGATCCGCTTTCCGGAGAAGTCATAGCTTTCCAGAAATGTGTTGACGATGGTAGGTGCAACGCCCCACCAGATGGGAAAGCCCAGAAGGATCGTGTCATATTTGGCAATGTCGGCGTTCCGGTCTGCCAGCCCAGGGCGGCTGGAGAGGTCGTTCATCTCTAGCGTGCTGCGTGATCTCTTATTCGTCCAATCCAGATCGGCGGCGGTGTACGGCTCCCGGGGCCTGATCTCATACAGATTGCCCTCTGCCGCCTGTGCCAGCTTCTTTGCTACATCGGCAGTGACGCCGCTGGCCGAAAAATAGGCTACCAATGTTTTACCAGACATGTGATACCGCTCCCTTCAATATCTGTTTTCAGCGCAGATAAGTCTCAAAGAAGGATGCCAATTTGTCAAACGGGATAATATCCATCCGGTCATACAGATCGGTGTGGACAGCCCCGGGGATAATCATCAGCTCCTTGTTGTCGCCGGTGAGTTTTGCAAAGGCGTCCCGGCTGAAATAGCAGGAGTGGGCCTTCTCACCGTGGATGACGAGGACGGCAGAGCGGATCTCCTGGCTGTACTCCAGGATGGGCATATTCAGGAAGGACTGACAGCCCGTCACGTTCCAACCGCCGTTGGAGTTCAGGCTGCGGGGATGGTAGCCCCGCTGAGTCTTGTAGTAGTCGTAATAGTCCTTGACGAAAAAGGGCGCATCCTCCGGCAGTGGATCTACTACGCCGCCGCCCAGGGCATAGGAGCCGTTTTTGTAATCGGCAATGCGCTGGGCGCAGAGGGCCTTGCGCTTTTCATACCGGGCCTCCTCGCTGTCCTCGCTGTCAAAGTAGCCTTTGGCGTTCACCCGGGCCATGTCGTACATGGTGGAGGCGACGGTGGCCTTGATGCGGGTGTCCAGCGCCGCTGCATTGAGCGCCATACCGCCCCAGCCGCAGATGCCGATAATGCCGATCTTGTCCGGGTCTACGTTGTCCTGTACGGACAGGAAGTCCACCGCCGCCATGAAGTCCTCGGTGTTGATGTCCGGGGAGGCCATATAGCGGGGCGTGCCGCCGCTCTCGCCGGTATAAGAGGGGTCAAAGGCGACGGTCAGGAAGCCCCGCTCCGCCATGGTCTGGGCGTACAGGCCGGAGGACTGCTCCTTCACCGCACCGAACGGGCCGCAGACGGCGATGGCTGGAAGTCTGCCATGCGCATCCTTTGGCACGTACAAATCGGCCGCCAGTGTAATGCCGTACCGGTTGTGGAAGGTCACCTTGCTGTGGTTTACCTTGTCGCTCCTGGGAAACACCTTGTCCCACTCTGTTGTCAGATTCAGTTTTTCTTCCATGATGATTGCCTCGCTTTCTAAATGGATCGTAAAAGGATAGGGTACACTTAATCCAGTGAAAAGGTGACGGTCACATCGCCGCTGCCCAGGGCTTCCTCCCAGCCGGTCAGGTCGTCGATGCGGCCCAGCCGGGTGTAGCTCCAGGAATTGGAGCCGTAGAAGATCACGATCTGATCGCCGCAGTACAGGACGATGTCTCCCGCCTGGGTGGTGGTCTGGCTGTCGTCAGCGGGCAGGCTGGCACCAAGAGAACCGACCTTCTCAAAGCCGGAGTAGTCGCTCATCTCAATTACGACGGGGGCCTCCTCCATCCGTTCGACAAGGGCGCTGACCGCCTCATTTTCTTCCAGCGTGGCGGTAAACACGCTGTCTCCGATCTGCACGTTCATTTTCAAGGGTGTCACCTCCGAGTCTTCTTTTGGCAGCGTAAGACTGCCTACCCATTCAGCTACGTCGTTCTCTGTTGCGTCCCCGGAGAACCGCTGTCCCTCCAGCCAGGTAACGGCGTCCGAACAGAGCCCGTGCAGATTCTCTGCGCTGGAGCCGATGCCGCTGCTGTGGGAGGTGCAAAAGGGGATGATCGTCACATCAGAGAACTCATAGCGCTCTAAAAAGGTGCTGATGATTCTCGGCGCCTGTCCGTGCCAGATGGGGTAGCCGAGGAAGATCACATCGTACTGCGCCATGTTCTCCACGCCACCGGAAATGGCAGGCCGTGCGGATGCGTCTGCCTGTTCCTGATTGGCCCGGCTGGAGGAGTCGTTATAGTCTAAATCCTCCGCTGTATAGGGCGTTTCCGGTATGATTTGATAGCTGTCTGCGCCGGTTTCGTCGACGATCCACTGGGCGATCTGCTCTGTTGTGCCGGTGCAGGAAAAATAGGCGACCAGTATATTGCTGCCGGAAGAAGTGCTGTCAGCATCCACCGCCTCATCGTAAGCTTCGTCTGCCGAAGCCGACGCTTCCGGCGCTATGGTTTCGCTTCCTGCTTCCGACTGATCTTCCACCGCTGCTTCAGCGGTAGATTCCGCATCAGACGAAGTCTCTGTATACCCTGCGCCGCAGGCTACCAGCAGAGCCAACATGCAGGCGGAGAGGAATAATGCAAAAAATCGATTCATCCTATCTCTCCTCCTGATTGAGCCGATAGACCAGATAGTCCAGACAGTCCAGCTTTTTCTGCTCTGCATGGATATGGTTCAGCAGATCACGACGACCGCCCTGCAGGGTGCGCAGCAGTTCCCTGCGCCGTCCTCTTTCCCTCAGCAGGACGCAGCGGGAGATCATCTCCTCCTCAAAGCCGATGTCCACCAGATTTTGATAGAAGCGCTGGGCCTCGTTGTTCACATCCGGCACCGATGACCACCTCCTCTGTTTCCTATATTTTAGATGAAGAAGGCGGGAATAGCAAATGCTTTCTTCCTATGGCTGGCTATGCCTAAAAGGAATAGCAGAACACAGGATACGGCTTCGGGAGCCCCTGACCGGTCGAGGCATATCGGACTGTCTGCGAATCGTTTGCTGCTGGCTTGCCTCCGCTCACGGCTCCCTGTGGCAGCTTTCTGACGGGGAGCCGTTTCCGTCCGGAGCATGAGAACGAAAAATCCCGGCGAAGCTCATTCGCCGGGAAATCGTATGGTGGTGCGCCGTCCGCTGTAGCCCAGGGAGGCGGCGGGGAACAGGTCGGTGGCTGCGGAAAGGCAGTCCTCCGGGTGGTTCAAGGAGGGGCTGAAATGGGTCAGCCACAGCTCTTTGGCTCCGGAGCGCTTAGCGGTCTTGGCGGCCTCCTGGAACATCATATGGCAGGTCTCCCTGGCCTTGGGGAGCTTCTCCGCCTCGCCGTACATCCCCTCGCAGATGAGCAGGTCGGCATCGGCGGCAGCCCTATAGAGCGCCTTTGCCGGGCGGGTGTCGGTGGCGTAGACCAGACGGATGCCCTGTCGGGCGGGGCCCAGCACCATGTCCGGGGTGAAGCCCTCCACCGTCTCCCCCTGCTGGAGATGCTTCCAGAGCTGCTTGGGGATGCCCGCCCGGGCAGCCCGGGCCGGGTCAAATTTCCCCTTCCGTGGCACCTCCGCCAGATAGCCGAAGCAGGGCACCGTATGCCGCAGGGGAAAGGCGGTGATCCTCCAGTCCCCCAGGTCAATGGTCTGCTCCGTCTCCGGCGGCAGCTCCCGGACGGTCACAGGGAAGGCCAGCTCCGGGGCGATGACCTTCACCGCCTCCATCACCCGGCCGATGCCCACCGGCCCGATGACCGTCACCGGCTCCGTCCGGTCCATGTTGCCCATGGTCAGCAGCAGTCCCGGCAGCCCGGCGGTGTGGTCGGCGTGGAGGTGGGTGATGCAGATGGTGTCCAGGCTCTTAAAGGTACACCCTGCCTCCCGGGCGGCGATTTGGGTGCCCTCTCCGGCGTCGATGAGCAGACTGCGTCCGTTGCACCGCAGCACCAGAGAGGTCAGCCACCGTCCAGGCAGGGGCATGGTTCCCCCTGTCCCCAGCAGACAGACATCCAACATTCCCCTCACCTCGCCTCTTTCCAATGTGATATGATACCGTCAGCCGCTGATGAGCATGATCTGGTCGTTCTCCGCTGTGGCCTGGAGGAAGGTGATCTGCTGATCGTAGTTCTGAATGAGCCGCTGGGCGATCACGTCCTCCAGCTCCTTCTGGATGAGCCGCCGGAGGTTCCGGGCCCCGTAGGTCAGGGAGTAGGACTTCCGGGTCAGATAGTCCACCAGGGCGTCGTCCCAGGTGAAGGTGATGCCCTTCTCCTCCAGGGAGTCTCTCAGCTCGCCCAGCATAATGCCGGTGATGCCCTTGAAGTTCTCCTCGCTCAGGTGGTTGAAGTGGACGATCTCGTCCACACGGTTGATGAACTCCGGCCGCAGGAAGGACTGAAGGGCCTTCATGGTCTTCTCCTTGTCCTGCTCGTCGGCGGTGCGGCCAAAGCCCACGCTGCCGTTTTTGGACTCGCTGCCCGCGTTGGAGGTCATGACGATGACGGTGTTCTCAAAGTTCACCTTCCGCCCGTGGGAGTCGGTAATCTGGCCGTCGTCCAAAATCTGGAGCAGGATGTTGAGTACATCCGGGTGGGCCTTCTCGATCTCGTCAAAGAGGATGACGGAATAGGGCTTCCGGCGGATCTTTTCGGTGAGCTGCCCCGCCTCGTCATAGCCCACATAGCCGGGAGGCGACCCCACGATGCGGGAGACGGCATGCTTTTCCATAAACTCGGACATGTCCAGCCGGATCAGGGACTCAGGGCTGTTGAACAAATCCTGGGCCAGCTGCTTGACCAGCTCGGTCTTGCCCACGCCGGTAGAGCCGACGAAGATGAAGGAGACCGGCTTGTGCTTGGGGGAGATACCCACCCGGTTCCGGCGGATGGCCCGGGTGACGGCGTCCACCGCCTCGTCCTGGCCGATGATGTGCTGCTTGAGCCGCTGATCCAGCTGGCTCAGGCGGGCAAACTCCTCCTCCTGGATGCGGCTGGCGGGGATGTTCGTCCACAGCTCGATGACCCGGGCCAGGTTTTCCACCCCCAGCTGGGGACGGCCCAGGCTCTCCAGGCTGCGCTGCTCCTCGTCCAGCTTTAGCTCGGCGCTGCGGAGGTAGGCCAGCCGCTCGTAGCCCCGGTTGTCCTCCGGGGTGGTCTGGATGTTGTTGCGCTCCTCCTGGAGGGTGCGCAGCTCCTCCCGGAGCTTCTCCGACCGCTGCCCGATCAGGCGCAGCCGCTCCTCCCGCTGGGACTGGTCTCCACCGCCGCTCTGCAGGCTGATGGCCTCGTTGTTGACGGCGGTGAGCTGCTGGCGGCACCGGGACTGCTTCTGCTCGTTCTCCTTGAGCCGGGCGGAGCGCTGGGAGGACTGCTGCTCCTGGCTGGCCAGGATCAGCTCCTTCTCCTTGGCCAGATCCGCCCGCTCCTTCTGGATGGCGGCCAGCCGGGCCAGGTTGGCGTTGTGGAGGTTCACGTCGGAGCAGGCCTCGTCGATGAGGTCGATGGCCTTATCCGGCAGATACCGGTCGGTGATATACCGCTCGGACAGGGTGACCGCCTGGCGCAGGATGGGCCGGGGGATGGTCACCTGATGGTAGTCCTCATAGAAGTGGGCGATGCCCTCCAGAATCTTCACCGAGTCGTCGATGGACGGCTCCGCCACGTTCACCGGCTGGAACCGGCGCTCCAGGGCGGCGTCCTTCTCGATGTATTTCCGGTACTCGTTGTAGGTGGTGGCACCGATGACCTGGATCTCGCCCCGGCTCAGGGCGGGCTTGAGGATGTTGGCGGCGTTCATGGAGCCCTCGGCGTCTCCGGCCCCCACGATGTTATGGATCTCGTCGATAACCAGGATGATGTTGCCGATCTTCTTGATCTCCTCGATCAGGCCCTTCATCCGGCTCTCAAACTGACCCCGGAACTGGGTGCCCGCCACCAGAGCGGTCAGGTCGAGAAGATAGACCTCCTTGTCCTGGAGCTTATAGGGCACGTCGCCGGAGGCGATGCGCAGGGCCAGGCCCTCGGCGATGGCGGTCTTGCCTACGCCGGGCTCGCCGATGAGACAGGGGTTGTTCTTCTGGCGACGGTTCAAAATCTGCATCACCCGGGAGATCTCCTGCTCCCGGCCGATGACCCCGTCCAGCTTGCCCTCCCGGGCCTGTCGGGTCAGGGAGGTGCAATAGTTCTCCAGGAATTTCCGCTTCTGGCCGCCGTTTTTCTGCTGCTTCTGGTCGGAACGGTTCCCGTCATCCCGGCTGCGGTTGTCCTCCCGCTCCTCCCGCTGGGGGGTGGGGGGATTGGAGGAGCCGAACAGACGATTCAGGAAGGGGAAGGTGGCGGTCTTGCCGTCCTCCTCGTCCTCGTCGTCGCTGTCGTCGTTCTCTCCGTCAGTGGGCTGCTGGCTCTCCATCAGGGATTCCATGGCCTCTGGGCCGCCGAAGGCGGACATCATGTCGTTGGTCAGGTTGTCCAGGTCGTCGTCCGAGATGCCCATTTTGTTGAGCAGGTCGTCCACAGGCTTGATGCCCATGCCCTTGGCACAGCTCAGGCAATAGCCCTCATTCTTCGTCTCCCCGCCGTCCATTTTGGTCAGGAAGATCACTGCCACATTTTTGTGGCATTTGGAACACAGTACAGGCTGCATATAGATACTCCTTAACTCCCTCTGAGAGGGTCTTCACAATTTTAGGGAAAGAATATCATATAATTGTGAACAAATCTAGTCCTGTTCTCCTTATTTCTACAGAGAAAAGGTGGTAAAGGAGGCGAGCAGCTCCAGCAGGAGGCTGCTTTCCAGGCTCTCCTGACCGATCAGACCGAAGGACGCCCCCAGAGAGCAGACCACAGCCACGATGATAAGCCCCCGCACCAGGCCGCACACGCCGCCCAGGGACTTGTTCAAAAAGTGCAGTCCCGGCAGACGGGCCGCTACGTTGAGTACCCGGGCGATCAGGTGGCCCAGCAGCAGGATGATAACAAAGGCGAGTACATATACCACCAGCCAGGCGATAGAGCTGGAGAGGCTGATGGCCATGCTCTCCGCCACGTCCGCCGTGGCCGCCTGCACTCCCTGGTCTACAGACTGGGAGAAGGACTGATACACCTCTGAATCGAAGATCTGGGCCAAAAAGCCCCCGTCCTCCAAAGCGGCGGAGGCCTCCTCCTCCGTCTGAGGCTCCGTGTCCAGGGCCTCGTCGATGGACTGCTGGATGCTGCTCTGGATAGACGGCTGGATGGCCTGGGCCAGGGCGGGAGACAGGCTGTCCGCCGCCATCTGCGCCCCCACCAGGGCCAGAATCGCCGTCACCAGGCCGCACAGGGTCATGATGAGCCCCCGGCGTGCGCCCAGAACAGCAAAGAGTACCAATACAATGATGATGACCAGGTCAAACAGATTCATATTCCGATTCCTTCCTCTTGTGGCTTATGGCAAAAAGACATGGGCCGTGTCGACGCCGATGAGCATGGCCGCACCGTCAGACCGGGCCAGCGCCCGGAGCGTGCCGTCGCTATTCTCAATAGAGGCGTATTCCTCCAGATCGGAGGTATAGACCGTCAGCTCGCTGCCGGTGAGCACGGCAATATATCGTCCCGCCGCCGTCACGGACAGCACCTCTCCTTCGACCTCCAGAGTGCCGGAGACTGCACCCTGGTCGTCCAGCACCACGATCTCTCCCAGGGCGCCGGAGCGGTAATAGCTGAAATACTCCACTGCATACCCGTCCTGGAGGGAGTAGCTCTGGAGGTAATAGCTGCTCTCTGCCCAGCTCCCCAGCTCCTGGAGCTGGGTATCCAGGCGGCGGACGCCGTTCTCCTCCTGGAGCCAGATGCCGTCGTCATCCCAGGACAGATCCAGCACTACGCCGTTGGTTACCTGGGCGGAAACGGTCTCGCTGCCGTCGGTGCAGCTGTACAGCGTCAGGGTGGACACGAAGTCCATGCCGTCCTGGCCGATGGTCAGCAGGGCCACCTGGCTGTTGTCCGGGGACACTGCGGCGTCCATGACAAAGCTGGAGGAGATGTTTTCCGTAATGATCTTATTCTGGCCGGCGTCGTACACCGTCACCGCCGCCTTGTAGCCGGTAGCCTGCTCCGCCACGGCCAGCCAGCCCTGGTCGTTCACCCGGGCGGAGATCAGCTCATAGCTCCCTGACGTCTCATACTCCCAGATGAGCACACGACCGGAGAACAGATACAGCTCGCTTCCGCCTGCGTCGTAGACCAGAGCATAGTCCCCCGCCGTCTGGATCACCGGCTGGGCCAGGGCCGCCTCCATATCCACATAGGCCGTGCCCCCGTCGGAATAGACCCAGATGTGATTGGCGTTGCAGACGACGAGGCTGTCGCTCAGGGCGGCATAGACGTTATCCGTCTCAGAGGAGATGGTGAACTCCACCCCCTGGCCCTCCTCAGTCCGCTCCAGGGCCTGATAGGTGAGATACCGCTTGACCAGATCCAGGTTGAGCTGATCCCGATTGAGCACCAGCACCACCGCCAGGGCCACCAACAGGGCGGTGAAGATGCTGGCCAAAATGCGCAGCAACACCTTCAGCCAGCCGGGAGCCTCCTTCTTTTGGCGGCCCTCCTCTTTCCGGGCCGTTGCCTGATTTTCTCTGTTTTCTTCCATGGGCTCATTCCTCCGGGTCTGTGTCCAGACCCACCGGTTCCCGGTACCATAGCCGGGTCATGTAAAGTCCGCCGGGGGGTACCGTGGGCCCGGCCTCTACCCGGTTCCCACGCAGCAGGATATCTCCAATCTCCGCCGGGGTCAGCTTGCCCTCGGCGGCGTAGAGCACCGTCCCCACCATGATACGAACCATGTTGTACAAAAATCCGTTGGCGCACACCTTCAGGGTGATCAGATCTCCCTCCCGGGCCACGTCGAAGTAATAGACCGTCCGGACGGTGGAGCGGACATTGGTGCCCACGTCCCGGACGGCGGCAAAGTCATGGGTGCCCACAAACTGCTCCGCCGCCTGAGCCATGGCGCCCTCGTCCAACCGCTTGGGATAGAAGTAGGCCCGGTTGACATAAAATGCGTTCCGTATCCGGGAGTTGAACACCTGATAGGTGTACTCCTTTTTGATGCAGGAGGCGATGGCGTTGAATTCCGGAGACACCTCCCGGGCGGAGACCACCACGATGTCCTCCGGCAGCTGGGCGTTGAAGGCCAGGGGCATCCGGTCACAGGGGATGGTGCAGTCCGTGCGGAAGTTGGCGATGTACACCTTTGCGTGAACCCCGGCGTCGGTGCGACCCGCCCCGGTGAACCGGACGGGATGCTTCACCACCCGGGACACCGCTTGCTCCAGCGTCTCCTGGACGGTGGCGCCGTTATTCTGAATCTGCCAGCCGTGGTAGGCGGTGCCCACATACATCAGCTGTAAGGCGATATTACGCATAGGCCCCCTCCTTTCGACGGCAGCGGCTTTGTCACACCCCGAAGCCCATGGCCAGCACCATGACCACAGCGGTCAGAGCGACCCCCAGTCCCAGGGCCATATAGTCCTCTTTGGTATAGGCCAGATTTTTCAGCCGGGTGCGGCCCTCGCCCCCGTGGTAGCAGCGGCACTCCATGGCGGTGGCCAGCTCGTCCGCCCGCCGGAAGGCAGAGACAAACAGGGGCACCAGCAGAGGGATGAGGGCCTTGGCCTTGTCCAGCAGATTGCCGGAGTCGAAGTCCGCTCCCCGGGCCTTCTGAGCGGACATGATCTTGTCCGTCTCCTCGATCAGTGTGGGAATGAACCGCAGGGCGATGGACATCATCATGGCCAGCTCGTGTATCGGCACATGGAGCTTTTTCAGCGGCCCCAACAGATCCTCGAGGCCGTCGGTGAGCATGATGGGGGAGGTGGTGTAGGTCAGCAGGAAGGTGCCGCTGATGAGCATTAAAATGCGCACCACCATAAAGAAAGCCGTCCGGACGCCCCCGGTGGTGATGGTGAACACCCACCAATGCACCAGCACGTCGCCGGTGGTGTTGTAAAAGAGGTTGAGCACGCCGGTGAAGATGAGGATGATGACCACCGGGCGCATACCGTTCAAAATCGCCTTGGCCCCCACCTTGGACAGCCGGATGCAGGTGATGAGAAAGAGCAGCATCAGGCCGTAGGTGACGACTCCCTGGGCGGAGAACAGGGCCACGATATAGAGCACCACGATGATGATCTTCGTCCTGGGATCCAGGTTGTGGACGATGGTGTCTCCCGGGAAAAACTGACCCAGAGTGATATCCTTCAGCACGCAGACCGCCCCCTTTTCTCTGCCAGGGCCAGCAGCACGTCCCTGGCCTCGTCCATGGTGTAGACGCAGTCGTCCTGGATGGGCAGTCCCAGCTCCCTGAGCCGCTGGAACACCTGTGTCACCTGGGGGATGCCCAGACCCATGGAGCGCAGCTCCTGGCTGTGGGAGAAGATGTCGTGGGGGGTGCCGTCCAGGGGGATCTTCCCGTCGTTGACCACCACGATGCGCTCCACCGACCGGGCCACCTCCTCCATGGAGTGGGAGACCAGGATGATGGTGGAGCCCTTGGACTGGTGATAGTCCCGGATGTTGGCGAGGATGGCGTCCCGGCCCGCCGGGTCAAGGCCCGCCGTGGGCTCGTCCAGGATGAGCACCTCCGGCTCCATGGCGATGACCCCGGCGATGGCCACCCGGCGCTTCTGGCCGCCGGAGAGCTCAAAGGGGGACTTGTCCAGATGCTGCTCCTTCAGGCCCACAAAGTGGGCGGCCTCGTGGACGCGGCGGTCGATATCTTCCTTGCTCAGCTTCATGTTGGTGGGGCCAAAGGCGATATCCTTATATACCGTCTCCTCAAAGAGCTGATACTCCGGATACTGAAAGACCAGGCCCACATGGAACTTGGCCTCCCGGACGCTCTCCTTGCTCTCCCAGATGTCCTTTCCGTGGAGCAAAATCTGGCCCGAGGTGGGCTTGAGCAGCCCGTTCAAATGCTGGATGAGGGTGGACTTGCCCGAGCCGGTGTGTCCGATCATACCCACATATTCCCCGGGGTAGATGGAGAGGCTCACGTCGGACAGTGCCTGATGTTCAAAGGGCGTTCCCTGGCTGTAGACGCAGCTCAGGTTCCGCAGCTCTAATATTGGTTCCAAACAATAATTCCTCCCTGTTCCGGTACCGCTCCCCAGCCCGGGGATGCCATCCGGAGTTCGGTATTTACCATGTTTCCTGTCTTATGCCAGCGCCCGGTAGATTTCCTGGGCACACTCCTCCACTGAGAGGGCGTCCAGGGGTACGTCCACCCCGCCCTGTCTCAGCTGATAGAGCAGGCCCACCGTCTCCGGGACGGTGAGTCCCACCGATTTCAGCAGCTCCACCTGCTGGAAAACCTGCTTCGGAGGGCCATCGGCGATGATTTTGCCCTGGTCCATGACCACCAGGCGATCGGCCTGGGCCGCCTCGTCCATGTGGTGGGTGATGAGGACAATGGTGGTGCCCCGCTCCCGGTTGAGCCGGGTGATGGTGCGCATCACGTCCTCCCGACCGATGGGATCCAGCATGGCGGTGGGCTCGTCCAGGACGATGCACCGGGGGAGCATGGCGATGACGCCCGCAATGGCGATGCGCTGCTTCTGTCCGCCGGAGAGGAGATGGGGGGCGTGTCTGGCATACTTGCTCATCCCCACGATCTTCAGCGCCTCATCCACCCGTCGGCGAATTTCCTCCGAGGGAACTCCCAGGTTTTCCGGGGCGAAGGCCACGTCCTCCTCCACCACGTTGGCGACAATCTGGTTGTCCGGGTTCTGGAACACCATGCCCACCGTCCGCCGGATGTCCAGCAGATGCGCCTCGTCGGCGGTGTCCATGCCGTCCACAGAGACGGTTCCCCTGTTGGGGAGATAGACGGCGTTCATGAGCTTTGCCAGGGTGGACTTACCCGAGCCGTTGTGTCCCAGGATGGCCACGAAGCTTCCCTGCTCGATGGAAAGATTCACTCCGTCCAGCACCAGGCTCGACCCCTCCGGCACGTCCGGGTACTGGAAAGCGACGTCCTTGATTTCGATGATGTTTTTCTGTTCCATATTATCTCCTGTCTGCGATCCACCGCCCCGCAGAGCCGCAGGGCAGAACCAGGCCGGTGGCTGTCACCGGCAGGCCCAGCTCGCTGCACTCCGTATGGCCCCCATGCTTTGGCGTCACCAGCACGTCCAGCAGGTATCCCAGCACGGAGGGCGCCAGGCCGGTGGTATAGGAATTGATGAGGAAGAACAGGGGCCGGTCGCTCAAAAGCTGCACCGCCCGCTCCAGGAAGGGATAGAGGCTGTCCTCCAGCTTCCAGACCTCCCCGGAGGGCCCCCGGCCATAGGAGGGCGGATCCATGATGATGGCGTCGTACCGATGGCCCCGGCGAATCTCCCGCTCCACGAACTTGCCGCAGTCGTCCACGATCCAGCGGATGGGGGCGTCGGTCAGGCCGGAGAGGGCGGCGTTCTCCCGGGCCCAGGCCACCATCCCCTTGGCGGCGTCCACGTGGCACACCTGCGCCCCGGCGGCGGCGCAGGCCACCGTGGCCCCGCCGGTGTAGGCGAACAGATTCAGCACCCGCACCGGCCGCCCGGCGGAGCGGATCATCTCCCGGGCAAAGTCCCAGTTCACCGCCTGCTCCGGGAACAGGCCCGTGTGCTTGAAGTTCATGGCCCCCACCTGAAAGACCAGGTCGTCATACCGCACCTGCCACCGGTCGGGCATACGGCCCTTGTCCCAGTGTCCGCCCCCGGAGCTGGAGCGGTGATACCGCCCGTTGGGGCGTTTCCACTCCCGGCGCTCTCTGGGGGTGTTCCAGATGGCCTGGGGGTCGGGGCGCACCAGCACCGTCTTTCCCCATCGTTCCACCTTTTCCCCGCCGCCGCAGTCGATCAGCTCATAGTCTTTCCAGCGGTCTGCAATCCACATAAGTCCTGCTCTCCCATTTTGATTTCTCCCCATTTTACCATTCCACGCCCCCCTCCGTCAATGTAGGATGTGTGAATTAATTCATTTGACAACACAGATTTCAGGGAAGAATTTTGCAGATACCGGGGACAGCCGGGCGGACGGGCCTGCAGGCGACTCCGGAAACGATACCTGTCCTGCCCTGGAGGGAAATCCAAATTTGTGCACAACGGATAATAGAAAAGTCGTATAAAAGACCAAAACCGGACGATATGACGAAAGGACAAGAGACATATTAAAAGAGAATGACTGATATGTCAAATATACATTTTACATATTGCAAAACCCGCACTATAATAGCCCCGTCTGAGAGCCTGGAAAAGGTTCGAATCGATAATAAATGACGGCAGACGGAGAACATCTGCCGTCATGATCGAGGGACAGTGTGCGGAGACGGCAGAGCGGTCTCCGGGCGAGCTTGCTTCGATGCGGCCTGTTGGCCGGGGTCGAAAAAGGGGTGGTTTCATGAGAATTGGCAAGCAAAAGGTGGCGCTGATCTCCTGGCTTTTGATTCTGGCGGCTCTGTTGATCGGCGTGTTTTTGACAGGCTCCCTGGGCGGTGGCGAGACGGAGTCAGTCCAGGTGGCTATGAAGGACGCCGTCCTCCACGATGTCAACCAGATCAGTCTGTTCGGCATCAAGGACGTCAACCCGGGGCTGATCTCCGCCTTTACGGTGACGGCGGTGCTGCTCATTTTGGCGGCCCTCCTGCGCATTTTTGTCATTCCCCGTTTTCAGCTAATCCCCGGCAAGCTCCAGCTGCTGCTGGAGCAGCTGGTGGGTATGTTCGACGGGATGGCAAAGCGGAACAGCCCCTGGCGGAACAGGGCGCTGGGCGCTTACCTGTTTGCGGCGGCCAGCTATATTTTTGTGGGCACCTGCTTTGAGCTGTTCGGCTTTCAGGCAGTCACCACCGGAGGCAGCTCCATCGCACTCCCGGCGCCCCTCTCCGACATCAACGGGGCCATTGCCCTGGGCTGTCTGTCCTACCTGTTCATCATGTCCGGCGGCATCGCAGGCAACGGGATACGGGGCATCGGGCGGACGCTGAAGGAGTTCTCGCTCCCCATCTCCATGAGCTTCCGTCTTTTCGGAGCTCTGCTCAGCGGACTGCTGGTGACAGAGCTGGTGTACTACTATATCAACCTGAGCTTCGTCCTGCCGGTGGTGGTGGGGGTGCTGTTCACCCTGCTCCATGCCCTCATCCAGAGCTACGTGCTCACCATGCTGACTGCCCTGTACTACGGCGAGGTGTCCGAGCCGGGGGAGAAGAAGCCCAAAAAGACAAAGAAAAAGTGTTCGGCTCAGGCCGCAGCATAATTGGGAGGTAATCGCTATGAAAACCATGAAGAAGAACATTTCCGCACTTTTGATCGCTCTGGTCGCCCTGCTGGTGCTGGCCGTGCCCGCCTTCGCCGCAGAGACCGGCGTTCCCGCTGACGATCAGAGCGCCCAGACCACCGTAACGGAGGCGGCAGAGGACGAGGAGACCAGCGAGGACACCGTCACCAGTACGAAGGCCATCGCCTCCGCTCTCGCCATCGGTGTGGCCGCCGTTGCCGGCTGTATCGGCATGGCTATGGTTTCCAGCAAGGCGGTGGAGAGCATCGCCCGTCAGCCCGAGGCGGAGGGCAAGATCCGAACCACCCTGATGCTGGGCCTGGTGTTCATCGAGACGGCGATCATCTACGCTCTGCTGGCGGTGATTCTGATCATCTTCGTCCTGTAAGGTGGGTGAGCGTCATGACGTTACCCCTGAATATCGACTGGCAGCAGATTTTGCTGCACCTGTTTAACTTTGCGATCCTGGCAGGCGGGCTGTACTTCCTGCTCTACAATCCAGTCAAGCGCTTTATGGAGCAGCGGGAGGAATACTATCAGAAAATGGACAAGGACGCCCGGGAGCACCTGGAGCAGGCGGAACAGCTGAAGGCAGAACGGGAGGAGCAGCTCCGGCAGGTGGACCAGGAGATGGAGCAGCACCGTGCCCGGGCCGCCCAGGAGGCAGAGCAGGAGGCCCAGCAGACCATCGCGCAGGCCCGGAAGAAGGCGGAGCAGCTGATGGAGAAGGCGAGGGCCAGCACCGAGCTGGAGCATGAGAAGATGCTCCAGTCCGCCCGCCGGGAGATGACCGATCTGGCGGTGTCCGCCACGGAAAAGCTGCTGCTGCAATCGGAAAGCGACCCTTATGACCAGTTTTTAGACCTTGTCGAAGGGAAGGAAGCTCATGAAGATGAGTGAGAAAACGCCGTTCAAGGCCCTCCTCCGGAGCAGCGCCTCCCCCAGCGGGGAGCAGCTGGCCCGACTGACGGCCTTTGTCCGCCGGAGGTATGGGCAGGACTGCGCCCTGGAGTGGCAGGAGGCAAAGGACATTGAGTACGGCTTCCAGCTGATCGTGGGCGGAGACATCTACGACTGGACGGCGGAGGGCCGTCTCCGGCAGCTGAGAGAGGAGCTGGAGGAGGTCAAGGCCGACTCTGCCGACAGCGGCCGCTTTATCCCCCTGATGCGGGAGGCGGTGGAGCGCTGGAATCCCCAGGTGGAGCCGGAGGAGATCGGCGAGGTCATCACTGTAGGCGACGAGATCGCCACCGTCCGGGGCCTGGAGCACGCCGAGTACGGGGAGATCCTGATCTTCGCCTCCGGCGTCAAGGGCATGGTACAGGAGCTGCGCCGGGACGAGGTGGGCTGCATCCTCTTTGGAGACGACTCCGAGATCACCCAGGGCAGCTATGTCCGCCGCACGGGAAAAACCGCTGGTACGCCGGTGGGCGAGGGATTTCTGGGCCGTGTGGTGGACGCTCTGGGCGCTCCCATCGACGGCCTGGGGGACATCCAGGCCGATGGCTACCGGCCCATCGAGAACCCCGCCCCGGGCATCATCCAGCGTCAGTCGGTGGACACCCCCATGGAGACCGGCCTGCTGGCCATCGACTCCATGTTCCCCATCGGCCGGGGCCAGCGGGAGCTGATCATCGGCGACCGGCAGACCGGCAAGACCGCCATCGCCCTGGACACCATTCTGAACCAGAAGGGGAAGAATGTGGTCTGCATCTATGTGGCCATCGGACAGAAGGCCAGCTCGGTGGCGAGACTGGCGGAGACCCTGCGGCAGCGGGGGGCTATGGAGTACACCATCATCGTCAACGCCTCCGCCAGTGCGTCCGCCTCTCTCCAGTATATCGCTCCCTATGCCGGGTGCGCCCTGGGAGAGTATTTCATGTACCAGGGCAGGGACGTGCTCATCGTCTATGACGACCTCTCCAAGCACGCCATCGCCTATCGTGCCCTGAGCCTGCTGCTGGAGCGGTCTCCCGGCCGGGAGGCCTATCCCGGCGACGTGTTTTACCTCCACTCCCGTCTGCTGGAGCGGGCGGCCCACCTGTCCAACGAGCTGGGCGGCGGCAGCATGACCGCCCTGCCCATTGTGGAGACCCAGGCGGGGGACGTGTCCGCCTATATCCCCACCAACATCATCTCCATCACCGACGGACAGATCTTCCTGGAGAGTGACCTGTTCTTCTCCGGTCAGCGGCCCGCCGTCAATGTGGGACTGTCCGTCTCCCGTGTGGGCGGCGACGCCCAGACGAAGGCCATGAAGCAGGCCGCAGGGGCCATCCGTCTGGATCTGGCTCAGTACCGGGAGATGGAGGTGTTCACCCAGTTCTCCAGCGACCTGGATGAGACCACCCGGCGACAGCTGGTCTACGGCCAGGGGCTGATGCGGCTGCTGCGGCAGAACCAGTACCACCCCCTGAACCAGCACCAGCAGGTGATCCTGCTGGTGACCGCCCTGAACCACGTCATGCAGGAGCTGAGCCCCAACCAGGTGGAGCGGTTCAAGGGCGCTCTGCTGTCCTATACGGAGGCACAGGACGGGGCGCTGTGCCACCGGATCGACGCTACGGGACGGCTGCCCCGGGAGGATCGGGAGCGCATCCTGGAGCTGGCCCGGGCCTGCCTCGACCGGTTCCTGGCCCGGGAAACGGCTGGTGATTGAGCATGGCCAGCGCCAGAGAGATCAAAAATCACATCGAGAGTGTGAAGAATACCCGGAAGATCACCAACGCCATGTATCTCATCGCCTCCACCAAGCTGCGCAAGGCCAAGGCGGATCTGGATCGCACCCGGCCCTATTTTGAGGCGGTGCGGACGGAGATCAAGCGCATCTTCCGGACGGTGGACAATATCGACAGCCCATATTTCTACCCCGCAGACCCGGACGATCATCTGACAGAGGGCACTTACGGCTGCCTCGTCATCACGGCGGACAAGGGCCTGGCGGGAGCATACAACCAGAACGTCCTCAAGCAGATGCAAAAGCTGCTGAAGGGACATCCGGACACGGAGCTGTTCGTGGTGGGGGAGAGCGGCCGCCGCTTCTGCGTGCGCCATGACATCCCCATCGAGCGCAGCTTCCGCTATACCGCCCAGAACCCCACCATGGAGCGGGCCAGGGAGATCGCCCGGGTGCTCATGGAGCGGTACGAGTCCGGCCGCCTGAAAAAAATATTCATCATCTACACCGACATGGAGAGCAGCCTGCAATCGGAGGCCATCACCACCCGTCTGCTGCCCTTCCACCGGAGCTATTTCGCCATGGGCGCATCGGAGAAAAAGGTCTCTCAGCCCTTTGAGTTCATCCCCTCGGTGGAGGAGGTGCTCCGGCTGGAGGTGTATGGCTACGTCGCCGGGTATATCTACAGCGCCCTGGTGGACAGCTTTTGCAGCGAGCAGAACGCCCGCATGACCGCCATGGACTCCGCCAACCAGAATGCGGAGAAGCTGCTGGGGGAGCTGTCTCTCCAGTATAACCGGGTGCGCCAGGCGGCCATCACCCGGGAGATCACCGAGGTCTCCGCCGGCGCACTGGCCCAGCGGCGGAAACGCAGGAAGGAAGTGGAGACACCATGAACACCGGAACCATCGTACAGATCTCCGGCCCGGTCATCGACGTGGAATTCGAGCGGGGCAGCCTTCCCCACATCCGGGAGGCCCTCACCGTGGAGCTGGACGGGGAGCAGCGGGTCATGGAGGTGGCCCACCATGTGGGGGACGACACCGTCCGCTGCATTATGCTCTCCGGCAGCGAGGGACTGTCCCGGGGGATGGAAGTCTTCGCCCCGGGCAGCAGTATTCAGGTGCCCGTAGGCGAGGCCACCCTTGGCCGGATGTTCAACGTCCTGGGCCAGCCCATCGACGGGGGAGAACCGGTGCCGGATACCGTCCCTCGCCGGAGCATCTACCGGGATGCCCCGGACTTTGAGGAGCAGCAGCCCGTGACCGAGATACTGGAGACGGGCATCAAGGTCATCGACCTGCTGGAGCCCTATCCCAAGGGCGGCAAGATCGGACTGTTCGGCGGCGCAGGAGTGGGCAAGACGGTGCTCATCCAGGAGCTGATCCACAACGTGGCCATGGAGCACGGAGGCTACTCCATCTTCACCGGCGTGGGAGAGCGGAGTCGTGAGGGCAACGACCTGTGGAAGGAGATGCGGGAGAGCGGCGTCTCGGAAAAGACCGCCCTGGTCTTTGGGCAGATGAACGAGTCTCCCGGCGTCCGTATGCGGGTGGCTCTGTCCGGGCTGACCATGGCGGAGTATTTCCGTGACCAGGAGCACCGGGACGTGCTGCTGTTTATCGACAACATCTTCCGCTTTGTCCAGGCGGGCAGCGAGGTCTCCACCCTGCTGGGCCGGATGCCCTCCGCCGTGGGCTATCAGCCCACCCTGGCCAACGAGATGGGGGAGCTCCAGGAGCGGATCACCTCCACTAAAAGCGGCTCTGTCACCTCCGTCCAGGCGGTCTACGTCCCGGCGGACGACCTGACCGACCCGGCCACCTCCACCACCTTCGCCCACCTGGACGCCACCACCGTTCTGAACCGGAAAATCGCCGAGCAGGGCCTGTACCCCGCCGTTGACCCCCTGGAGTCCGCCTCCCGTATTCTGGAGCCGGACATCGTGGGGGAGGAGCACTATACCATTGCCCGGCGGGTGCAGGAGGTGCTGCAAAAGTACAGCGAGCTCCAGGACATCATCGCCATCCTGGGCATGGAGGAGCTGAGCGACGAGGATCGGATGACGGTCAGCCGGGCCAGAAAGCTCCAGCGGTTCCTCTCTCAGCCCACCCACGTGGCGGAGAAGTTCACCAACATCCCCGGCGTCTACGTCCCCCTGTCGGAGACCCTCCGGGGCTTCAAGGCCATCGTGGACGGGGAGGCAGACCAATACCCCGAGGCCGCTTTCTACAACGTGGGCACCCTGGACGATGTGATTGCCAAGGCAAAGAGGATCGAGGCAGGTGAGGCGTGATGGAGACCTTCACCATACACTTTTTCACCGCCGACCATCCGGTCTATGAGGGCCCCTGCCTCTCGCTGACCGTTCCCATCGGGGACGGACTGTACGGCATCCTGGCCCACCACAGCAATATGATCGCCGCAGTCATCCCGGGAATGATGACCGTCCACCTGCCGGAGCAGGAGCCCATGACGCTGGCCGTGTCCGACGGCCTGGTCAAGGTAGAGGACAACGAGGTGCTGCTGCTGGTAAAGTCCGCCGAGCGGCCGGAGGACATCGACCTCCACCGCTCTGAGCTGCGGGCTGCCCAGGCCCGGGAGGTGCTGCTCCAAAAGGCCAGTATCCAGGAGCATCGTCTGGCCGAGGCGACCCTGGCCCGGGCCATGAACCGTCTCCGGGTGAGGCGGCATTACGACGGACTGGAATAGAACGAAAAACCACCGCAGTCTGCTGTACGGGATACAGCGGCCTGCGGTGATTTTTGCGCTATGGCTCAGGCTTTAGCCCAACCGGAACTCTCCCTGATAGGGCAGCTCCAGCTCCTCTCCGCCCAGAGCGGCGTAGACCAGCCGGTCGCCCTGGTATTCCAGCTTCAGGGAGAAGAAGGGGGCCTCCGCCTCCAGCAGGTCGAGAAAGATGTGATCTCCCTCCCACATGGGGAGGGCCCGGAGCGCATCCCTGCCGATCCACTCCAGTACCCCCTCGTTGCAGGGGCCTACCGTCCCGGAAAAGCCCTCGGCGGTGAACAGGTGCATATACTCTCCCTCCCACTCGTCGGAGACAAAGGTGACAAGTCCCCGGTAGCGGTAGTCGGTGAGGGTCAGGGCCGTCTCCTCCCAACACTCCCGGAGCAGGCACTCCTCGGGACTTTCGTTCTCCTCGCACTTGCCGCCCACGCCGATCCACTTGTCATGGTTCAGGTCGTGGGCCTTTTTGATGCGGTGGAGCATCAGGTATTCGTCCTCCCGCTGGATGTAACAGAGGGTGGTATTTTTCATATGTCTCACTCCTTAGAGGGATGTTCCTGATAGGTGCGGATGGCCTCCAGAAAGGGTGCGGCGTACCGCTCCGCCTTTTTCGCCCCCACTCCCTTGACCTGGAGGAACTCCTCCCGGTTTTGGGGCTGCACCCGGCACAGCTCCCGGAGGGTGGCGTCGTTGAAGATGATAAAGGCGGGGACGGACTCCGCCTTGGCAAGCCGCATGCGCACCTCCCGGAGAACGGGGAACAGGGGGCTGTCCGGGTCGCCGGAGGCCTGGGCCTGCATCTGACGGCGCTCCTTTTTGGTGGCCTGGGCCTTGACGGTGAGCCGGGCCTTGCCGGAGACCAGGGACGGGGCCAGCCGGGTCAGCTCCAGCACGGGACGCTCTCCCTCCGAACGGCGGAGAAATCCCTGATCCTCCAGGGCGGCGGCCACCCGGCGGAGCTTGGCCGGAGAGGAATCCGCCAGCACCCCCCAGCAGTCCAACCGCTGAGGCCGGAGCCAGTCGAGGGCGGGGTCTTCCGTCCCCGTCAGGATGCTGATGATGGCCTTGGAGCCGAAGGCCCGTCCCTCCCGGGAGAGCAGGGCCACGCAGTAGATGAACTGCCGTCCCTCCCGGGTCACGTCCTCCGGGGCCTGGCCGCCCAGACAGTTGGAGCAGTTGCCGCACCGGTCGGGGGACTGCTCCCCAAAGTAGGAGAGCAGGGCGTGGCGGAGACAGCCGGGGTCAGAGCAGTACCGGGTCATCTGCCGGAGCCGCAGGAGGTCGTGCTCCCTGCGCTGACTGGACTGCTCCGGGGTGAGGTCGCCGTTCTCCTCCCCCTGCTCGATGAAATAGCGGTTGGTGGCGATGTCCCGGCGCTGAAAGAGCAGGATGCACTGGGCGGGGCTGCCGTCCCGACCGGCCCGGCCTGCCTCCTGATAGTAGCTCTCCAGGCTGCCGGGCATGCCGCAGTGGATGACAAAGCTCACGTTGGACTTGTCGATGCCCATGCCAAAGGCGTTGGTGGCCACCATGACGGTGCGCCGGTCGTAGAGGAAGTCCTCCTGATTTTGCTTTCGCTCCTGAGGCTCCAGCCCGGCGTGGTACCGGGTGGCGGGGTAGCCGTTGTCACAGAGCAGCTGGCACAGCTCCTCCACCTTCTTCCGGGAGAGACAGTAGATGATGCCGGAGCGGTCGGGGAACCGGGCCAGTGTCTCCAGCACGTCCCGATCCCGGTGGGAGGACTCCCGCACCTCGAAGTACAGGTTGGGCCGGTCGAAGCCGGAGACGAAGGTGAGAGGGTCGTTCAGCCCCAGAGAGCGGACAATGTCCTCCCGGACGGACTGTGTGGCGGTGGCGGTAAAGGCGGCCACCGGAGGCCGCTGGGGGAGGCTCTCCAGAAAATCGGCGATCTCCAGATAGCTGGGGCGGAAGTCGTGGCCCCATTGGGAGATGCAGTGGGCCTCGTCCACCGTCACCAGGGCGATGGGGGTCTGCTGGGCAAACCGTCGGAAGGCGGGCAGGCTCAGCCGCTCCGGGGCCACATAGATGATCTGGTAGGCGCCCTGAGCCGCCCGCTCCAGGGCCAGCTGCTGCTGCCGGGGGGTCAGGGTGCTGTTGATCCAGGCCGCCCGGATGCCCGACTGGATGAGGGCCTGCACCTGATCCTGCATCAGGGAGATGAGGGGAGAGATGACCAGAGTGACCCCCTCCAGCATGACGGCGGGGAGCTGATAGCAGACGGATTTCCCCGCCCCGGTGGGCATCACCGCCAGCACGTCCCGGCGGCGGAGGATGGCCCGCACCACCTGCTCCTGGTAGGGCCGGAACCGGTCGTATCCAAAATAACGTTTGAGGGCCTGTTCCGGCGTCATGGCGTGGTTCCTTTCTGACGGGCGGGCATAGGACATCCCCGCCTCTGCATACCGTCTCCCAGAGGGAGGCGGGACGATGGAGAGCAATCTGGAGGAGCTGCGGTTCAAGGAGGTCATTTCCGTCACCGACGGGAGCCGGTTCGGATACGTGGGCGACCTGAACATCGACCTGGACACCGGGCGCATCCTGGCCCTGGTGGTGCCGGGACAGCGGCGGTATTTCTTCGGTCTGCTGGGCAGCCGGGAGATACGCCTGGTTCCCTGGGCGCAGGTGAAGCGGTTCGGCCCGGACGTGATTTTAGTGGAGGGCGAGCCCATCCCCCGGGAACGCCCCCGGCGGCGCAACTGAAAAGCCGCCGCCCCGGAGTAACGCAGGACGGCGGGCAGAATGTGATGAGGTTCAGGCCAGCAGCTCATCCGCCAGCTGCTCCAGCTTGGGAAGATCGGCGTCCTTCAGGGTGGACTTGACGGTGACGACGGTGGGGCAGAGGGTGATGTTCTTCATCTTGTCCACATAGCCCTTCATCACCCGGCCTGCGGAGGGAGCCCAGGAGCCGTTCTCCACCAGGGCGACCCTCCGGTTCTGATAGGCCTTGGCGGTGAGAGTGCACAGGAAATTCTCCATGGGCGGGAACACCCCGCCGTCATAGGAGGCGGCGGCCAGCACCAGACGGCTGTAGCGGAAGGCGTCCTCTACCGCCTCCGCCTTGTCGTCCCGGCTCAGGTCGAACAGGCTCACCTTTTTGGCCCCCTTAGCGGTGAGAATCTCCGCCAACCGTTTGGCTACCCGGGCGGTGTTGCCGTGGATGGAGGCATAGGCAATGGTGACCCCCTCGTCCTCCGGCTGATAGCTGGACCAGATCTGATACTTCTCCAGGTAGTGGCCCAGATTTTCGGTGAGAATGGGGCCGTGGAGGGGGTAGATGGTCTGAATGTCCAGCTTGGCGGCCTTTTTCAGCAGGGTCTGGACGGGTGCGCCGTACTTGCCCACAATATTGAAGTAGTACCGCCGGGCCTCACAGTCCCAGTCCTCCTCCGTGTCCAGGGTGCCGAACTTGCCAAAGGCGTCGGCGGAGAACAGGGCCTTTTCGCTGGACTCATAGCTGACCATGACCTCCGGCCAATGTACCATGGGGGCCATGACGAAGGTGAGGACGTGGCTGCCCAGGGAGAGGGTATCCCCCTCCTTGACGGGGATGACCCGGCCGGAGAGGTCGAGGGTGAAGAACTGGGGCAGCATGCTCACAGCCTTGGCGGAGGCGACGATGCGCAGGTCGGGATAGCGCTCACAGAGCCGCTGGATGTTGGCGGCGTGATCCGGCTCCAGATGATGCACCACCAGATAGTCCGGGGTGCGGCCCTCCAGGGCGGCGTCCAGATTGGCCAGCCATTGCTCCGTCACCCGGCGGTCGGCGGTGTCCATAATGGCGATCTTGTCGTCCAGAATGACGTAGGAATTGTAGCTGATGCCGTTGGGAACAAGGTATTGGCTCTCAAACAGATCGATGGTCTTGTCGTCGCAGCCGATGTAACGGACAGCGGGGGAGACACTGGGAACAGACATGGCTCATACCTCCTGATGAAACGGTTTTTGATCGACAAAGTTATATCATATTGGGATGGGAAAGTAAACAGGGAAATGACGAGGGGACGCATGCCTTCAAGGAAAAAGCCCCTTGGCTCCCTCCTTGAGGGAGCTGTCAGCGAAGCTGACTGAGGGAGAGCGGTAGGGGCTACCAAACTGCTAAAAACTCCCGGCGAATTCGTACTGACTCCTGACGAATTCGCCGAAGGTGCCTATCTTGTCGAGGGTGCGTGCCGCTCTCCCTCCGTCACGGCTTCGCCGTGCCACCTCCCTCAAGGAGGGAGGCAAGGGTCTGCGCACCCCTCTCGGCTCCCTCAGAGAGAGAGCCAAGGGGCCACGCTCACTCCCCCCGCTCCCTCCGCTTGATGGACTGATCCACCATGATCTTGAAGTAGTGGTGGACGGAGGGGTCGGTGGTCAGCTCCGGGTGGAAGGAGGTGACCAGCTGGTTCTCGTACCGGGCGGCGGTGACCTCTCCCCGGGTCAGGGAGAGAATTTCCACCTCGTCGTCCATCTCCGTGACCACCGGGGCGTTGAGGAACCGCATGGGGATGCTCCGGATGGCGGCAAAGGCCCCGTTCACCTGGAAGGAGGGGAGCTGACGGCGGCGGACGGTGATGGGCATGGTGCCCAGATAGTAGGGGGCCTTGCTGTTTTCCACCTGCCGGGCCAGGAGGATCATGCCGGAGCAGGTGCCCAGCACCGGCATCCCCTGACTGATGCGTTCCCGGATGGGCTCCATCAGCCCCCGCTGCCGGAGGAGCTTGCTCTGCTTGTCGCAGTCGCCCCCGGGGAGGATGAGCCCGTCAAAGGGCCGCTCCAGATCTGCCTGCTCCCGGAGGGGGAAGGACTCCACGCCCATACGGGTCAGGAGATTCTGGTGCTCCAGGAAGGTGCCCTGGACGGCAGAGACGGCGATAATCATGGTTGCTCACTCCTTTGGGGAAACTGGTGGGAAGTCCGGCGGCTGTTTCAGCAGCTTCCGCCGCTCCAGATGGTCAGGGAGGACGGAGGCCACGAACCCGTGAAAGGCGGGACTGTGGTTCTTGTAGCGGATGTGGGCCAGCTCGTGGACGACCACGTAGTCGATGGCGGCCTCCGGGTAGGCCATCAGCCGCCAGGAGAAGCAGAGCCGGTTCTTCGGGGAGCAGGAGCCAAACCGGGTCTTTGCCCCGGTGACAGTGATGCCGGTGGGGGAGACCCCCATGATGCCGGCGTAGTGGGCCACCTTTCCCGGGAGGATGTCCTTCGCCCGTTGAATCAGGGCCTCGGCCTGCTCCCGGGTGGGCTCCGGACGCTGGCGGGCCTGCATCTGGGGCATATGCCGCTCCAGCCAGTCCTGGTGGCGGAGGACGAAGTCCCGGATGTCCGCCTCGGGCATCCTCAGGGGCGCACGGACGAGGACGGAGCAGTCCGGGCGGATCTCCAGCGAGACGGTTTTCCGCCGGGAACGGACGATCTGGTAGGGATACATGGCAAGTCCTCCTCTTTCCCCCCTATTATGATTTCATTCGGGGGAAATTGCAAGGGGATTTTGTACAGCCCGGGCCGTTCCCGCCGTGTCAGATCCTCCAGGTGGAGGGGTCAGTGACCTCCCACTCGTCCCGCTGACTGGAGGGCTGCTCCGGCGGCTTCACCCGTTCCCGTCTGGCCCAGCTGCGGAGAGCGGCCCTCCAGTCCCGCATCCGGGTGTTGCCCAGCATCCAGCCCCGGGCCTGGTAGTAGTCCACGAACCCCTCCGGGTCGATGGCGTAGCCCTGCTCCCGGCAGTACGCCCTCACCTCCTCCACCGTGGGGGGCGAGGCGGGCTTTGCCCGCTCTCTCTTGGTATTTTTTAGTTCTTTGTTATTTCTTAGTGTGTCAATTTCGCCTGTACAGGTCTTTTCCTGCACTGGTTTTTCGCCTGTGTGGTGGTTTTCCTGTGCTGGAGATTTACCGGTGCAGGTATTTTCCTGCGCTGGAGATTTACCAGTGCGGGTCTTTTCCTGTGCAGGAGTAACGCCATTGCAAGCGTTCTCCTGTGCAGGTGCTTCGCAGACGGTGTACAGGTAAACGCCGAAGGTGCCGTTTTCTCTGCGCTCCCGCTCCCGGGTCACGTAGCCGTACTGAGTCAGCTCCTTTAGCACCCGGGTCACGCTCCCGGCAGCCATCCCGGTCATCTGAGACAGTCCCCGGACGCTGAACCGCCAGCCGTCGGCCATGCTCAGCATCATAATCAGCAGAAATCTGGCTTTCAGGCTCAGCCGCCCGTCCCGGATCACCCGGTTGTCGATGACGGTGTAGCCGGTCTTGTGCTCTGCCCGTTCTATCATAGTCCCTCGTCCCTTCCGTTGCGGCGTAAGCCGTCTATGAGATGCCTCTATTATACCGTATCCAGGGAGAATGGACAATGCAACGGGAGAGGAATGGGAACTTTTCTGGGCGGTTTTGTGCTGTTTGATGCGTTGTTGCGGAAAATGGGGAATGGATGGGGGAGTGTGAGGGTTTGCAAAAACCCCCTTGGCTCCCTCAAGGAGGGAGCCAAGAGGGGAACGCAAAGACCCCTTGCCTCCCTCTTTGAGGGAGGTGGCACGGCGAAGCCGTGACGAAGGGAGAGCGGCAGGCACTACCGACACGCAAACAGCTCCCGGCGAATTCGTACTGACTCCCAACGAATTCGCCGATGGTGCCTATCTGGTCGTGAGTGCGTACCGCACTCCCTCAGTCGCCTAACGGCGACAGCTCCCTCAAGGAGGGAGCCAAGAGACAAGGAGGGAGCCAAGAGACAAGGAGGGAGCCAAGAGGCTAGGAGGGAGCCAAGAGGGGTGCGCACCCCCAAAACAGCAAGCACATTGACAAAAAACAAAAACAGTGGTACTCTATAAGCGGTAGCAGATGCGACGCAACGGAACCCATTTTATCATCTGCCAGGGAGGTCACTGTTATGGAATTGAAGGGCAGCAGAACGGAACAGAACCTGAAAACCGCCTTTGCCGGCGAGAGCGAGGCACGGAACAAGTACACCTATTTCGCATCCGTGGCGAAGAAAGAGGGCTATGAGCAGCTGGCGGCCATCTTCCAGAAGACGGCGGACAACGAGAAGGAACACGCCAAGATGTGGTTCAAGGAGCTGGGCGGCATCGGCAACACAGCGGAGAACCTGAAAAGCGCCGCTGAGGGCGAGAACTACGAGTGGACGACCATGTACGCCGAGTTTGCCCAGGTAGCGGAGGAGGAGGGCTTCAAGCAGCTGGCCGCCAAGTTCCGCATGGTGGCTGCCATCGAGAAGACCCATGAGGAGCGTTATCTGGCTCTGCTCCACAATGTGGAGATGCAGCAGGTGTTTGAAAAGGGCGAGCTGACCATGTGGGAGTGCCGCAACTGCGGCCATCTGGTGGTGGGCAAAAAGGCCCCCCAGGTCTGCCCGGTCTGCGGACATCCCCAGAGCTATTTTGAAGTCCGGGCGGAGAACTACTAAGGAGCAAAGGAGACTGCATCGTCATGATGAAGCACGTCGTCTGCTTTAAGCTGGCAGACAACCGCCCGGAGAATGTGGAGCGGGCAAAGGAGCTGATCCTCTCCATGGAGGGCAAGGTGCCCACCATCCGGGGCATCTCGGTAGGGGTGGACTTTCTCCACTCTCCCCGCTCCTATGACATCATCCTGGAGGTCTTGCTGGACGGCCCGGAGGTGCTGGACGAGTACCAGAACGACCCCTACCACGCCGGAGTGGTGAAAAAGTGCATGGGCGAGGTGTCCTGCGCCAGCGTAGCAGTGGACGTTTTGCTCTGAGACAGCGATATCCGAAGAAAGGCTCCCCTGAACCGTTTGCCGGTTCGGGGGAGCTTTTGGTGTGCGGCAACGAACCACTTGACACGAATATAGAAACGTGATAATATAATTTTAAAAACTAGATATCGGGGAGAACAAAAAGACAAAACCCGACACGGCCCCCTTGACAGCGGAGAAAGTTGGAGTATAATAACGCTTGTCGCTGAGAATAAGGGATGGAGACGTACCGTTTGTGGGTAAAATAGGTACAAATAGAGTAAGAAGGGATCAACCATGTCTGCACAGCGAACCTACAATGACGAGATGTTTGAGCACGAATATACCTGGCTCAACGGCTTTCTGCGCAATGTACGGCGCTATGGCGGCAAGGAGGCCATGATCGACCCCCTGACCCGGCGCACCTGGACGTATGACGAGCTGAACCGGGAGGCCAACCGCTTCGCCCACGCCCTGGCGTCGGACGGGGTGGGGAAGAACGACGTGGTCATGTGCGTGCTGCTCAACTCCCCGGAGTTTGGGGTGAGCTATGTGGCGCCCCGGAAGGTGGGGGCCATACTCAACCCGGTGAACTACAACCTGTCCCCGGGGGAGATCGCCCTGCTGCTGGAGCACAATCAGCCCAAGGCGGTGATCTACTCCGCCGAGGTGCGCCGGACGGTGGAAAAGGCGGAGGAGCTGTCCTCCTGGAAGCCTGCCCGGTTCATTATGGCGGACAATTTGAAGGACGAGACGCCGCCTCCCGGCCATGTGGACTACCGGGACTATCTGGACGGGCAGCCGGAGACCGACCCGGTGATGGCGGTGCGGCCCCACATCTATGACGAGGTGTTGCGGCTGTGTACCTCCGGCACCACGGCCCTGCCCAAGTGCGTGCCGGTGAACGACATCAACGAGGTGCTCTCCGCCCACGACATCATTATGCACTATCCCCTGAACGCCTACGACGTCTGCCTGAACATGACCCCCTGGTTCCACCGGGGCGGCTGTCATGTGGGAGGGCCCTGCCCGGCCTTTTACGTGGGGGCCACGGTGCTGACCATGCGGGTGTTCATGCCCAAGCAGAGCCTCCAGTGGGCCGAGCGGTATCATGTCACCTTCCTGATGGGTGCGCCCTCCTCCCTGGAGATGCTGGCCCGCATCCAGGAGAAAAGCCCGGTAGACCTGAGCCACGTGAAGGGCCTGGTCACCATGGGAGCGCCCCTGGAAAAGGACGCCTGTATGGAATACTTGAAGATCCTGACCCCCAACATCTTCAACGGCTACGGCACCACCGAGACCCTGTGGAACACCTTCCTCCGGCCCTACGACCTGCCTGACCATGCGGGGACGGCGGGACGGAGCTGCATCGACGACGAGGTGCGGGTGGTGCGCCTGGTGGAGAACGGCCGGGCGGAGCCGGAGGACACGGTGCCCCAGGACGGGGAGACGGTGGGGGAGATCATCCTCTGGTCACCGGCCAAGAGCACCTACAGCTATTACAACAACCCGGAGATGGAGCGGGAGAAGTTCTACCGGGGCTGGATGTACACCGGCGACCTGGGCACCTGGGACAAGGACAGCTTTGTCACCGTCAGCGGCCGGAAGGACGACATGATTATCTCCTCCGGGGAGAATATCTACCCCTCCCAGGTGGAGGAGGTGTTCAGCGGCTGCCCCGGGGTGGAGGACACGGTGGTCACGGCAGTCCCCGACCCCGTCCGTGGTCAGGCGGTGGTGGCCTATGTCAAGGCCTCCGACCCGGAGCTCACCGTCCGGGATCTGATGGAGTTTGCCGCAGAGAACGATATGCTCTCCGCCTACAAAAAGCCCCGGTACTACCGCATTGTGGACAAGCTGCCCTATACCGCCACGGGAAAGAAGCAGCACAACCTCATGAAGGCCCAGGCAGAGAGAGATCAGCGAGAGGGAAAGCTGAAGCGAAGCTGAGCGAGCAAAATAACCGACCCGGCAGACCGCCATGGAAGCGCCATGGACAGCCTGCCGGGTCGTTTTTTACTTCTTTATCTTTTTTACTTCTTCACTTTAAAACGCCATACTGGCTGTCGTCCACCGGCTCCAGCCACTCGTTGGAGCAGTTTTCGCCGGGCACCTCCACCGCCAGATGGGAGAACCAGCTGTCCGGGGCGGCCCCGTGCCAGTGCTTGACCCCAACGGGGATGTTGATGCAGTCGCCGGGAAGCATCTCCACCGCCTCTTTGCCCCACTCCTGATAGTAGCCACGACCGGCCACGCAGACGAGGATCTGTCCGCCGCCCTGGTCGGCGTGGTGGATGTGCCAGTTGTTGCGGCACCCCGGCTCAAAGGTCACGTTGAAGATGCCCACCTGGCTGGTGGATACCGGGGCGAGATAGCTCTGGCCGATGAAATACCGGGCAAAGGCGTCGTTGGGTGCGCCGATGGGGAACACCATCTGTGCAGCGTGAGCGGCCTTGGCGTCTGCGGGAGTCTCCTCCTCCGCCCAGACCTCCTTCGCCATATAGAACACCGCCCAGCCCTTGGGCCAGCCCACATAGAAGGCGACGTGGGTGATGATGGCCGCGATCTCCGCCTTTGTCACTCCGGCTTTTTTGGCGTTCTCCAGGTGGTATTTCAGGGAGGAATCGGTGACGCCGGAGGACATCAGGGCCACCACCGTGATAATGCAGCGGGTCTTGTGGTCGATATCCCGGTTGTTCCAGTTCTCGCCAAAGAGCACGTCGTCGTTGAAGTGGGCGAACTCCGGCGCAAAGTCGCCCAGGGTGTTCCGCCCTGCGGTCTGTACGATCTGTTCCATACAAATTCCCTCCTGAGATTGGGAGCCTTACCGAAAGGGTAACGGCGTCTCCTTTGCTTTACCGATATCATAGCACATCCGGTCATAAATGACAAATACCCAAAAAGCAGCCATGACTATGCTTCTGGGGCATACCTGATCGCAAAGAAATGCACCGCCCCGGTCGGGACGGTGCATTTTGTATCAGATGGATGAATCACGTCCCCAGCCACTGGATGTGGGAAAAGGGGAAAAAGACGCAGACCGCCTCGCCGATGATATAGCCCTCGTCCACCAGGCCCAGGGCCTGGGTGAAGCGGCTGTCGGTGGAGTGGTTCCGGTTGTCCCCCATGACGAAGACGGAGCCCTCCGGGACGACGACGGTGGTCACGTCTCCCTTCTCCTCCATGATGTCCTCGTCCTCCTGGTTCAGATAGTCCTCCACCAGCAGCACGCCGTCCACATAGACCTTGTTTTCGGCGTAGTCGATCTCCACCGTCTGGCCCCCTGTGGCGATGATGCGCTTGACGATGGTCTCCTGGATGGCCTCCGTCTCCTTGTGGATGATGACCACGTCTCCCGCCTGGGGCTCGTAATTCAGCCGCCAGGCCAGGAGCAGATCCCCGTCGTGGAGGGTGGGGTACATGGAGCTGCCCACCACCACAATGAGCTGGGTCATAAAGTGAAAGAGAATGATGACCACCGCCAGCACCACGGTCAGAATCTTCAGCTCGCTGTATACATCCTGCTGCCAGGTGCTTTTTTTCGCCTCCGGCCCATCGTCGGGAAGGGTCTGCTTTTCCTCGTCTGCCATGCTGTCTGTCTCCTTACCTGTGGCGGCTGCCGTCCAGCCGGAGCTGTTTGACGCCGACACATTTCCCGCTGGCGGTATCCAGAGTGAACACCGCAGCCTCCAGTTTGCTGGGGCCATCCGCCGCCTCGTACTTCTGGGGCAGGCCCCCGAGAAATTTGTTGATGGACTGCTCCGGCTTGACGCCCAGCACCGAGTGGGCGGGGCCGGTCATGCCCAGGTCGGTGATATACCCGGTGCCTCCGGGGAGCACCTGTCCGTCCGCCGTGGGGACGTGGGTATGGGTGCCCCACAGGGCGGAGACCCGCCCGTCCAGATACCAGCCCATGGCCAGCTTTTCGCTGGTGGCCTCGGCGTGGAAGTCCACCAGAACCACGTCTGCCTCCATCTGCTTTAAGACGGCGTCCGCCGTGGTGAAGGGGTTCTCCACATTGGGGTCCATGGAGACCCGGCCGATCAGGTTGACCACCCCGATGCGCAGTCCCCTTGGCCCGTCGTAGACGTGCCAGCCCCGGCCGGGGGAGCGGGGGGCAAAGTTGGCTGGCCGGAGCAGGCAGGGGTTGGCGTCCAGGGTGTCGGCGATGCGGAGCTTCCCCCAGGTGTGGTTGCCCAGGGTGATGACGTCCGCCCCGGCGTCCAGAATCTCCTCCGCCTGATGGGGGAGCAGGCCGTTTCCGGCGGCGTTCTCCCCGTTGACCACGGCGAAGTCGATGGCCTCCTCCCGCCGGAGGCGGCGGAGATTGCGGCTGAGGCAGTCCAGCCCGGACTGGGCCACCACGTCCCCCACCGCCAGAATGTTGACCGTCATAAGGCGCTCTCTCCCTCTTACGGAATCCGCTTCTTCGGCTTGATGTACCGCTCCTCCTCGGAGAAGATACAGCCGCAGTACTTCTGCATATAGAACCCCAGCTCTCTGGCCCGATCCTGCCCCTGGCGGAACAGGGGGCGGAAGTCCCGGTAGAGGAATTCCACGTGATACGCATCTCCGGCGGCCTGGGCCACCTGGCGGAGGAGGTCGTGCTTCTGATAGGGGCTGATGAACAGGCTGGAGGTGAAGCTGTCAAAGCCGTTTTCCGCGGCGTACTCCGCCGCCCGGTACAGCCGCATCTCATAGCACTTGACGCAGCGGTTTTCAATGTCCTCCGCCACCGCCCGGACAAAGGGCCGGAGGGCGTATTCGTTGATCACCACCAGAGGCAGGTCGATGGTTTTGGCGTACGCCTCCAGGGTGTTCCGTCTGGCCCGGTATTCCGTCACCGGGTGGATGTTGGGATTGTACCAGAAGCCGGTGACCTCCCGCCCCTCCTCCCGGAGGGTGTCGATGCACATATTGGCGCAGGGGGCGCAGCAGCAGTGAAGCAGGGTTTTCATAAAGGGGCCGTCCTTTGTCCGTTCGTTTGTCGGCCCGGCGCATTTGACGCACCGGTATCACGTAGTATAACACATTCTTTCCGGAATGAGAAGGGGCGACGGGTCAATTTGCCGCCGTTTCAGCGGGCCCCAGGCGGCTTGCCGTTCCCCCTGTTCCGGCGGTGGAACGGCTCTTTTTTTCAAATTCAGAAGAATTCAGAACTTTCTCTGTTGCATCCGGCACAAAAACGTTTTATGATAGTCGCAGAGGAAGGTGTTGCAATATGTCGGGACAAAATCGGAAGAAACGCCGCTCCGGTCTGATCCCCTATCTGCTAATCTTTGCGCTGGTGATGGGAGGTCTGGGCCTGGCCGCTGCCAAATTCTGGGATTATACCCAGGGAAGCACCCCCTCCACAGCGACCGTCAACACTGCGCCCGCCGATGAACCGGATTCGCAGGACGCCCAGGACGCAGCTGACCGGGCGGCACGGGAGGCGGCGGAGCAGGCGGAGCTGTCGGAGCCTGAGCCGGACGGGACAGAGGATGCCGGGGAGCAGGCACAGCCGGAGGAGGGAGCTCCCGACACGGAGGAGGCGCAGACCTCCCCGGAGGAGGACGCCCAGACCGGGCCGGACACCGGCGACACGGAGACGGAGCAGGAGCAGACGACAGAGGAGGACACGTCAGAACCGGCGGAACAGGAGGATACCAGTGTGGAGCCGGACAACGCCTCCCGTGCCCTGACCGTGGACGAGGCCGCCCAGGTGCTGCTGGAGGGCATGACCCTTCACGAGAAGGTCTGCCAGCTGTTCATCGTCACCCCGGAGGAGCTGACGGGCATCTCCGGCACCGCCACCGTGGGCGGAGCCTCCACGAAATCCGCTCTCCAGGATTACCCCGTGGGCGGGCTGGTCTATTTCGCCGGGAACATCCTCACCCCGGATCAGTGTACCTCTATGATCGAAAACACCCAGAGCTACAGCCAGCTGGGGCTGTTCATCGCCGTGGACGAGGAGGGCGGGACGGTGGCCCGGATCGGGCGCAATTCCGCCATGGGAACCACCTCCTTCCCCAACATGGCCACCGTGGGCGCTCAGGGCACGGACGCCGCCTACAACGTGGGCCTGACCATCGGCAGCGAGATCACGCAGTTCGGCTTCAACCTGGACTTTGCCCCGGTAGCAGATGTAAACACCAACCCGGACAACCCGGTCATCGGCAGCAGGGCCTTTAGCAGCGATGCGGAGAAGGCGGCGGAGCTGGTGGCCTCGGCAGTCCAGGGCTTCCGGGACGGGGGCATCCTCTGCTGCCTGAAGCACTTCCCCGGCCATGGGGACACCGCCACCGACTCCCACTACGGCCTGGCGGAGACCACCAAGACGCTGGACGAGCTGCGGGAGACGGAGTTCCTGCCCTTCCAGGCGGGCATCGACGCCGGAGCGGAGCTGGTCATGGTGGGGCACATCTCCACCCCCAACATCACCGGAGACAGCGTCCCCGCCTCTCTGTCGTCCTACATGGTCACGGACATCCTCCGGGGCGAGCTGGGCTTTGACGGGCTGGTGGTCACCGACTCCCTCTCTATGGAGGCTGTCACCGACCAGTACGGCTCCGGCGAGGCCGCTGTCCTGGCGGTGCAGGCGGGAGTAGACCTGCTGCTCATGCCGGAGGATCTGTCCGCCGCCGTCTCCGCCCTGGAGAGCGCCGTGGACAACGGTACGCTCACCGAGAGCCGCATCGACGAGAGCGTGCTGCGTATCCTGTCGGTCAAGCTGGAATACGGGATCATCGACATTCGCACAGTGAGCTGATATAGAGAAGCACGGCCGGGCCCAAAATGAGCCCGGCCGTGCCGTCTGTCACAAGAATTGTTTTTATCGTTGTGCCACTGAGCCGCCCGCCCGGAAGGTGGGCTGGAGCTGGATATGCTGGTGCCCGCCGGTGCCCTCGATCACCTGGGTCAGGATACGGACGCAGGTTCGGCCCAGCTCCTCCTGGGGCTGTACCAGGGTGGTCAGAGGCGGGAGGGTGTACTCCGTGGTCTCCAGGCCGTCCAGACCCATCACTGAGCAATCCTCCGGCACCCTTCGCCCGCCGTCGTGGAGGGCCTTGATTGCCGTCAGAGCCAGCATATCCGAGATGGCCAGCACCGCCGTACACGGCTCCCCGCTCTCCAGCAGCTCCCGGACGGCGGCATAGCCGAAGTTCATGTCATACCCTGCGCACTCCAGCACCAGCCGCTCCCGCAGAGAGATGCCCAGCTGCTCCAGCGCCCGGCAATAGCCCCGGTAGCGGAGCTCCCCCACCGAGCGGTCATGGGTGTCCGGCAGGAGCAGGGCGATGTCCCTGTGCCCCATCTGATGGAGGTACTCCACCGCCCGGAATGCGGCCTCCTCGTCGTCGATGGTCACGGAGGAGTACTCGCTCTCCGGCAGGTCGCCAAAGCAGTTTTCATACGTACAGCAGGCAAAGGGAACCGTCACCGCCGCCGCCTGCTCCGCCGTGGAGTCAGAGCGGCCGCCCAGCAGAATGATGCCCTTCAGCTTTTCCGAGCGCTCCAGCTTCGCAGCGTAGGCCAACTCGTCCTGCTCCCGTTTCACCTGACGGAGACAGACGCCATAGCCCCGCTCCTCCAATTCTCCTTCGATCGCCTCCAAAATCGGCGCATGGAATGGATTCCCGCTCCCACAGGTAATCACACCGATGGTGTTGCGCTGGGGCCGCACCAGATTCCTCGCTGCGCTATTGGGGATAAAGTGATGCTCCTCTACCACAGCCAGAACCTGTGCCCGGATCGGCGCACTGACATCGGGGTGATTATTCAGGACACGGGATACCGTGCTGACGGAGACGCCTGCCATCCGCGCAATATCCTTGATTGTCATGTCACCTCATCCTTCCCGGTCAGTCTGTTTGCTTGGGGATCGCCAACCCAAATTGTGTATTCCTTCTTCGCCGGTTATCTATCCGCCGGGATGGGAGCAGCGGTGCGCACACCTCCCGGAGTCCTCCCCCGGGAACCGCTGTCCACTTCCGGCTTACTTCCTTTTTTACTTTTATCTAGTTTAGCGTATAACGATACAAAAGTCAATCCTATTTTTGGCATTTTGTACATCATTTTCCACACTTTTTCGGATTTGTCCTTTTTTCCAACGGAAAAAGTCATTGTTTCGCTTCAGGAAAGGAATTGGAAACGTTCCAGATGGCTGTGGAAGCGTTTATTTGATCCTTTTTTACGTCAAAAGGAGCGCTGCGGAGATGGGAGACCGCAGCGCTTCTTTTCGTGATGCCCTGTCTTGCCGCCGCCCCTCTTTTCCCGTCGGCTGCACGGCGGCACATTTACGGGGCAGGCACTTGAAAAACCATAAACCCTATAGTATAATGGGTTTTATCATTTCACGAGGTGAACCGTATGATTTCAACAAGAGGCCGCTACGCCCTGCGGGTCATGATCGACCTGGCGGAGCATCAGGGCGGCGGCTATGTGCCCCTGAAGGAGATCGCCGACCGGCAGGAGATCTCCGAGAAGTATCTGGAGAATATCCTGAAGGCTCTGGTGCAGAACCGACTGCTCACCGGCCTCCGGGGCAAGGGGGGCGGCTATCGTCTGGTCCGCCCCCCGGAGGAGTATACGGTGGCCAGCGTCCTCCGGCTCACCGAGGTGAGCATGGCCCCGGTGTCCTGCCTGGAGCCGGGGGCGGAGCAGTGTCCCCGGATGTCCGGCTGCCGCACCCTGCCCATGTGGAAAAAGCTGGACGACATGGTCAGCGGCTATCTGGACAGCGTCACCATCGCCGACCTGATGGAGACGGAGAGCGAGGGAAACGACTACGTCATCTGAGGCCCATTCTCTGTCGACAATGTCAGCTGCTCCCCCGACGCCGAGACGGTGAGAACGGAACCGGCGGGCAGCCTTCCCTCCAGCAGCAGCCGGGAGGCGGGATCCTCGACGCTGCGGCGGATATACCGGCGCAGCGGCCGGGCGCCATAGCTCCTGTCCTGTCCCTGAGCCGCAATGACCGCCAGAGCGTCCCCGGTCACGTTCAGGGTGACGCCCAGCCGCCGGAACCGCTCTCCCGTCTGCCGGAGTATCAGACCGGCGATCTGCCGCATCTCTCCCTCGCCCAGAGGCCGGAAGCAGATCACCTCGTCGATGCGGTTCAGAAACTCCGGCCGGAACAGCCGGGAGAGGGCCTTTCGTGCCGCCTGGCCCTCCGCCTCCTGTCCCGGCGTGCCGAAGCCCAGGGGCTGGCGGGCCTTTGCCAGCTCGTCTCCTCCTGCGTTGGTGGTCATCACCAGCACCGTATTGCGAAAATCCGCCCGTTGGCCCTGGCTGTCCGTGAGGGAGCCCTCCTCCATGATCTGGAGGAGCAGGTTCCACACGTCGGCGTGGGCCTTTTCCAATTCGTCCAGCAGGATGACCCGATAGGGCCGCTGCCGCACCGCCTCGGTGAGCCGTCCGCCCTCCTCGTGGCCCACATAGCCCGGCGGGGAGCCGATGAGCCGGGAGACGGAGTGGGCCTCCATATACTCGCTCATGTCCAGCCGCAGCAGGGCGCTCTGGTCCCCGAACAGCGCCTCCGCCAGGGCACGGCACAGCTCCGTCTTGCCCACCCCGGAGGAGCCGGCAAACAGGAAGCAGCCGATGGGCCTTGTCTCCTCCTGGAGCCCTGCCCGGCTCCGGCGGATGGCGGCGCTGACCGCCTGCACCGCCTCGTCCTGGCCTATCACCCGGCGGCGGAGCCGCTCCTCCAGACAGAGCAGCCGCTCCGCCTCCCCCTGGGTGATGCTCTGCAACGGCACCCCTGTCCAGCGGGCGATCACCTCCGCCACGTCCTCCGCCTCCACCTGGGGCGGGGGCTGGACGCCCGGACGTCGTCTCGCCTCCTGGAGCTGGCGGCGGAAGCTCAGCTCGGCGTCCCGGAGGAGGGCCGCCTGTTCAAAGTCCTGACTGCGCACCGTCTCCTCCAGCTGCTGCTGGACGGACTGGAGCTTCTCCTCCAGCTGGCGGCACCCGTCGGAGGGGGTCTCCAGCCGGATGCGCACCCGGGCCGCCGCCTCGTCCATCAGGTCGATGGCCTTGTCCGGCAGAAAACGATCCGGCAGATAGCGGACGGAGTAGTCCACCGCCGCCTCGATGGCCCCCTGGGAGATGGTCAGCTGGTGGTGTGCCTCGTACCGGGGCCGGAGGGACGTCAAAATCGCAACGGATGTGGCCCGATCCGGCGGCTCCACCTGGATGGGCTGGAACCGGCGGGCCAGGGCTGCGTCCTTACAGATGTGCTTTCGATATTCCTCCTGGGTGGTGGCCCCAATGACCTGTAGCTCTCCCCGGCTCAGGGCGGGCTTGAGAATGTCCGCTGCGTCGATGGAGCCCTCCGCCGAGCCTGCGCCGATGAGGGTGTGGATCTCGTCGATGAACAGGATGATGTTGCCCAGCCGCTGCACCTCCCGGAGGATGCGCTTCACCCGTTCCTCAAACTCTCCCCGGTACTTGGTGCCCGCCACGGTGGAGGACAAATCCACCGCCAATATCCGCCTCTCCCGCAGGGGAGAGGGCACCCGGCCGTCGGCGATCCGCTGGGCCAGAGCCTCCGCCACGGCGGTCTTGCCCACCCCCGGGTCGCCCAGGAGGATGGGGTTGTTCTTTGTCCGGCGGCAGAGGATCTGGATTATCCGGTCAAGCTCCTGCTCCCGGCCGGTCACCGGGTCTAACCGGCCATTTTCCGCCATCCGGGTCAGGTCCCGGCCAAACTGGTCCAGCAGCCGGGACTCCCGCACCGTCTCCGTCTCCCGGCCCGGCTTTCGGGAGGGGGAGGCCGCCCCGCTGCCGTCTCCCATGAGGGCGGCCAGCTGCCGGTAGACCAGGGGACAGTCCAGCTTCGCCCGCTTCAGCAGCAGACAGGCCATCCCCTCCCGCTCCCGGAGCAGTCCCAGCATCAGGTGATCCGGCGTCACCTCGCCGCTTCGGAGGCGGCCCCGCTCCTCCGCCGCCAGCTGGATGATGTGTCGGCAGCAGGGAGTCAGCCCCAGCTCCGGGGCGGCTCCCGGCGTCCCGGCGCCCACCAGCTCCAATACCGAGCGGCGGAGGGCTGACTCCTGTACCCCGTAGCGGAGCAGCAGCTGCGCCCCCTGTCCCCGCTCGAAGTGGAGCAGGGACAGGAGCAGATGCTCCGAGCCAACGTAGCCGTGGCCCAGCCTGCTGGCGATCTCCCTGGAATAGCCGATGGCCTCCTGGGCCGTGGCGGAAAAGACTGCGTCTCCCATGATTTGTCCTCCTGTGAGAAGTGGCCCGGCCTTCGGGCCGGTTTCCTCTATTGTAGTCCATCGGGAGGTCATTCAAACGGGGATTGTGGGAGGGAGCAGATTTATTTGAAAACTCTGGGCCAAACTCTTGACATTTTTCCCCATATCCGATATTCTTTTTAACGGAGCCGCCGGAGCTTTGCCGGGCGCTCCATTCCCGCAGGGGGGAGTAGCTTGCGGCCGGTTTCCCGGACGTGATGGCCCCGTCAGTACGGCGCAATGCCCGGAGCCTTCTCAAAGAGCGAGACCTTTGCCGGAGACAGAGTGTGTATTCTTCTGTCCCCGGCAAAGGTTTTGTCTTTCTCCCCTCTCCTGTAGCACTGAGACACAGAAAGGAGCGTTTTCCCTATGGCAGACCTGTTTGGCAATGTTCTCAATCTCCAGTGGCAGCAGGTGGTCATGTGGCTCATCGGCGGGCTGCTGATCTATCTGGCCATCGCCAAAGACATGGAGCCTACCCTGCTGCTGCCCATCGGCTTTGGCACCATTCTGGTGAACCTGCCCCAGTCCGGGGCGGTGACCCAGATCATCGACGGCATCGAGGAGACCGGCGTGCTGGATGTGCTCTTTGACTCCGGCATCTCCAACGAACTGTTTCCCCTGCTGCTCTTTGTGGGTATCGGGGCGATGATCGACTTCACCCCCCTGCTCTCCAACCCCAAGCTGATGATCTTCGGGGCGGCGGCCCAGTTCGGCATCTTCTTCACCCTCATCATGGCCTCTCTCCTGGGCTTTGACATCGCCGACGCCGCCTCTATCGCCATCATTGGCGCCGCCGACGGCCCCACCTCCATCTTTGTGGCAAACTACCTCAACAGCCAGTATGTGGGCCCCATCATCGTGGTGGCCTACTCCTACATGGCCCTGGTCCCCATCATCCAGCCTCCGGTCATCCGGCTCATCACCACCCAGAAGGAGCGGCGCGTCCGGATGAAGTACGCCGGGCGGGAGGTGACCAAGACAACGAAAATCCTTTTCCCCATCATCATCACCATCATCGCCGGACTGGTGGCCCCCAGGAGCGTGGCCCTCATCGGCTTCCTCATGTTCGGCAACCTCATCCGGGAGTGCGGCGTGCTGGACAGCCTGTCCGACACCGCCCAGAAGGTGCTGGCCAACCTCATCACCCTGTTTCTGGGCATCACCGTGGCCTCCAAAATGCAGGCGGAGGCCTTCCTGAACAAGGAGACCCTGATGATTTTGGGCTTGGGCCTGGTCGCCTTCATCTTTGACACGGTGGGCGGCGTACTGGTGGCCAAGATCTACAACCTGTTCGCTAAAGACAAAATCAACCCCATGATCGGTGCGGCGGGCATCTCCGCATTCCCCATGTCCGCCCGGGTCATCCACAAGATGGGTCTGGAGGAGGATCCCCAGAACTTCCTGCTCATGCACGCCGCCGGAGTCAACGTCTCCGGCCAGATCGCCTCGGTCATCGCCGGGGGCCTGATTCTGACGCTGTTCGCCTGATAGAAAGGAGCGTTTTCTATGGATATCGGAACCATCGTCCTCAAGTGTCTCATGGGCTGGCTGGGCGTCTTTGTGGTCACGCTGGTCATCATCGTGGTCATCCAGCTGCTCAACATCATCACTCTGGCCGCACAGCGGCGGAACAAGAAATAGGCAACGGGCAAAGCCCACAGCAAACCGCCCGGAGACAGACGGTGACACTTTGCCTCCGGGCGGTCGGATATGATATAGAAAAGTGCCCGGCAATGCGTCTCTTGCATTGCCGGGCACCGTATTTGCATATAAGCCCCGCCGTGGCCGTGTGACCCAGTTCAAACCTGCACAGAATGGCAGGTGGGACGCTTCCGCCTGGCTTTGCTGCTTCCAACTTCCGGCGCAAACAGCGCAGGGAGGCCTGCAAACCACCAGTCGAGAGGTGCATCCCGTATTTGAATTGTGGGTTTAAATATGGGCCATCACGCACCGGGCAGGGCGCTGTGACGATAGAACCGCCTCAGTCCTCGTCCTCGGAGGATTCCTCATCCTCCTCGTCCTCGAACATGGACTCCATAAACAGCTGATAGACGGCATTCAGCTCATCCTCATCCTCGATGGTGACCAGCTCCTCCTCCTCGCCGTTGTCGGAGACGACCCGGAGGATAATCATGCCGTAATCCTCGTTGTCCTCGGCGGTCTCCGCCTCGTCCTCGGGGATGGTGGGGAAGAAGGACATATAGACGGAGCCGTTGTACTCCACGGTATCCAGGTACTCCAGCTCGATCTCGTTCCCGTCCTCATCCGTCAGGGTAATAAAGGTGCTCTCGAACTCATCGCCCATGCGCACTCACCGGCCTTTCTGTTTCATGCTCCTATTGTACCCTGTAACCGGGAAAAAAGCAAGGGGCGGAGGTGCTCAATTTTTGGGTTCTGTCCAAAAACGGCATTTTGACGGTATTCTGTCGAAGACAACCGGGCGAGACGGAGACGAAATTGTGTGGCCTGCACAAAGATCGCTCAGGAGCCCAGATCCTCCAGCAGCGCTGACAGCGCCTGCTCATCCTCCACCGGAATGCCGGTTTCCAGGGCCTGGCGATCCTGCCGGGGGAGCAGGGCGGTGGAGACGCCGGTATAAATGACGATCTCTCCCTCCCGGAGAACGCAGATCTCACCGTCCACCGACCGGAGCACCCAGGGAGACGAGGCCGTGTCCTCCGTCTGGGGCAGAGTGACGGACGCCTCCTGCCAGGCAGGAGACTGGGCGGTCAGGAGAGACTGGCGCTGCCAGGTCAGCAGCAGGGAGGAGTACAGGGCCAGCCCTGCCAGGGCCAGGGCGAGAGACAGGATGTGACTTCGGTTTTTCATGAGAACAGCACCTCCGGCTCTCATCATCCCCGGAAAAGACTGAAAATATCCTGAAAACATTCTAAAATTTTCGTGAATCAGCGGTTTTCTATTGCATTGAGCGGGAAAATTTGGCATAATAGGGAAAAGACGGTTCAAGATGATTCCGAATTTGCATTTATTTGGTATCTGTGGTATACTGTCAGGAATGAGTTTGTCCCGGCAGAGCGACCGGCACATTCCCGGAGGAACGAGATATGGCAAGTGAACGATCCGGCACAGCCGGGAGAGTGTTCAGCGGAATATTGAAATGGATCCTGATGGTGCTGGGGACGATCCTGCTCATCGGTGCGGCGACGGCCGCTATCCTGGCAGTCTATGCCGCCAGCTATGTGCAGGAGGTAGTGGTTCCGGAGGCGGAGGAGGCCAACGCCGCCCTGTCTCTGGTGCGCTCGGACACCGACCTGACCTCCGCCATCTATTACTACGACGAGACCACCGGCACCTACCAGACGGAGCAGACGCTCTATCAGTCGGAGAACCGGGTGTGGGTGACCTATGAGGACATCCCCCAGAATCTGGTCAACGCCACGGTCGCCATCGAGGACAAGCGCTTCTGGGAGCATAACGGCGTGGACTGGACCCGCACGGCGGCGGCGGCGTTCTATATGCTCACCGGCCAGCGGCAGGAGGGCGGCTCCACCATCACCCAGCAGCTCATCAAAAACCTGACCAACAACACCGACACGACGGTAAAGCGGAAGGTGCTGGAGATCTTCGAGGCGCTGGAATTCGACAGCACCCACACGAAGGAGGAGACTCTGGAGTGGTATCTGAACAAGATCTACCTGGGCTCCTATAACGGCACCAACTGCTATGGCATCTACACGGCGGCTCAGACCTACTTTGGCAAGGATTTGGACGAGCTGAGCCTGGCGGAGTGCGCCGCCCTGATTTCCATCACCAACAACCCCTCTGCCTACAACCCCTCCACCCACCCGGAGAACAACCTGAGACGCCGCTGCCTGGTGCTGGATCAGATGTGCGAGCAGGGCTATATCACCGAGGAGGAGCGGGACGCAGCCAAGGCGGAGGAGTTGGTGCTGGCCTCCAAGGACGATACCGAGGAGGAGGAGGAGACGACCACCCTCTCCAGCGACTACTACTCCTGGTACACCGAGACGGTGATCTCCGCCGTCATCTCCGACCTGATGGAGACATACGAGCTGGACAGCGAGACGGCCAGTCAGCTCATCTACTCCGGCGGACTGAAAATTTACAGCTGTCTTGACCCGGAGGTTCAGGCGGCGGTGGACGAGGTCTACACGGACAGCGCTACCCTGAGTGGCCACAGGTCGGACGGCGGCCAGAACCTCTGGTCTGCCATCACCGTCATCGACAACGATACCGGCGCAGTGGTGGCAGTCTCCAACGCCTCGGGAGAAAAAACGGGAAACCGGGTGTGGAATGTGGCCACCCAGACCCTCCGGCCCCCAGGCTCCTCCATCAAGCCCCTGTCCGTCTACGCCCCCGCTCTGGAGATGGGGCTGGTCACGCCGGACTCCCTGCTGGAGGACAGCCAGATCCGCCTCAGTGACGGCACCCTGTATCCCACCAGCAACTCCGGTAAGAAGCCCACAGGCGACCTGGTGACGGTGGAGTATGGCCTCCAGGAGTCGCTGAACACCATTGCGGTGCAGCTGCTCCAGCGGGTCAGCATCCAGTACTCCTTCAACTTCCTCCAGGAGCGGTTTGGCATCACCAGCCTGGTGGAGGAGCGAACCACCACCTCCGGCAAGTACAAGTCCGATCTGGACTTCGGCCCATTGGCTCTGGGCGGTCTGACCGACGGCGTCTCCGTCTATGAGATGACAGCGGCCTACGCCGTCTTTGCCCGGGACGGCATCTATGTGGAGCCCTATGTCTACACCATCGTCACCAACAGCGAGGGAGAGGTCATCCTCAGTCAGGACGGCTACAGCATCACCTACGACGCCAACGGTAGCGTTATTATCACCGGCTACGCCGAGGGTGAGGCGGTGCTGAAGGAGACCACCGTTGAGGACATGGATTCCATGCTCCAAAATGTAGTAGAGAAGGGTACTGGTACCGGCGCACAGATCGATGGCGTCACAGTGGCGGGCAAGACCGGCACCACCAACGACGACTTTGACCGCTGGTTTGTGGGTTATACGGACAAGTACACCGCCGCTGTCTGGAGCGGCTATGAGTACGCAGAGAGTATTAACTATGACGGTAACCCCTCTGTAGATATGTGGCGTGAGGTCATGGAGCTCATCAATTAAACAACGTTTCACCCGGGGCTTTTCGGCGATGGCCGAGAGGCCCCGGGCTTTTTGATGTGGACAGTCCGTTGCCCGGGGCAGGAAACTGTGATACAATGGAGAAAAATGAAGGAAGAAGGTCGCTGTTATGCAAATCAGTCAGACGGCGGGACTCATCGAGGCGGCCAGCCCCAACGGGGCCCTCTCTCAGCGGCAGGCGGGCTCCATCACCATCCTCAAGCGCATCGTTCTGACCCTCCAGCAGGCGGGGGTCTTTCCCATCGTCGTCCTCACCGGGGCGGAGGAGGAGCTGGTGCGTTACCAGCTCTCGGATTACGGCGTCATCTTTCTCCACAGCGAGGCACAGGAGCCCATGGACGCCGTCCGCACCGGTCTGACCTATCTGGCGGACAAGTGCGGCCGGGTGGCCTATACCCCGGTGACTGCCCCCATGTTTGTCCCGGAGACCCTGCTCCGCCTCCGGGAGACGCCCGGAGACATCGTCACCCCAGTCTATCAGGGCAGGGGAGGCCATCCGGTGCTGCTCTCCGCCGCCGTTATCCCGGAGATTTGCGCCTGGCAGGGGGAAGGCGGACTTCGGGGGGCGCTCCGGACTATGGAGGAGCGGCGAGTCCGGGTGAATGTGGAGGATGAGGGGATTTTGGCCAGCGCCCACGATCAGGGTCAGCTGGACGCCCAGCTCTCCCGGCACAACCGGGCCATCCTCCATCCCTATATTCAGATCCGCTTCGAGCGGGAGGACCCCTTTTTCAACGACCGGCTCAAGCTGCTGCTGTTTCTCCTGTCGGACACGGAAAATCTCCGCCATGCCTGCGACCAGATGGCCCTGTCGGTGAGCAAGGCGTGGAACATGATCAACCACCTGGAGGAGGAGCTGGGCTACCCTGTCGTAGAGCGACGGCGGGGCGGCAAGAACGGAGGACAGACGGTGCTCACGGACGCAGGGAGGGATTTTCTGCTGGCGGCCCAGCGGTACGAGGAGGCGGTAATCCGGTTTGCCCAGCAGCGGTTCCGCTCGGATTTCCTGGAGCGGGGAATGATCTGAGGAATTTTGCAGCCCACAGACCGAATGACTTTCAGAAAGCATTTGCTATTGTGACCGGATCGGGTATAATGGAACTGTTATAATGGCGTCTTTTCAAAAAGGAGGGCGGTGTCTGTGTCCAGGCTGGCGGGACTGGTGACAGCGGCAGGGCAGTCCTCCCGGATGGGGGCGTTTAAGCCTCTGCTTCCCTTAGGGGAGCATACCGTCATTGAGAGAACGGTGAGCAGCCTGCTCACCGGCGGAGCAGGGTCGGTGACAGTGGTCACCGGCTACCGGGGAGACGAGGTGGAGGCCGTCCTCTCCCGGCGCTTCGGCAGACAGGTGAGCTTTATCCGCAACGGAGACTTCGCCTCCACCGATATGCTCCAATCTGTCCGGCTGGGCTGCGGAGCGCTGCCCTGCTGCGACGCCTTTTTCCTCCTGCCGGGGGATATGCCTGCCGTAGGGGAGGAGACCTTCCGCCTGCTGGCGGACGCCTGGAGCGAGACGCCGGACAGGGTCATCTTTCCCACCCTGAACGGACGACGAAAGCATCCGCCTCTTATCCCGGCAGCCTTTCTCCCGGAGATTCTGTCCTTTCACGGAGAGGGCGGTCTTCGGGCGTTTTGGGGACAGCTGGGCGGGCGACTGCGCACCGTCCCGGCAGAGGATCCGGGCACCGGGCTTGACCTGGACACCCCGGAGGACTACCGAACCTGCCTGGCCCTGCTGGAGGGCCGACGGAGGCAAAAAGCATCTTCTGATACTGATTTGAAACAACATGACTGGAGGGAACCCCGATGAAGGAAATCAGCTGCCCGGTGGTCAAAAAGGATCACGGGGATAAGGTGTCCGGCCGCTCCCTGTATGTGGGGGACTATGACGGTGAGGGCGTCCTCACCGGAAAGCTGCTCCATGCGAAGGTAGCCCACGCCAGGATCGTAGAGGTATCGCTGCCGGAGCTGCCCCAGGGCTATCTGTATGTAGACCGGAACGATGTGCCGGGAGACAATAACGTCAACATCGTCAAGGACGACACCCCGGTTTACGCCCGGGAGACGGTGGAGTACATCGGCGAGCCCATCGGCATGGTGGTGGGCCCAGACCCCAAAGAGGTGGAGCGGCTGCTCTCGGAGATTCAGGTGACCTATGAGGAGCTGGAGCCGGTGCTGGACTTGCGCAAGGCCAGCGAGGTCTTTTTCCACTATGAGTACGGCAAGGGAGACCTGGAGGCTGCCTTTGCCCAGGCTGACAAGGTCTACGAGGAAGAGTTTGAGACGGGCTATCAGGAGCAGGCCTATCTGGAGACCCAGGGCATGATGGCTGTGCCGGAGGCGGACGGACGGATGTTCGTCCACGGCTCCATGCAGTGCATCTACTACGTCAAGGGGGCGGTCATGCGGGCTCTGGGCTGTGGGCCGGACGGGGTGCATATCCTCCAGGACCCCACCGGCGGCGGCTTCGGCGGCAAGGAGGCGTTTCCCTCCATCCTGGCCTGTCAGGTGGCGGTGGCCGCTCACAAAGCCCAGGCCCCGGTTCGCTGCGTCTTTGACCGGCGGGAGGATTTGGAATACACCTCCAAGCGCCACCCCTCCCTGTGCGTTTATAAGGTGGCGGTCAAGGACGGCAGAGTCACCGCCATGGACATCGACGTGAAGTTCAACGGCGGGGCGTACACCACCCTGTCCGCCGTGGTGCTCCAGCGGGGACTGATCTGTGCCGACGGGGTGTACAACATTGAAAACCTCCACGTCGTCGGCGAGGCGCTCAAGACCAACACCACCCCCACCGGGGCCTATCGGGGCTTCGGTGCGCCACAGACCTTCTTCGCCGTGGAGCTGATGATGGACCATATCGCCCGGGACCTGGGGGTGGATTCCCTGGAGTTCAAGGAGGCCCACATGGTAAAGCAGGGGGACGCCACCTCCACCTCCGGAATGTACCATTTCCCGGTGCCCCTCCCCGCCATGATCGACGAGGTGGACCGGGCCTGCGATTTCCGCAGGAAGCATAAGGAGTACGCAAAGCCCCAGACTGGGCGGTATCGCCGGGGCATCGGCATGTCGGTCTACTTCCACGGCGCCGGCTTCACCGGGGCCGGAGAGCGGGACACCATCAAGGCGGTCTGCAAGCTCCACAAGTACCCGGACGGCACGGTGGAGATTCTGGCCTCCAACGGCGAGATCGGCCAGGGCGTGCGAACCACCTTCCCCAAGATCGTGGCCCGGGAGCTGAATCTGCCCCTGGAGAAGGTCTACTACGACCAGCCGGACACCGCCCGGGTGCCGGACTCCGGTCCGACGGTGGCCTCCCGCTCCCTGATGATCGTGGGCGAGCTGCTCCGCCGGGCGGCCATCCAGCTCCGGGACAAATGGGTGGACGGCGAGGATCAGATGGTGGAGGAACACTATAAGGAGCCCAACTTCATGATCCCCTTCTCCCTGGAGGACTTCCATGGAGACGCCTATCCCACCTACGCCTGGGGCGTCCACGCCATCGAGGTGGAGGTGGACACCTGCACCGGCAGGAGCCAGGTGCTGGGGGCCACCGGTTCCTTCGATGTGGGCACACCCATTGACTACAATGTGGTCATGGGCCAGATGGAGGGCGGCTTCCTCCAGGGCATCGGCTACGCTTCCATGGAGCATATGAATTACGACAACAAGGGCCGTATTCGGAACAACTCCTTCTCCGACTACCTCATCCCCACCACCAGAGACGTGCCCAATCTGAACTGCATCCTCCATGTGGAGGAGTACCCGGACGGCCCTTACGGGGCCAAGGGCGCCGGGGAGCTGCCTCTGGTGGGCGGCCCCGGGGCCTATGTGGAGGCGCTGGAGCAGGCGCTGGGCGGCGTGAAGCTGCACCACGCCCCCTTCACCATCGAGGACACCATGAACGTGATTTTGAAGGAGGGCCTGTGAGATGAATGGTATCTGTTTTACGCTAAACGGCGCTCCTGTGACCTATGAGGGCAGCGCAGCGGATCGCCTGCTGGAGGTGCTGCGGGACACCTACCGCACCACCAGCGTCAAGTGCGGCTGCAAGGAAGGGGAGTGCGGGGCCTGCTCCGTGCTCCTGGACGGAGTGCTGGTGAACTCCTGCTGTGTCGCCATGGGAGCCGTAGAGGGCCGGAGCGTGGTTACGCTGGAGGGCTACCGGGAGACGGAGCGGTTCGCCGTGCTCAGCCGGGCCTACGGAGAGCTGTCCGCCGTCCAGTGCGGCTTCTGCACTCCCGGCATGATACTGGCCAGCGAGGCCCTGCTGTCCCGGAATCCCCACCCCAGCGAGGAGGAGATCCGGGAGGGGCTCTCCGGCAATCTGTGCCGCTGCACCGGATATAACGCCATCATCAAGGCCGTCTCGCTGGCCGCAGAGGAGGGGAATGGACTATGGTAAACGGATATACGGCCCACTCTCTGGCGGAGGCGCTGGAGATCAGGGCGGCCCATTCGGTGATCCCCTACGCCGGGGGCACCGACCTGATGGTGGAAAATCGCCCGAACCCCACCTACCTGTTCCTGGCCCGGGTACCGGAGCTGTGCGGCATCCGTGAGGATGAGACTTACATCCGCATTGGCGCGGCGGTCACCTATACCCAGGCTCTGGAGTCCCCTCTGGTGCCGCCGCTGATGAAGGCGGCGGTGGCTCAGATCGCCGCCCCCGCCATCCGCAATGCGGGCACCTTCGGGGGCAACCTGGGCAACGGCTCGGCCAAGGCGGACTCGGTGCTCATCGAGTTTGTCACCGACGCAAAGCTGCGTATCGCCTCCGTCCGGGGGGAGCGGCTGGTCAACGTGGCCGACTTCTATCAGGGACGGAAGCAGCTGGACCTGGCCTCCGATGAACTGATCGTAGAGATTTTGCTGCCGAAGCCCGCCCCCGGAGAGCGCTGGCACTATGAGAAGGTGGGGGGCCGGAACGCCCTGGCCATCTCCCGGGTGTCCTTCGCCGGGGTGTACGAGGAGCAAGACGGCCGCATTGTCCGCCTGGCGGCGGGCTTTGGAGCGGTGGCTGCCACCGTTCTCCGGTATCCTGACCTGGAGGCCATGCTGGTGGGAAAAACCGTGGAGGAGGCAAAGAGCCTGAAACCGGATTTCCTGGCCGCCTGTGAGGGGCGGATGCAGCTGACCCGGGGCCGGGTCTCCGCCGAGTACCGCAAGGCGGTCTGTCTCCGGCTGCTGGGGGCCTTTTTGGAGGAGATGGGGATTTGATGTCCCTCCTCCCGTGAGCGCGCAAACAGAAGGGCAGGTGCGCCATGTTTACAGTGAACGTCAACGGCAGGGATTATCAGTCTCCTGTGGATAAGAAGCTATTGAGGTTCCTCCGGGACGACCTCCATCTTACCGCCGCCAAGGACGGGTGCAGCGAGGGGGTCTGCGGCACCTGCACCGTGCTGGTGGACGGGGTCAAGACCAAGGCCTGCGTCCCCCTCCTGAGCCGACTGGCGGGAAAAAAGGTGCTGACGGTGGAGGGCATCGACCCGGAGGAGATGAAGGTCTATGAGTACTGCTTCGCCGAGGCCGGGGCAGTGCAGTGCGGCTTCTGCATCCCGGGCATGGTCATCTCCGCCAAGAGCCTGCTGGACGGGAACCTGAACCCCACCCGGGCGGACGTGAAAAAGGCCATCCGTGGCAACCTGTGCCGCTGTACCGGCTACCAGAAGATCGAGAACGCCATCCTCATGGCGGCGGAGTTCTTCCGGGAGCGCAAGCCCATCCCGCCTGCCCCCAGGACCCTCCACATGAACGAGCGGGCCAGACGCATCGACGCCAAAGAAAAGGTGAACGGCACCGGCATCTATACCGACGACATCGAGCTGGAGGGGATGCTCTACGCCAAGGGGGTCTACTCCAAATATCCCCGTGCCAGGATCGACCGAATCGACATCAGCAAGGCCCAGGCCCACCCGGACTGCGTGCGGGTGCTGACCAGGGAGGACGTACCCCACAACATCATCGGCCACATCAAGCAGGATTGGGACGTGATGATGGGGGTGGGAGACATCACCAAATATGTGGGCAACGTCATCGCCGTGGTGGCCACCGACAAAAAGGAGAAGCTGGAGGAGATCGCCTCCCTGGTGGAGGTGGATTACACCGAACTGGAGCCGGTGACCAACCCCTTCGACGCCTTACGGGGGGACGCTCCCCTGATCCACCCGGACGGCAACGTCATGGGCAAGGCCCACCTGTCCCGGGGAGATGCCGACGCCGCCATCCGCAAGTCCAAATATGTGGTCACCCGAAAGTATAAGACCTCCTGGCAGGAGCACGGCTTTATGGAGCCGGAGTGCTGCGTGGCCATGCCGGAGGGGGAGGACGGACTGCTCCTCTATACCACCAGCCAGTCCATCTACGACGTGCAGCGGGAGTGCTCCACCATGCTCCAGCTGCCCCCGGAGAAGGTACACGTCCGGGCGGCGTTGGTGGGGGGCGGCTTCGGCGGCAAGGAGGACATGACCGTCCAGCCCTACGCCGCCCTGATGGCCTGGGTGACGAAACGGCCGGTGAAGGTGAAATACAGCCGCCAGGAGTCCCTGGATTATCACGTCAAGCGGCACCCCATGGAGATGGAGTTCACCACCGCCTGCGACGAAAACGGCCGGCTCACCGCCATGAAGGGCATCATCATCGCCGACACCGGGGCCTATGCCTCTCTGGGCGGGCCGGTGCTCCAGCGGGCCTGCACCCATGCGGCGGGGCCGTACAATTATCAGAATCTGGACATCCTGGGCATGTCGGTCTATACCAACAATGTGGTCTCCGGGGCCTTCCGGGGCTTCGGCGTCAGTCAGAGCTGCTTTGCCACCGAGATGAACATCAATCTTCTGGCGGAGATGTCCGGCATCGACCCATGGGAGTTCCGCCGCCGGAACGCCATCCAGCCGGGGGACCGGCTCCCCAACGGCCAGGTGGCCGAGCCGGACACCAATATGGTGGCCTGTCTGGAGGCAGTGAAGGATATTTACTACTCCAACCCCTATGCGGGCATTGCCATCGGCTTTAAGAATTCCGGCACCGGTATGGGAAAGAAGGACATCGGCCGGGTGCTCCTGTCGGTGGAGGAGGGGAAGATACACATCCGCACCTCCGCCTCCTGCATGGGCCAGGGCATCGGGCAGATGACGTTGACGGAGATCTGCCACGTCACCGACCTGGACCCCGCCCTGTTCGTCTTTGAGACGGCGGACACGGTCCGCACCCCGGACTCCGGCACCTCCACCGCCTCCCGGCAGACGGTGGTCACCGGCGAGGCTGCCCGGCGGGCAGGGGAGCAGCTCAAGGCCGCTCTGGAGCAGTACGGCTCCCTGGAGGCCCTGGAGGGGAAGGAGTTTTTGGGAGAGTACTCCGCCAAGACCGACCCTCTGGGGGCCATCAAAGACAACCCGGTGAGCCACGTCTCCTACTCCTACGGCGCACAGGTCATTATTCTAAACGAACAGGGGAGAATCACCAAGGCGGTCTCCGCCTTTGACGTGGGTACTCCCGTGAATATCCAGTCGGTGGAGGGCCAGATCGAGGGCGGCATGGTCATGGGCATCGGCTACGGCGTCACCGAGAAATTCGAGTGCATCGACGGCTACCCAAAAAGCAAGCTGGGCACCATCGGTATTATGCGGGCCACCGACGCCCCGGAGCTGGAGGTCATCCTCTGCCAGCCTAAGGAGGAGGATAAGCTGCCCTACTCTCTGGGGGCGAAGGGCTGCGGGGAGCTGTGCATGATACCCACCGCCCCCGCCTGCGCCCACGCCTACTACCGCTACGACGGCAAATTCCGGCAGTCCCTCCCTCTGGAGGACACCCCCTACCGGAGGGCAAAAAAGAAATCGTGAAAACCGAACAGGAGCATCACCCCTGAGCGGGGCGTGCAAAAAGACCGGGCGGCAGCCCGGTCTTTTGTGCGTAAATATCCTATTTTCCCTTTCGGAGATACAGCCCAAACACGCCCCCGCAGGTGCCGCCGATGATGTGGGTCAGCTGGGAGATGTTGTCCGACTGGAGCAGGCCGTCTGCGATCTCTCCGCCAATATAGATCACGTACACCAGAATCAGGGTCAGGGGGATGCGACCCTTGCTGCTCCCGGAGACGGAGGAGAGGATGATGAGCATAAAGACGATGCCGCTGGCTCCCAGCAGAGCGGTGCCGGGGAAGCAGATAAACTGCACCAGACCGGAGATGAGGGCGGTGGCCACCATGCACTCCAGCAGGGTCTTGCTGCCGTACCGCTCCTCCAGAGGCGGGCCGATGACCAGCAGCAGGGTCATATTGCTGATGTAGTGGCTGTAGCTGGCGTGGCCCAGGACGTGCCCAAAGAAGCGGAGATAGGTGAACGGGTCGGTGAGGGAGGAACGGTACACCGAAAAACACAGATAGGTGGACGTCCCGCCGGTGACGCCGTCCAAAATCAGCACCACCAGGGAGAGCAGGGCAAAGGTCAGAATGACCGGAGAGTTGTATTGTATCCTGCGCAAGAGCTTCATAAGAGCCTCCTATTATTTAGTGCATGACCACAAGGGCCACCGCCAGCACCAGCGCCACATAGATCGCCACGGGAACCAGATTGACGGCGATGATGCGCCCCTCCTCCCCGGCGGCTCCGGTGGTGGCGGAGACAGAGACTACGTTGTTGATGCAGATCATGTTGCCCAGTGCCCCTCCGGCGCACTGGAGGGCGCAGGTGTAGAGAGGATCCGCCCCGATGAGCAGGGCTGTGTTGAACTGGAGAGAGGTGAACATGACACAGGAGACGGTGCAGGAGCCGGAGATAAAGGCACCCAGCACTCCGATGAGGGGGGAGATGACCGGGAAGGCGGCGCCGGTGAGGTCGGCCAACGCCTGGGCAGCCACCATGAGCATGGAGTCCATGCCGCTGCTGTTGACCCCGGAGTTGAGCATGATCTGCACCATGGCCACCCCAAAGACCAGGGCGGAGAACACCTTGAGCAGCTGAAAGAAGGAGCCGAGACACACCCGCCCCACATCCTTCACGCCAATGCCGCTGACCAGACCCAAAATCACGGCGAACAGGCCAAAGGGCAGCAGACCGGGGTTCCAGAAGGGCTGGAAGGAGTAGGAGCAGGAGTCCACCCCAAACAGCCCTGACCACCCCACCGTCACCGACTGGAGCAGGCTTTTCAGTCCAAAGGCGTCCACCCGGCTGACAAACAGGAACAGGCCCACGCAGGCGTAGGGGAGCCATCCCCTCCAGGCGGGCATGGCCCGGGCCTGGTTGATGCTGCGCACCGGGTCCTCCACCGGGTCGTCGGGAAACCGCCAGACGTGCCGGGGAACCAGAAAGCCGTGGGCTGCGGCGAACACAGAGAGGGCCAGACCGATGACCGCCCCCAGGATGGAGGGGAATTCGTGGCCGCCCACCACAGAGATCAGGTAGTAGGGCGCGCAGAAGGCGGCCCCGGCAAACAGGCCGAAGGGTAAGATCTCCACAAAATCCCGGAAACGCCGTCCCTTCTCCCCGTAGAGGAACAGGAATACGCCGACCAGCATCAGGGGGACCAGAATACCGCCCACGCCGAGGAACAGGGTGGTCAGCCGGGTGGCCGCGGAGAGAAATTCCTCATAGTTCAGCCCATATTGGGCCACATACTGGGGATTGGAGGCGATCTCGTCCGCAATGGAGGTGACCATGGCGGTGATGGGCGCACCGGCGGCGGCAAAGGGGACGGGGGTGGAGTTGGCAATCAGGCAGACGATGCAGGCGGCCACCGGGGGAAAGCCCAGGGCCACAAGCAGAGGGGCTGCCAGAGCCGCCGGAGTGCCGTAGCCCGCCGTCCCCTCGATGAAGGCTCCAAACAGCCAGGCAATCAGGATGGCCTGCACCCGCCGATCCGGGCTGACCCGGGAGAAGCTCCGCTGAATAGCCTCCATATAGCCGCAGCGCCGGAGCATATTCAGAAAGAGAATGGCGCCGAAGATGATGAGAAAGACCTCCAGCGCCTTGCACACGCCCTGTATCCCGAAGGCGGCCAGAGCGGCGGGTTCCATCTGCCAGACGGACAGAGCCAGCACCACCGTCAGCAGGAGGGAGAGCAGCAGCGCCCTGGAGGCGGAGAGATGGATGCGCCGGACGACCATGACGACCAGAGCCAGGAGGATGGGGGAGAGGGCGAGAAAGGCGTACAGCATGGCAAGCTCCTTCAAAATGGGAGGAAATTCTTCAAATCAGAACAATTTTCTTCATTATATCCCGATTCATCTCTTTGTCAAGGGTGAGCGGGTTCGCAGACGCCCCAAAACGACGCCATAACAAAATGATGGGGGCAGGCGATTTGCCTGTCCCCACCATAATAGAGATGTGATTTTGTTGACAGATGCGCCTCAGCCACGCTCCATGGCCTTCACCGGGGCGGGAGCGGGCTGTATGCCCTGCTCCTCCTGGGGCTTCTCTGCAAACAGGTGCTTGAACACCGTCCGCACCAGAGGCTGGATGAAGAACAGCTGGCTGAAATAGGCAAACGGCAGGTTGTAGCACACCAGCTTGAGCCAGTTGGCCAGCAGGGTGAGAACATTGAAGCCGCTGTAGTACGGATAGTAGAAGCAGGCGGCCAGGAAGCTCATGGTGGGGCACATCAGGCCAACGGTGGCGCAGATGACGGCGGTCTCCACCAGCATGGGGTGATCCTTCTTCGGGTCAAAGACCTTGCAGGCCAGCCGGAAGGAGCAGGGGCTCCCCATAATGCACTCCAGGCCGTAGGCGAAGCAGAACTCGATGAGGATGACGGCCCAGATGGGGAGCATCCTGCCGAACATATAGACGCCGCCCTGGGCGTTGATCGCCTGAAGGACATGATCGGCTCCGTTGACCTCCATCAGCGTGTCGCCGTTTATCACATACAGGCTGTAAAACACATAGGCATGAACGGTCACCAACACGGTCAGAAAGGCAAATACCATCCGCTGAAATTGGTTCTTGGGCATAAGTGAACTCTCCTTTACATGATTGTCTGTTGACCTGAAGATTATATTGGAAAAGCAAAACGCCGTCAACGGGCCCTTTATACGAAAAAGGGGGCGGGGGAATTTTGTGCGTTCTGCGCAGCACCGGTATCGGTTCCGGGGACGCCAATCCCCTCAAAAACAAAAAACTGGGGTACAAAAACGGAAGCCTGTTCATCATTCGTTCATGTTTTCCCGCCTGGCAGGGTGGTATACTTTTCTTATCACAAAGCGAAGGAGTGTTCCACTATGGCAAGATATTGTGAAAACTGCGGAGCGGAGCTGTCCGAGACCGCTAAATTCTGTTCCAACTGCGGCGTCAGCGTCAAGGGGACGGCTGCCGCCGATGACGGCAATACTGTGACGGTGGACGACAGCAGCTCGTTCACTACGTCCGATGCGGCGAAGATCGCAGGGACGGTGGCGGGCGTCGCTGCGGGGGCAGGTCTTCTGCGCTGGCTGACCCGGCCCCGTCGCCCCAGACATCCGGGCCCTGGGCCTATGGGTGGCCCCGGGCCTATGGGCGGCCCCGGTGGCCCGGGCGGCCCTCACGGTGGGCGGTTCTGACGGACGAACAGCGCAGGCTTATCGGAGAAGCCTCCTCCGACGGGCCTGTGCTCTGTTTTTTCAGTGGAGAGGAGAGATGATGGATGGAGCGAGCGATTTTCTGTATCATTCTCGGCTACCTGTCCGGGTCGATTTTGTTTGCCCGGGTGGGGGAGCAGCTGTTCCACCGGAAGGGGGCTATCGAGGAGAGCCCGGATCAGAATCCCGGGACGTTCAACGCCTTTCAATACGGGGGCTTCTGGTGCGGCATGTTCACCCTCTGCGGCGACCTGTTCAAGGGAATCATCCCCGTGTGGCTGTACGTCGCAGGCTCCGGCGAGCTGCCCTGGCACGACCCGTGGCTGTCCCTGGTGATGGCGGCTCCGGTGCTGGGGCATATCTTCCCCGTGTTCTACCGGTTTAAGGGGGGCAAGGGCATCGCCACCACCTTTGGCAGTCTCCTGGGCCTGCTGCCGGAGTTCCGGCCGGTGGCGATCTTCGCCGCCTTCTTCCTCCTGTTTACCCTGGTGCTGCAGATCACCCCCCACTACCACCGGACGCTGGTGACCTATCTCTGCACCCTGGCGGGGATGTACCTGGTCTGCGGGCCCACGGCGGTCACTGCCGGATTCCTGCTCATTGCGGGGATGGTGTTCGTCCGGCTGCTCACCAGCCAGGAGGAGAAGGAGAAGATGAAAGTGAAGGTGAAGCTGCTGTGGAGGCGCTGATTCTGTCCTGCGGCACCGGCGGGGGCCACAATGCGGCGGCTGCCGCCATCCGGGACGAGCTGGAGCGCCGGGGCCACCGGTGCCAGCTGCTCAACCCCTACACCCTGGACGGGGCCCAGACTGCCAAAACGGTGGATCACGCCTATATTGGCCTGGTGCAGCACGCTCCGGGGGTGTTCGGTCTGGTCTACTGTATCGGCGGGCTGTATCAGAGGCTGCCCTTCCGCTCCCCGGTGTACTTTGGCAACGCCAAGACCGCCAAGGCCCTGGGAGCTTATATCGCCCGGCACAGCTTTGACGTGGTCATCACCACCCATCTGTTCCCGGCGGAGATGCTCACCTGGCTGAAGGAGCGCCGGTTCGATCTGCCGCCCACCGTCTTTGTGGCCACCGACTACACCTGCATCCCCATGGCAGGGGAGACGGAGTGCGACTGCAATGTCATCCCTGCCCCGGAGTTGGCGGGCGAGTTTGCCAAAAGAGGGATGGACGAGAACAGCCTGTTCCCCCTGGGTATCCCGGTAAAGAGCGACTTTGCCGATGGCACCGACCGCCGGGAGGCCCGGAAGGCCCTGGGGCTGGACGAAAACCGGCGCTACATCCTGGTGGTCGGCGGCAGCATCGGGGCTGGGAGCGTGGAGCGCACCCTCCGGGTGCTCCTGTCCCACTACCGGCGGGAGGACACGGAGCTGATCGTGGTCTGCGGCAACCGACAGGCCCTCTATGACCGCATCCAAAAGCGCTATGGCGACAAGGCTACGGTGCTGGGCTACACCGACCGGATGGCGGAATACATGAAGGCCTGCGACCTGCTCATCACCAAGCCCGGCGGGCTGTCCTCCACCGAGGCGGCAGTGGCGGGCATCCCCCTCATCCACACCTCTCCCATCCCCGGGTGCGAGACGTCCAACATGCGCTTTTTCCGGCAGCACGGCATGAGCGTCGCAGTGCCCGGCCCCGGACGGCGGCTCGTCGCCGCCTGCGACGCCCTGCTGGATGGCAATGGGACGGACAGACCCCAGGAGATGCCGGTGAATCCCCGGGCGGCGTCGGATATCTGCGACCTGGTGGAGCATATGGCCGACACAGCCGAGGCTGTGGGGTAGCGGTACACAAAATAGAAAGATATCGCCGTACTTACGGCAAGAGCGCCTGGCGGGAAACGTCCGCCAGGCGCTCTTACTGTTTGTGCGGAGATGTGCGCATCCGCAGCTTATTTTGTCAGCAGGGTATATGTCTCATCCGACAACATCACGGACTCCAGCCCCTCGGTGACATACAGGTTGCCCTCCGTGTCGATGAAAATGGCCTGAAATTCGTCGCTGTGGGCCTGCCAGTAGGCGGTTCCCTCCTCCAGACCCATGATAAACAGAGAGGTGGAGAGGGCGTCCCCCAGGGTGCCGTCGGAGGTGACGACGGTGACGGAGCACAGGCCGGACTCTGACGGATAGCCGGTGGCGGGGTCGATGATATGGTGATAGGTCTTGCCGGTGTCCTCGTCGGTGAAGTACCGCTCATAGGAGCCGGAGGTGATGACCGCCTGGTTCTCCACCTCGATGACCGCTACGATGGTTCCCTCGGTACCTGCGGGGTTCTGGATGCCCACCCGCCAGGGAGATCCGTCCGGCTTACACCCCAGGCACTGGACGTTGCCGCCCAGAGATACCATGGCGGAGGCAACCCCCATCTCCTCAAACAGGTCGATGACCGTCTGGGAGGTGTAGCCCTTGGCGATGCCGCCCAGATCGACAGACTGTCCCTGGCCCAGGGTGACGGTGGAGGTGGTGCTGTCATAGGAGATGCGGTCTGACCCCACCAGAGCCAGGGCGGACTGAATCTCTGACTCCGTGGGCACCCGATAATCCTGGGTGGTAAAGCCCCACAGCTCCATCAGGGGATAAACCGTGATGTCGAACGCCCCGCCGGTGCTCTCGTAAATCTCCAGCGCCCGCCCCAGCAGCGCGGCGGTGTCCTCCGAGAGGACGGCGGTGCCGGAGCGGTTCAGCCGGGAGATCTCGCTGTCCTCGCTGCCCACGGTGAACAGGGCCTCCAACCGCTGAATTTCCGCAACTGCGGCCTCCAGCGCCTCGTCCCGGACGCTGCCGTAGGCGGTGAGGGACATAAAGGTGTCCATAGCCTCCAGATATTGAGTGCTGGAGGTCTCCGCCTCCGGGTCAGGCTCCGTTTCGACCTCCACTGTCCCGGCGGCGCAGCCGGTGAGCAGCAGAACTGCCAGCAGGCAGCAGAGCAGACGGGAAAAACCTCTCATTTTACGTCTCCCTTTCCGTCTTTTTGATTCCCCGCCGCCGTCCCCGGGCCAAACAGCGACGCAGGCAGGCGGCGCACCACCTGGGCGGTGAGAAATCCGATCACCAGACCGGCAGCCAGACCGCTCCACCACAAAATCAGCAGATAGTAGGACACCTGCCAGGTCTCCAGCAGCGCCATGGCCACCAAAATCTGCCCCACGTTGTGGGCGATGCCCCCGGCGATGCTGACGGTGAGCATCTGAAACCTTCCGGTTCGTTTCAGCAAAATCATCACTGCGCCGGAGAGCAGCCCGCCCCCGGCGGCATACATCAGGCTGAATGCGTTGCCAAAGGTGATGGACACCAGCAGGATGCGCACCAGGTTGATGATGACGGCGTCCCGGCCGCTCATGCGGTACAGGGCCACCATGACCACCAGATTGGTCAGCCCCAGTTTGATGCCGGGGACGGCGAAAAAAGTCGGAACCAATGATTCCACATAGCTCAGTACCATGGCCAGTGCGATCAGCAGGCCATATTGCGCCACCCTTCTGGCTCTCATTCCTCCACCTCCGTCATTTCGCCACGGCGTCCAGGCCCAGATCGTCCTGGCCGGTGATCTCCACCACCACCCGGTTGGGCAGGCAGATGAGACTGTCCCCGGCATAGCGGATCTTGCCCTGCTTGACACATAGCTTGTCAGGGCAGCTGGCCTCCTCTATGTAGACGCTCCCGTCCTCAATGACCACCAGGTTGGCGACGCCGTCCTCGCCCTGAACGGCATAGGTGGTGTCCTCGTCCAGAGGGAGAGTGGCCAATACCTGGCTGTTCTGACGGATGGTGACGGTCAGATCGTCGCTCTGGCTGTACATCCGGGTCAGCAGAACAAAGGCAGTCAGCCCAAGGCCGACTGCAATCAACCCGACGAGCAGCAGAAGGTCGCTCCGTTTTAGAGCATTTGCTTTGCGGTCGTTCATAAGCGCTCCTTTGAAGGGACAGGAGAGAGGGAAGGCCGGGCGAAGCCTGTGCCGTCGCCGCCATATGCCGCAGCGTTTCCCCAATCAGACAGAAAGAATGTAAAAATTGCAAAAAGGCAGCAAGTTTTACCAAAACTATTGACCTGAGTGTTACTCTCAACTTTATAATAATGCTGTTTAGAAATTTTTATTTCCGCCGCTGAGGGATGTACTCTCTGAGACCGGAACGCTCACCTGACAGTAGTAGTAAAATTTCCCGTCTACCGGGGCCTCAAACAGGTGACGGGCCAAAAAAGGCCCGGTGGCTGTCAAATCCTGTGCATCCAGGGCCGCCAGCACCGGCGGGAGCATGGACGTGATGGCATCCTCGTCGGTGTACGCCGGGCCACCGATGACGGAGCGGGGCACCTTCAGGTAGTAGCAAAAGACCTGACAGGCGGGGAGCTGCTCCACTTGGCTGCCCCGCAGCTCCAGCAGCTCCACCTGATCCGGCGTGGCGGTGAAGCCAAAGAGCACCTTTCCCTGCCGGATGAGCCTGCAATACTCCACCGCAGGGGTGGCGTCCACCCAGTCGGGTACGGCCTCCGTATCCTCCGGGGAGAGAGGAAAAAAGGCCGTCATCTCGGAAAAGGGAAAGAAGATCAGGGCAGGTCGGTGCAGCAATTCCCATCTGCCCTCCAGCGTCCTCTCCAGCGCCTGCTGCTGACAGGCGTAGACGAACCGGAGGTGCTCCAGCGCCATCTCCTGTAGCATGTGCTCCCGCTCCAGCGCTGCGATCCGTTTGGCGTTTTCGGCGGCGTACTCCTCCAGGCTGGCCCCGTTGAGGATGTGCCCGATCTCCCGGAGAGAATAGCCCAGGTTTTGCAGCTTTTTGCTGATGAGGATGGCCGGGTACTGGGCGTGATAGTAGTACCGGTACTGGTTGCCCTCCTCCCGCCGGGAGGTGAGGATGTGCTGCTTTTCGTAGTGCTTGATGAGATCCCGGCTGACGCCCAGTCTCTGGGAAAATTCACCCATGCGGTATTTGTGCTGCTCTGCCATGGCGGTTCCGCTCCTGTTTTCTCCTGTTTTTCTCTTGCTGTCTCTAGTTTAGCGGAAAGACAGGTGTTTTTCAAGGGCCTTGCCGCATAAATCAGAGCAGCTGGTGGAAAGGAGCAACAGCGTGAGAATTGGATTTATGGAGATCGTGGTGGTGTTCGTGGTGGCCCTGCTGGTGATCGGCCCGGACAAGCTGCCGGAGTTCGCCAAAAAGCTGGGGGCCGGGCTTCGGGCCTTTCGGGACGCCACCCACGACCTGACCTCGGAGATCAAGGAAAACGTGGTGGAGCCGTTGGAGGAGGCCCAGGCTCCCATCCGGGAGGCCATGGAGCCCCTGGAGGAGATGGACAGGGAAATCAAAGAAAACGTCAAAGAGGTGCAAATCTCTCTGAATAACATCGGAAAGCCGACGAAAAAGCCCGCCTCCAAACAGGAAAAGCGGGCTTCCGTCTCTGAACTGCCGGAACCCCCGGCAGGAGATGCGGCATCGGCCCCGGTGGAGGCTGCCGCCCCTGAGACGACAGCGCAAAACCAGAATGAAGGAGGAGAAAATCCATGAAAATCGGCGTACCGGAGCTGCTGGTCATTCTGTTGATCGTGGTCGTTCTGTTCGGCCCCACTCAGATCCCCAAGCTCACCAAAATGCTGGGCAGCAGCATCAAAAACTTCCGGGACAGCATGAAGGACGGAGAGCAGCCCGAGCAAAAGGAAGAGAGCAAGTCCCAGGATGAGCAGGCGTAACCAGGCGGACACGGCGGCACCCGACGGCGGGGAGATGAGCCTGACCGACCACCTGAAGGAGCTGCGCAGCCGTGTGGCCTTCTGCGTGGCCTTTCTGGTGATCGCCGTTCTGGTCTGCCTGTACTTCGCACCCCAGCTGGTGGAGCTGTTCACCGATATGGGAATGGAGTACGACTATCAGTTCGTCTACATCGCTCCCCAGGAGCTGCTGGCGGTGCAATTATCCGTCGCCGCCATCGGCGGCCTGGTGATCAGTATGCCGGTGGTCTGCTATCACGCCTACGCCTTTTGCGCCCCCGGTCTGAAGCGGACGGAGCGGCTGTTTTTCCTGCTGGCCGTCGTATTTGGCACGCTTTGCTTTTGCGTCGGGGTGCTGTTCGCCTACAAGATCACCGTCCCCTTCATGCTCTACTTCTTTATGGATCTGAGTGTGGGAACGGATATCGCCGCCTCGGTGAGCATTCAGAATTATGTAAACTTCCTGCTCACTGTATTCGTGGTGTTTGGCGCTGTGTTTGAGCTGCCGGTGCTGTCCGTTCTGCTCACCCGGCTGGGACTGCTCAAGTCCCAATGGCTGGCCAAATCCCGGAAGGTGCTGTTTGTCCTCATCTTCCTCCTGGCCGCCGTCATCACCCCGCCGGACGTCCTGTCCCAGATCATGGTGGCCGTTCCCATGATGGCGCTGCTGGAGCTGAGCGTTTTCCTCTGTAGAGTGTGCGAAAAGCTCTGGCGCCCCAGGGAGGAGAAAACCGAAGCTGCTGCTGAGAACGGCTGAGAAACCTTGTTACCCCTGCGTTGAGAGAGCGCATTATCTGTGAACACTCATGTATCACTTTAAACAACAGGAGGAATCATTTATGGCAAAGCAACCCATATCCCGTCGGGACTTCATCAAGGGCATGGCGGCCGGCGCTGCCAGCGTCGTGACTCTTGGCGTACTCCAGGCTTGTGAGGCGTCTGCCGACAGCTCTGCGGCCACTGTCTCCACTGCTGCCACCACCGGCACCGACACTGCCGCCGCCAGCACTGCCAGCTCCGGCAGCACTGCCGCCGCCAGCTCCATGAGCTACACCCCTGGCACCTACTCCGCCAGCGCCGCCGGCATCGCCAGCGACGTCACCGTCACCATGACCTTTGACGAGACGAGCATCACCGACGTGCAGATCGACGTCTCCGGCGAGACCGCCGACATCGGCGGCGCCATCGGCGACGATATGGCCCAGGCCATTCTGAATGCCCAGTCCTGCGACGTGGACGTCGTCTCCGGCGCCACTGTCACCAGCAACGCCATCAAGACCGCTGCGGCCGACTGCATCTCCCAGGCCAGCGGCAGCACCGTCACCGTCACCGAGACGGAGGACAGCGGCACCTCCGACTGGCTGGGCGAGGCCCCGGAGATTGCCGAGAGCGATATCACCGAGACCCTGGACACTGAGGTTCTGGTGGTGGGCTGTGGCACCGGCGGCTGGATCGCCGCCATGACCGCCGCCGAGGAGGGCGCTCAGGTGCTGGTGGTAGAGAAGCGGGAATCCCCCACCGGGCCCCGGGAGGACATCGGCTCCATCAACTCCAAGCTCCAGCTGGCCTCCTTTGAGGAGTATCCCGAGTTTGAGATTAACAAGATGGAGGCCCTCCAGGACATCGTCCGCTACGGTGCGGGCTACGTCAACTCCGACCTGATCCGCTGCTGGGAGGACAACAGCGGCGAGATGGTGGACTGGCTGACCGAGCTGCTGGAGGGCACCGGCAACTGGTACATGAGCTTGGAAGGCGGCGTGGGCGACACAAGCGACCCCGGCCGCGACAAGGCTTACGCCACCGGCCACAGCCCCCGCCTGACTGATACCGCCCCCGAGGACACCACTCTGAACTCCACCTTCCAGGCCCACTGCGATGAGCTGGGCGTGGAGTGGAAGCTGTCCACCGCCCTGGTCAAGCTGGAGCAGGACGACAGCGGCAAGGTCACCGGTATTATCGCCCAGGATCAGACCGACGACCACTACATCCGCATCAACGCCAGCAAGGGCGTCATCATGTGCACCGGCGGCTACGCCACCAACACCGAGATGATGAAGGCCCTCCAGCCCCAGACCCTGGACATGAAGGTGAACTATACCCTGGGCTCCACCTGTGACGGCTCCGGCATCAAGGCCATGCTGTGGGCGGGGGCCAAGTTCAGCCCGGTTCACGCCTCCATGATGTTTAACCGCTGCTGCGTCAAGCCCGACGAGACCGCCGGGTACGAGACCACCGGCAAGTGGTTCTGGTTCGGCGAGCAGCCCTTCCTGAAGGTCAACCTGAACGGCGAGCGGTTCTGCAACGAGTCCGGCCCCTATGAGTTCATGCTCCACTCCATGTGGATGCAGCCCAACCACACCTACTGCGACATCTTCGACGCCAACTGCGAGCAGTACGCCGAGCAGTTTGACGAGGTGGGATGCTGCCGCCTGTTCGCCTTCCCCAACGGCGCACTGTCCAACCGCACCTTTGAGTCCTGCTGGGAGTCAAACGAGGCACTGATTGAGGACGGCTACCTCCAGAAGGCGGACACTCTGGAGGAGCTGGCCGAGAAGCTGAACATCCCCACCGACACCTTCCTGGCCACCGTGGAGCACTACAACGAGATGTGCGCCGCCGGTGAGGACACCGACTACGGCAAGGAGACCCACCGCATGACCCCGGTGGACACCGCCCCCTTCTACGGCATCCGCACCGCCGCCTGGCACCTGACCACCCTCAGCGGCTGCCAGATCAACACCAACATGCAGGTCATCCAGGAGGACGGCACCCCCATCGAGGGCCTGTACGCCACCGGCGACTGCTCCGGCGGCTTCTTCGGCGACACCTATCCCAACCTGTTCACCGGCCTGGCCTGCGGCCGCACCATGACCTTTGGCCGCCGGGCGGCGAAGATCGTCGCCGCTCTGTAAGCGCCTGCGCCCACCGATACAGAGAACGATCAGGAAAGGGAGGTAGGAGCGTTTATGCCAAAGCTGACATTCCGGGGCGGCGTGCATCTGAAGGATTACAAGGATCTGAGCGCCAATGCGCCCATCGTCTTTCATCAGGCCCAGGGGGAGCTGGTATTCCCCCTGAGCCAGCACATCGGCAAGCCCGCCATCCCCGTGGTAAAAAAGAGCGACGCTGTCCTGGCAGGACAGATCATCGCCAAAGCGGACGGATTCACCTCCGCCAACATCATCACCTCCGGCTCCGGCAAGGTCAAGGTCATCGAGCCACGGATGACCTCCGCCGGGGTCATGGCCCAGTGCATCGTCATTGACAACGACGGACAGTACACTCTGGCCCCTGGCGTGGGAGAGCCCTGCGACTGCACCCAGTTGACCCGGGAGGAGATCATTGCGAAGGTTCAGGCCGCCGGCGTGGTGGGCCTGGGCGGGGCGGGTATGCCCACCCATGTCAAGCTCTCCCCGGAGCACCCGGAGGAGATCGACCACATCATCGCCAACGGTGCGGAGTGCGAGCCGTACATCACCTGTGACGACCGGCTCATGCAGGAGCAGCCCGGCTGGATTATAGGCGGTCTGCGGGTCATGCTCCAGCTGTTCCCCCACGCAAACGCCGTTATCGCCATCGAGGACAACAAGCCCGCCGCCATCGCCTCCATGAAGAAGGCCATTGAGAGTGAGCCCCGGATGTCTGTGGCGGTTCTGAAAACCAAATACCCCCAGGGCGGCGAGCGCAACCTGGTCCACGCTGTCACCGGGCGGAAGATGACCTCCAAGGATCTCCCCGCCAACCTGGGCTGCATCGTGGACAACGTGACCACCCTGGCCGCCATCTATCGGGCCGTCTGTCTCAACGAGCCGCTGATGGAGAAGGGCTTCACCGTCACCGGAGATGCGGTGGCGGAGCCTCACAACTTCCTGGTGAAGATCGGCACCTCCTGCCAGGAGCTGCTGGAGGCCGCCGGAGGATTAAAGGCGGAGCCGAAAAAGGTGCTCATCGGCGGCCCCATGATGGGTATGGCCATCACCGACCTGGACATCCCCATCGCCAAGAGCTATAACGCCCTGGTCTGCATGACCCACGACCCGGTGGAGGAGGCGGAGAGCAAGCTCACCGCCTGCATCCGCTGTGGCCGGTGCGTCCGGGCCTGCCCGGTGGGGCTGGTGCCCCAGATGATGGCCGAGGCCGCCAAAGCCAAGGACTATGGCCGCTATGTGAAGCTCCACGGTCTGGACTGCATCGGCTGCGGCTGCTGTACCTACATCTGCCCGGCTAAGCGGCCCCTGGTGCAGCTGTTCAAACAAACCAAGCCCGTGGTGCTCTCGCTCCAGAGCCAGGGCAAGCTGTGAGGAGGGATCGGGAATGGAAAAACTGCTCAACGTCTCCGCATCCCCCCACATGAGAGAGCCGTATCTGTCCACCGGTCACGTCATGTATGATGTAATCCTGGCCCTGATGCCCGTCACCGTCTTTGGCGTCTGGCATTTCGGCTTCCACGCCTTTATGATCCTGGCGGTCAGCGTGCTGACGGCGGTGATGACCGAGTTTATCTTCGATTACATCACCCACCGGGAGAACACGATAAAGGACGGCTCCGCCATCGTCACCGGCCTGCTGCTGGGCCTGTGCCTCTCCCCCACCGTGCCCCTGTACATCCCCTATCTGGGCAGCCTGTTCGCCATTCTGTTCGTCAAGTGCGTGTTCGGCGG
>JAJPWY010000077.1 GCA_021205725.1 Clostridiales bacterium
TCCGTGACGGTGTTGCAGGTCATTGGAGGGATTGGTATTTTCCTGGGAATCGCTGTTTTCCTGATCCTTCTTCCCTTTGCGGTCTCCATGCGGGTGAAAAGCAAGGAGTTCGCATTCCACGACAAAGGCTATTTTGAAAAATTCGAGCAGTAAAGGAGCTGTGTGGCAATGAGCAGACTTGATTGGAAGGACACCGCCGCCCTGATTGCAGAGGACGCACTGGCAATTCAGCAAGGCGAAAAGGTGGTCATTGTGTCCGGAGAGGGCATTGAAAAGGTGGATGGGCTGAACGACCTGTATCTCGCCGTGAAGGACGACCTGTATCAAAGGGGAATTGCGCCTGTCTGCCTGAGCTACCTGGCGGAGCCGAGCAAAAAGGTGCCGGAGCTGGTGGAGACAGTATGCTGTGATGCGGATGTCATCATCACCATTTATACCCGTGGCCTGCTGCACTCTGACGCCTGGCCCCGGATACGGGAAGGACGCAAGCCGTCAAGCCGTCTTTTGCTCCTGCCGAACGGCAACAGTGACGACTTCCTGAACCGTATGATGCCAAAGACAAAAGAAAAGTTCTATGAGATAGCCGAGGTCACAGACAAAATCGGCAGTCAGTTCCTGGGGAAGCACACGGTACGTCTGACTGCACCCAACGGCACTGACCTGACCTTCCGGGTCGGGCAGCTGGCGGGCTGGGCTCACAGCGGCGTCGGCACAAAGCCTGGCTCCTTCATCCTCCTGCCTGCCGGAACGCTGAACCTGGGCGTGGATGAGGGCTCCGCCGAGGGAACACTGGTCATTGACTGCCACACTGCCCTCAAGCGGGAGCTGATGGATGAGTCAGTTACCTTCCAGATCAAAGACGGCTATGCCGTGTCCATTCAGGGAGGAAGTTATGCCGATGATTTTGCCGCCGCCGCTGCAAAATTCCCAAATGGCCCAGAGGAGACGCTCTGCATCGCAGAATTTGGCCTTGGCTTTGACAGAACAGCGGATGTCCGTGTCAATCCCAGCGAAGGAGAGCATATGTACGGCGCTGCCCATATCGGGATCGGCTCCAACGGCTCCTTTGGCGGCAGCGTGATGATCGATGCGTGGCATATTGACTGTATCCTGGAAGGGGCTTCCGTAGAGCTGGACGGGAAGCTGATCGAGAAGGACGGACAATACCTTGCGTGAGTGCGAGATTCCTATGCTCTAAGGCTTCAACTATAAAAGCTGAATATTGATACATCGCTCACACGACTTAAACCCTCGTGTGAGCTTATTTTTGCGATGGCGGTGAAAAGTGTGGAACAGGGTTCACGGTACGGCCCGCCCATTGAACGGCACCCGGTCGGACGTTATAACAGATGTCTCTCGGCCAGCAGGAGCAGTATAACACTAACATAGAAGAATCCGGCAGGTCATCACAGGAAATTGTGGCGACCTGCCGGTTATTTTGGCGTTCAGAGACGTTTATTGAATTTCAGGGCGGCTTCCTTCACTGTCATAAACAAAATATGTATTTCTGATCGTGCGTCCTGTTCAGCCCTGGTTCATACCACCTGGAACAGGTAGAATTTCAGATACGCCGTCTCCGGCACGTTCCACAGGATGGGATGATCCGGCCCCTGCTGCCGGGCCTCGATCTGACGGAGGGAGACGCCCGCATCCCGGGCGGCCTCCCGGAGCATGTGCCGGAAATCTCCCTCGCTCATGAAGTGAGAGCAGGAGCAGGTTGCCAGATAACCGCCCCGGGGCAGCAGCTTCATGGCCCGGATGTTGATTTCCTTGTACCCCGCCGCCGCCCGGTCGACCGTGTCCCGGGATTTGGTGAAGGCGGGTGGGTCGAGGATGACAAAGTCAAAGTCCCGGCATTTGGCGGCACACAGGTCGGTGAGCAGCCGGAACACGTCGGCGGTCTGGAACTCGATGTTGTTCAGGCCGTTACGCCGGGCGTTCTCCCGGGCCATCTGAATGGCGGTGTCGGAGATGTCCACGCTGAGCACCCGCTCTGCCCCGCCCCGGGCGGCGTTGAGGCCAAAGGAGCCGGTGTGGGTGAAGCAGTCCAGCACACGCTTCCCCGCCGAAAGCCGGGCCACCGCCTGGCGGTTATACTTCTGATCTAAAAAGAAGCCCGTCTTTTGCCCGTTTTCCACGTCCACCAGATAGCGAACGCCGTTCTCCGTGATCTCGGTGACGGGAGAATCCGGATGGGGCATACCGGGCCACCAGCCCTTTTCCTGCTCCATCCCCTCCCGCTCCCGGAGGGCCACGTCGTTGCGTAGGTACACCCCCTGCACCGGCTGACCCAGCTCCGCCAGCCGCTCCACCAGGGCCCGGAGCACCGTATCCCGCACCCGCTCCATCCCCAGGGACAGGATTTGCACCGAAAGCAGGTCGCCGTACCGATCCACCGTCAGGCCCGGAAGCTGATCCGCCTCTCCGTGTACCAGGCGACAGCAGAGGAAGTCCTCCCCGGGCATCACCGTCCGGCGGTAGTCCACCGCATACCCTACCCTTCTCGCCCAGAACGCCGGATCAAAGACGTCGTTGGCGTTCCGGCTGAGCAGTCGGACGGCGATTTTCGACCGGCTGTTGTAAAATCCCGTGCCCATCCAGGCATTCCCGGCAAAGACGTCCACCAGGCCGCCGTCCTCCGGCGTGCCCCGGAGGAGCCTTGTCTCCTCTCCGTAGACCCAGGGATGGCCGTTTTTGATGGAGCGCTCCGCCTTCGTCGAGATCTGGAGGGCGGGATAGGGGCGCTGCTGTTTCATAGACTTTCTCTCCCTTGCGTGACTTTTTTCTGATTATACCACGGAAGAAATGTCCCGGCAACGGGGAATCCCTCCCCCGGAAGCCAGGGCCACAGACAAACACCCCGCCTGACCGTTCCGATGTCCGGTCAGACGGGGCGTTGCTATGGATTTACTTCCTCACGGGACGGGCCTTAGTAGACCGTCACCGTCTTGGTTGCGGTGGAGCCGTAGCTCACGCTGGCGGAGGTGGTCAGCAGAACCGTGTAGCCGCTGGGGACAGCCGCCTTGATCTCGCTGGCGGAGAAGGTGGCCTTGCTGGAGGAGCTGGTCTGCACCTTGGTCAGAGTGACGGTGCCCACAGTGGTCTTTTTGAACAGGCCGCTGTACTTCTGGTAGGTGACGGTCAGGGTGGCGACCTTGCCGATCTGGACGGTCACGGTGTCGCTGTCGCCGCAGGCGACGGTCTGGTCGGTGACGCTGCCCTCGTCCACAAGGGCGTAGCCGTCGGGCAGAGCCTCATTGACGGCAGAGAGGATGTCGTCAGAGGCGAAGGTCACGCTCTCCCCTGCTGCGCCGGTGGCGGTGAGCTGGGTGCTGGCGATGACAGAGCCGGTGTAGTCTACCAGATTCACGGTCAGGGCGGCGTCGGCAGTCTCGGCCTCGGCGGTCTCGCCGGTCAGGGCGGCCACCACCTCGTCAGCGGTCAGGGAGCCGAAGATGCTCTCGCCGGTGCTGTCGCAAACCTTGATGTCGGTGATGGACAGGATGCCGCCGCTGGTCACGGAGATGGTGTAGGTTTTCTCTCCGGTGTCCTTGGCTTGCAGCGTATAGAACATATCCACGCTGGAGCTGGTGGTGTAGGTGTTGGTGGTTGTGCCGTCGCTGATGGTGTAGGTCACGCTTGCGCCGGTGACAGACCGCAGACCGATCTGCACCTCCCGGTCGGTGTTGATCTTGAACACCACAGAGGCACCGTTGTCCAGATACAGCTCGTTCTTCGGGCCGTCGTCCAGCAAATCCTGAACATCGGTGGTTTTCAGGACATTGCTGCTGGTGTCATAGGTCACAATTGCGCCGGTGGTATCGCCGGTGGCGTAAACCTGGGCCAAGGCTGCGGTCACTTCATTGGCCAAAGTGTCCTTGTAATCGCTTGCAGTGGTATCCACTTCCAGCCCAGCCAGAACGTTGTTCCGCAGCTCATAGTAGGAGGGATTTTCCTCCAGGTCGGTAGTGTAGACGGCTTGGGTCGTTTCGTCCTCATCGCTGATGGTGCCATAGACCCGGAAGCCGTCGAACTTAAAGCCGGTTTCGTTCACCTTGGCCAGGTAGATGATGACGGTGTGCTCGCCGTAGGCCAGCTCGGAGATGGAGGCGATGGGGGTGTTGTAGGCTGTGCTGCCGGAGGCATAGCTGCCGATGTCCGCCATGTCCACGGTGAGCATCTTTTCCGTGCTGCCGCCGCTGTTCTTCACCATAATGCTGACGGTGCCGGAGGTGCTGTCGCAGTTGGCGAACAGGTCAACGCCGGTGCCGGTGAAGGTGAAGGTCAGGGAGTCCTTGGCGGTGGCGGTGCTGGCGGCGGTGCCTTCGCTGCCCTGGGTGCTGTTCTTGTAGGCATCGTCATAGTTATAGTTGTTGTAGCTGTTGTTTGCTGTGTTGGCAATTTCGGTCTCCTGGTAGGAGCTACCCTTGTTGGCGGGGGCAGACCAGCCGCCGCCGGAGGTCACACTCCAGCCGGTGCCGTAGGTGGCAAAGCCCTCCTCGTAATAGACCGTGGTGGCGGGGTAGACGCTAAAGGTATACTCCACGCCCTTCGTATTGGTGACGGTGACGGTGTCCACGCCCATGAGGACGGTGTTGGGGGTGTAGGTGATTTTGTTGTTGTCAACGGTGACATCACCATAGAGGGCGGAGCCGGAGACCAGGTCATAGGTGCCGTGATTGCTGCTGTAGTCGATGGTCACGGGCAGGCCGAAGTCCACCACAATGTCGTCGGGATAGAAGCTGACGATAGTCACGGCGCAGTCGGCGCTGTCACTTCCGCCGTAAGTACCTTCCTGATAGTTGGTATAGTAGTTGTAAGACAGCGACACGGTGTTGACGATATTGCTGTCCACGTCGTCCTGCTGCACCGTATAGGTCACGGTATAGCTGGCTGCAGTGGCGGTCTGGGTAGTCTGGGTGGTGTTGTTCATGCTGGTAACAGACACGGTCTGGCTCGTCCAGCTGGGTGTGCCGTCCGCACCGGTGGACATAGTATCAGTCAACGTCATGTTGGAATAGGTGATGTTGACGTTCTCATAGTAGCTGGTGACGGAGACGGTGTAGGTGATGGTGTCGCCCACGGTAATCTCCGTCTCGCCCTCCACATAATCCGTGGTGGTGCCGTCATGGGTGACAGAGGTGATCACCTTGGAGACAGTGGGCAGCTTGTTGCAGTAGTTGTAGTAATCCACGTCCAGAGAGCTTCCGCCGGTACGGTTGTTCCAGTAGATCACCTTGCAGCCCAGAGCAACAGCCTGAGCAATCATGGCCTCTTCCTCGGCATCAGTCAGCACGTCGGTAGGCTTGCCGCCGGTGTGAGTGCTGGAATAGGTGACATCGTAGGTTTCCTCGTCCAGCACATAATACTGGCCATAGGTAGAGCCATCGTCGCTGATGGAAACCAGTGCGTAGCCTTCATCCGGGGCGACGAAGAAGCAAGTCAGAGATTTGTCCACACCGGACAGAGTGGTGGTGATGTCATAGACACGAATAGTGTTGCCGTTGTCGTCCACCGTCTCACTGACCAGGGTAGCCTCGGTGACGGTGCCACCGTTCAGGGAATAGTACAGTCTTCCGTTGGTGACGGTCACATCGGCGTGGATGGAATAGGTGTTGCTACCAGAGTTGCTGGTGCCTGTGACGGTGACTGTCCAGGTATAGGTGGCATCCACGGTGCCGTCCTCGTCGTAGACGGTAGCGGTGACGGTGGTGGTTCCAGCGGTGTGGCCGATGATGGACGCACCGGTGTCGCTGGTGGCATAGATGTCGGCAATAGAGCTGTCAGTGACCGTCCATTCCACATACTGGCCGTCAGACAGGCTATAGCTGCTGTTCAGGTCGGACATGGAGACGCTGGTGCTGTTGCCCGCGGTGACGCTGACCGTGCCGGTGAACTCGGTGGGGGCTTCCAGAACCGTGATGTTATACTGAGTATTCCCCACAACAACAGAGGTGGTGCCCACAGCCACGCCGGTGATGGCGATGGTGGTGGCTTCCACGCCCTCCACCGTCTCGGTGCTCTCGGTCATGGTGTAGAGGGAGTAGCCGGTGTCGGTGCCGCTACTAAACATTCCGCCACTGGTGGTCAGGCTGCCACTATAGGAGGAGAAAGTTGTTCTGTTACTAGTGCTATTAGTAGCAGACCACGTGCTACTGCTATAGCGCAGATAATAGTTCCCGCTGGACAGATATCTAGTAGTTTGTCCATACGATGTCCCTTCCGTCCAAGTAAACGCAGTCGCCTGGGTGATGTCGGTGGTGGTGGACAGGGTGCTGCCGCTGAGGACAAGATAGTTGGTGCCGTTGCCCACATAGTAGGTGCTGCCGCTGGTGGCGCTGGTCACCTTGGTGCCGGAATAGGTGGTGGTGCTGCTGGCCTCGGTGGTGGTGCCGGTCACGGTGACAGAGGCAATGTCGGTGTCCAGGCCGCTGGCGTTGTAGACGCTCTCATAGTTGCCGGTCTCGTTGGTGATAGTGGTGGTGTAGCCCACATAGACGGTGACGTCCTGAGTGTTTTCCACAGTAGTCGTGCCGCTGGTGGTGCCGGTGACAAGGACGGTGGAGAAGTGGGGCACGGATAAAATCAGGTCAGAGCCGCTGACGGTCACGCCCACGTCGTCCGCATTGGACGCATCGTCGTTATAGACCACGGCGGAGAAGCTGTCGCAGTCCGCAAAGGCCTCGTCCACAGGGATGGTCACGGTGGCTGCGCCGGTGTAGTCGCCGCCGTTCAGGGTGATGCCATAGGCAATGCTGACGGAGCCGTCGTCGTTGGTGGCGGCGTTGCCCTTGGTGACGCTGATGGAGGTCAGGCCGTCGGCGGTGGCGGAGATGCCGGTGGCCTCATCGGTCACGATGGTCTCGTTGCCGATGGTTGCGCCCTCGGCGATGTCAGCGATGTCAAGGGTGGTATAGGTGATGGCAGCGGAGCCGCTCTCATAGAGCAGGGCCACGGTGCCGTCGCTCAGCTCGGCCAGGCAGGAATATTGATAGGTGTTGCTGCCGTTGACGCTATAGGTGTAAGCCCAGTTAATAGAGCCGTCGTCCTGCACCAGACCCACGAAGATCTTGCCGGTGGTGCGGTTGCTGGTGGGAGCGGAGAGGAGGATGGCGGTGCAACCGTCGATCTTCTCGGAGTAGACCATGGCGTTGATCTGGCAGGAGGTGGTATAGCTGATGCCAGAGACGGTCTGCTTGCTGCTCCAGGTGGTGCCGTTGTCGGTGGAGTAGTAGTAGCCGCCGTGACGGGTGAACATGTAGATGGTGCCGTCGGCCTCTACCATGGTGGCCTCGCTGGACTGGTCGCTCATGTCGGCGCTGCGGGTCCAGGTCTTGCCGCCGTCGTCAGAGTAGATGACGCTGGTGTTGCCGTCGGTGCCGTTGGAATAGGTGTAGCATGCATAGATGATGCGCCCTGTGGAAGTAACCAAAGCGGAGCCAGGGCCAACGCCATAGAAACAATCCGTGCTGTTCTTCACCTGGCTGTTGAGCATGGTGGGGGCGGACCAGGTCTCGCCGCCATCGGTGCTGGTGGTCAGGTAGAGATAGCTGGTGGGCAGAACAGTATAAGTGCAATCGCTGTAGAACAGGTTGCTCTCCAGATCGCCCTGTACATAGACGTTGAACCACTGGTCAACAGTGTAGCCGCCCACATATTCGCCGGACTCATAGTTATAGATGTATGCGTAGCCGTCGGAATCAAAGTCGCCCAGATAGTAGTCATAGCTGCTGGAGCCGCTGGCCTTGAGCATCAGATGGCCGTCGCTGTCGTAGCCGGTGCCCGCCTGGGCGTTAGAAATGACGGTGCCGCCGGGATACAGATCGACCAGCATGTAGACCGTCTCGCCGTCGGTGGCCAGGCAGGGGTCGATAAATGCGGTGGAGCTGCTGTTCAGCGCATTGCCGTTGTCGCCCAGATAGTTGGCGAAGGTGTAGCTCCAGGTCTCGCCGCCGTCGGTGGAGCGGGAGACGATGGTGTCCAGACCGTAGCCATCAGAGCTGCCGTCCCAACGGGCGTCCGCAGCGGCGACGATGGTGCCATCGTCCAGGGTCACCATGGCGGGGATGCGGAAATAGGTGCTGCCGCCGGTGCCGCTGGAGAAGGGCTGGCCGGTGGTAGTGCCGTCGTCGGGCTTGGTGCCGGTGGTGGTGGAGGCCACAGAGATGTCGTCCTCGCTGGCGACGGAGATCCCGTCCTCAGCGGCGGTCTCCTCGACAGCCTCCTCCGTCACCTCCTCGGAAGCGACCTCCTCGGTCTCCTCCTCGGCGGCGGGTTCCTCGGTCACTTCCTCGGAAGCGACCTCCTCCGTCTCCTCCTCGGCGGCGGTCTCGTCGTCAACGACCTCCTCGGTGACAACGTCGGCCTCCGGCTCCACCTCCACGGCCAGAGCCGCTGCGGGGAGCGTGGAGAACAGCATCGCCAGGGAAAGCAGGAGCGCTAACAGTCTGTTTTTCGCTTTCAACATGGGGATTCCTCCTTATAATGGGTCTTCTGACGCTTATCTATACAAAGGGCTGGAGCCTGTCCAATCCAGTGTTTTCGCTCAGAGGTTTTGCAGCCGGGCCAGCTCGTCCCCCGCCTGGCTGCGGATGGCCTCCGCCATGCGGCAGAGGTAGGTGGGGATCCCGGCATGGGAGCCGGTCTCCGCAATCGCCATAGCCATACAGCTATGGCATACGTTTTTATTCGGGCAGCTCTGGCACACGCCGGAGAGACGGATCTCCTCCGTCTGCTGCACCGTCTGTCGCCACGCCCGGTCAAAGCCCAGCTCTGTCACGTCCGCCTTCGGCTCCGGCACCATGCCGCAGGGTATCATGTACCCGTCCCAGGTGAGCCAGAAGGAGCCACGCCCGGCGGCGCATTTCACCGTGCCGTCTACCGGATCGATACAGCTCTCGTCCAGGCCGGGGGCAGGGACGATGCCCTGCACCGCCTGTTCCAGATAGCGCCGGTATTGCTCCGGCGCCATGGTCAGGCGCTTGTGCTCCAGGTTGTAGACCGCCGCCTGCTCCGGGGTGAACCGGTCGCCGGTGCCGATGCTGTCGGCGTCCCGGCGGATGGGCGGGAACATATAGGTTCCCAGCTCCAGCAGCAGGTCACGCTCCTTCGCAAAGCGGACGATGCCCTCCATGTCGCTGACATTATAGGGCGTCATGGAGGCGTTCAGCTTCACCTGGATTCCGGCGGCCAGCAGACGGTCGATGTTGTCCGTCACCCGGCGGTAGATGTTCTTCGCCCCGCAGAGCCGCTGATAGGCCTCGTCGCTGGCCCCGTACAGCGTGATGTTGATCCGGGCCGGGGGGTGGTCGGTGAGCCATGCCACCGTGTCCTCCGAGATCAGCGTGCCGTTGGAGTTGACGGAGATGAGAGCGCCCTTGCGGTGGAGATGCTCATACAGCGCCCGGAAGTCCGGCCACAGGAAGGGCTCGCCCCCGGTGAGCAGCAGGAACAGCAGGCCGGAATCCAGCGCCTCGTCCCCGATGCGCTTCCACTGCTCCAGCGTCAGAATGGGCCGGGAGTGGGCCGCCACCTCTGCGGGGGTCTTGCGGACGTAGCACATTTTACAGGCCAGATTGCACACTGGCGATAGCTCAAAGGTGCCGCTGACGGGCAGTCTGTCCCGCCTCGCCTTGGCGTTGAGGTAGGCGGTAAAGGAACGGTCATTGACAGCCATTCAGTTCTCCCCCCTTCAACGCCTGTTCCAGCGTCTCCACTGCCCGGATGTCCGGGGTACAGCGCAGACGACAGACCGGCACGGTATCCACCAGTTCGGTCACCAGGTCGCAGAGCTGCACCACGTCATAGGTTCGGCTGTGGTCCACCGAGATCTGCAGCAGCAGCTTGCGGAAGGCCTCCCCTTTTGGAGCCCGCTCCACCCGGTTCTCCTCCGCCTGCTCCAGCAGGACGACAGCCCGGACGGGCTCGTCCCGCTTCACATAGTACCCGGAGGAACCGGCGTAGGGCGAGCCGTAGGCCCTCCAGCCGTCTGTCTCCCTCGCCACGATCGCCCGGTCGCCGTTGATGACCGTGCCTCCCCGGTGCGCCCGCCAAAGCTCCGCCTGGGTGCTCTTGCCCACGCCGGAGTTGCCGGTGAACAGCAGGCCGCCGTAGGGAGAGGCCACGAAGGACGCATGGAGGAAGAACCGCCGGTGAGCCAGCAGCACCTGCTCCATGGGAATGTACATCAGGCAGCCCCGTAGAGCGGCGAAGCGGTAGGCCAGCTTCGGATGGTAGCGCACCGTCACCCGGTCGGCAGCCGGAGAGACGGACACCTCTGCGTCCGAAACGGCTTCGTCAGGCCGATAGTCCACCGCCACGTCCCACGGCTCCTCCGCCGTCTCTGTGAAGGGAGCGATCTCCCTGTCCACCCGGGGCAGCGTCGGAAGCTGTAGCCGGAAGCGCAGCCCACCAATGGAAAGGGCTGTCTCAGGCATCAGGAGAGGAAGAGCTTAAAGCTGCCCTGCCAGTAGCAGTACTCCTCGATGATGCCCTGCTCGACCCAGCTATCATAATCTTCGGTACACGAGGTGATTCCCTGGTTATTTGAGGGCACATTTTGGCTGAACAGTCCAAGCTCAACGTAAGCCTGCGTGACGCCAACCGAAGTGCACCCCGCCGCAATGCTCTGAGACAGCACAAAGGACTCAAAATGCAGGTCTGGGGCAATGTATTGCTTCTTCATACCACCATCATTTCCTTTCATTCATCCGTGGTTTGCTTTATTGATAGATCCTGACCACAGCGACCTCGCCCATCAGGGCGCTGTCGGAGAGGGTGTAGCTCTCCCCTGCCGCCAGGCTGTCAATCGTGATTGTGTAGGACATGCCGCCGAAGAACTGTCTCGCCATGTCGCAGTGGTAAACCACCGTCAGGCCGGTCAGGTCGCTGTCCCCGATGTTGGTGAGGACTGCGTCGGCGCCGCTGGCCGTGACCTCAATGGTGTCGGACAGGAGCACGTCCTCCTCTATATACTCCTCTGCGGTACAAACCAGAGCGGTGCAGGTCACGCCGGAGGCCACGCTCTGATTCTCCGTGTCGAAGATCTCCGCCGTGGCTCCCGCCGGGAGGTCGTGAACCTCGAACAAAACCTCCGTCCCGTTGGACAGGGTGGCGGTCAGTGTGGCCGACACCAGATAGCTGTCCGAGCTGTTGGTGACCTCCAGGCTGGCGACCTCCTCTGCGTATTCGTCTCCGCAGTCCGGGTTCAGGATAGAGGATGTGTACACCGAGCTGAGGGTCAGGCCTGTGGACTGCTCCACCTCCGGGAGGGCGGTCTCGGCGGTCTCCTCCGGCTCCTCCTCTGCGCTGTCCGTCTCCTCTGTTTCTGCTGTCTCGTCGGTCTCCTCCGGGGCGGCCTCGTCCGTACTGCCTCCGACCCAGAGCCAGATGACCAGGGCTGCCAGCGCCACAACGAGCAAAATCAGCAGGACGATCCTCCGGCCTCCGCTCCGGCGCTCCTTCCGCCGTTCCCGTCTGCCGCTCATAAAAGCCCCCGTTCCTTTAGCTTGTCCAGGAACCTGGCCACGTCCTGTTCCGCCTGTGCCCGTTCTACCTCGTATTCCGCCGTCAGGCAGTCCACCAGGTCGTCCGGCTCACAGCCCTCCTGGAGCTTCTTCACCAGCAGCTCGCCGCTCTCCGTCAGGGTGATGATGCCTGGGTTTTTGAGCGCAGCTTTTCCAGTTGGAACCAATACAATCTCATCCGCAATGTGTCGAATGACCAGATCATTGTCTATTTTCATCGCTCACATTCCTCATATTCCCATAGTAACACATTTACATTCACATTATATCACTTCGGTTTTGGATTGCAACCTCAAATCAAGGAAAATTTGAAAATTTTTACAGGAGCCCCGGCCAATTAACTCCCTGATAACCGTTCTCATCCCGGCTACCTTCGGCCCTCTCCCCTTCTCTTCCGGACAGACAACTGCCGCCCCGGTCACTGGTTCGACCGGGGCGGCAGCTGTGTTTTGATTTATCGGATGCTCAGATGGTCTCCCTCCCGGTCGATGACAAACCGGGTGCCGGGAGCGACATCGTCCTGGATGACCTTCCGGGCGATGAGGGTCTCCGCCGTGTGCTGGAGGTAGCGGCGCAGGGGCCGGGCGCCGAAGGCCGGGTCGTAGCTCTCCTGGATGATGAAGTCCTCCGCTGCGGGGGTGAACTCCACCGAGAGCTGCTGCTCCGCCAGGCGGCGGTTCAGATCCTCCACCTGGAGCCGGATGATGCCCACCATGTTCTCCCGGGTCAGGGGCTTATAGAACACGATCTCGTCCAGACGGTTGAGGAACTCCGGCCGGAAGGACTGCTTGAGCAGCCGCTCTACGCTGTCCCGGGCCTCCTGAGTGATCTCCCCGTCCGCGTTGATGCCGTCCAGCAGGTACTGACTGCCCAGATTGGAGGTCAGAATGAGGATGGTGTTCTTAAAGTCCACGGTGCGGCCCTGGCTGTCGGTGATACGGCCGTCGTCCAGCACCTGGAGCAGCACGTTGAACACGTCGGGATGGGCCTTCTCCACCTCGTCGAAGAGCACCACGGAGTAGGGCTTCCGGCGGACCGCCTCGGTGAGCTGTCCGCCCTCCTCATAGCCCACATAGCCGGGAGGCGCTCCGATGAGCCGGGAGACGGAGTATTTCTCCATATACTCGCTCATGTCAATACGGATGAGGTTCTTTTCGCTGTCGAACAGCACCTCCGCCAGGGTCTTGGCCAGCTCCGTCTTGCCCACGCCGGTGGGGCCCAGGAACAGGAAGGAGCCGATGGGTCGGCTGGGATCCTGGATTCCCGCCCGGGAGCGGAGAATGGCCTCGGAGATGCGCTGCACCGCCTCGTCCTGGCCAATGACCCGCTGATGAAGGGTGTCCTCCAGGTGGAGCAGCTTCTCCCGCTCTCCCTCCATGAGCTTGGAGACGGGGATGCCCGTCCACCGCTCCACGATGCGGGCGATCTCCTCCTCGGTGACCTGATCCCGCAGGAGGGAGCGCTTCTTGCCCTGGGCGGCGATGGCCTCCTCCTGTTCCAGCTCCTGCTGGAGCTTGGGCAGCTGGCCGAACTGGAGCTGACTGGCCTTGTCGTAGTCATAGTTCCGCTGGGCCACCTCCAGCTCGCCCTTTACCGTCTCGATCTGCTCCCGCAGCTTCTGGACGTGCTCGATGGCGTGCTTTTCGTTGTCCCACTGGGCTTTCTTGGCGTTGAAATCCTCCCGGAGGTCGGATAGCTCCTTCTGGAGCTGGCTCAGCCGCTCTTTGGAGAGGTTATCCGTCTCCTTTTTCAGGGCGGTCTCCTCGATCTCCAGCTGGATAATCTTCCGGGAGATCACGTCCAGCTCGGTGGGCATGGAGTCGATTTCCGTCCGGATGAGGGCGCAGGCCTCGTCCACCAAGTCAATGGCCTTGTCCGGCAGGAACCGGTCGGAGATGTACCGGTCGGACAGGGTGGCGGCGGCAATGAGGGCGCTGTCCTGAATTTTGACTCCGTGGAACACCTCATACCGCTCCTTGAGGCCCCGCAGGATGGCGATGGCGTCCTCCACAGACGGCTCGTTCACCATGACCGGCTGGAACCGCCGCTCCAGGGCGGCGTCCTTTTCGATATACTGGCGGTACTCGTCCAGGGTGGTGGCCCCGATGCAGTGCAGCTCGCCTCTGGCCAGCATGGGCTTGAGGATGTTGCCCGCGTCCATGGAGCCCTCCGTCTTGCCTGCTCCTACAATGGTGTGCAGCTCGTCGATAAAGAGAATGATCTTCCCTTCCGACTTCTTCACCTCATTGAGGACGGCTTTCAGCCGCTCCTCAAATTCCCCCCGGTACTTGGCCCCGGCGATGAGGGCACCCATGTCCAGGGAGAAGATGGTCTTGTCCTCCAGGCTCTTGGGCACGTCCTTGCGGACGATGCGCTGGGCCAGGCCCTCGGCGATGGCGGTCTTGCCCACGCCGGGCTCGCCGATGAGGACGGGGTTGTTTTTCGTTTTGCGGGAGAGGATGCGGATGACGTTTCGTATCTCGTCGTCCCGGCCGATGACCGGGTCCAGCTGCTGCTTCCGCGCCCGCTCCACCAGGTCGGTGCCGTACTTTTTCAGAGCGTCATAGGTCTCCTCTGGGTTGTCCGAGGTGACCTGCTGATTGCCCCGGACGCTGGAGAGGGCAGCGAGCACCTTCTCCCGGTTGATCTGGTAGGTCTGGAACAGCTTGCTCAGGTTCCGGTCCGCCTTGCCCACCAGAGCCAGGAACAGATGCTCCACCGAGACGAAGGAATCCTTCATGCTCTTGGCCTCGTCCTGGGCGGCGTTCAGCGCCCGGTCTACATCGGCGGAGACGTAGACCCGGTCGGCCTCCCGGCCGGAGCCGGAGACCTTGGGCAGCTGCTCCACCAGCTGACGGGCGGCGGCCTTCAGACTGGCAGGGTCAGGGCCGATGGCGGACACCAGTTGGGGGATGAGCCCGTCCGCCTGATCCAGCAGGGTATACAGGATGTGGGCCTGCTCGATCTGGGCATTGCCGTACTCCTGGGCCAGCTGATTGGAGGCCATCAGGGCCTCCTGGGATTTTTGGGTGTAGTTCAGGTTACTCATGAATGAAGCCTCCTTCAGGCTGTCTGGAAAAGGCCCTCCGATGGGGACACCGGAGGGCAAGGGAAATTATTGGATGTTGATCTGACGGGCGGCAGGCACTACCGGGATATCCTTGGGGAGAACCAGCTTGAGCACGCCGTTTTCATAGCTGGCGCTGATGGCGTCCTCCCGGATGCCGGAGATGGAGAAGCTGCGCTGATAGCTGCCGTAGTGCCGCTCCCGGCACAGGTAGCCGCCCTTTTCATCCTTCTGCTCGTTGCTCTCCTCGTGCTGGGCGGAGATGGTCAGCACCCCGCCGTCCACGCTCAGGTGGATGTCCTCCTTGTGGAAGCCCGGCAGCTCAGCGGAGAGGGTGAACTTGTCGCCCTCGTCCCGGATGTCGGTGGGGAAGGAGGAGAAGCTGGAGCCGGCGTCCTTCCAGAAGCTCCGCTCCATCTGATCAAAGAGACTGTCGCTGCGGCGACCAAAGGGTACCATAGTATACATTGCCATAATGAAATTCCTTTCCTGACCCGGCGGCCCCGTTTCTTTCGGAGCCCGGTCATCCTTTTTGTTTGATTGTATATTACGCCCGGGATGTGAATAATTTGTGAACCGGACGTGTCCAAACCGTAAATTCTGGCACTCTGTTCGTTTGAGTGCTAAAATCAAAAAGGGAAATCTCGTTTTATTCGATTCGGACGCTGTTCAATATTTGCAAAGTGTATTTGTGAGTGCAAATTCACGTTCCAGGCCGCTGTACCCAGTTTACGCCGGAGGGCCGTTTCTATACAAAAACCCGCCGCAGCGACACACGCATCGCTGCGGCGGGACAATGCCTGAGATGATTTGACTTACTCTGCCTTGGGCTCCGGGGAGTCCACCACGGCCTTCAGGCCCTCTGCCAGGCCTGCCAGAGACTGGATCTCGGAGGGAATGATGATCTTGGTGGCCTTGCCGTCAGCGGCGGCGGTGAAGGACTCCAACGCTCTGAGCTTGATGACCCCATCGCTGGGAGCGGCCTCGTTGAGCAGGCGGATGGCCTGAGCTTGGGCCTCCTGCACCTTGAGGACAGCCTGGGCCTGAGCCTCAGCCTCCAGCAGCTTGGCCTCCTTGTTGGCCTCTGCCTTGAGGATGACAGACTGGCGCTCGCCCTCGGCCACCAGGATCTGGCTCTGCTTCTTGCCCTCGGCCTGGAGGATCTGCTCCCGGCGCTCCCGCTCGGCCTTCATCTGGCGCTCCATGGCGTCCTGGATCTCCTTGGGCGGGAGGATATTTTTCAGCTCCACCCGGTTGACCTTGATGCCCCAGGGATCGGTGGCCTCGTCCAGGATGGCCCGCATCTGGGAGTTGATGATGTCACGGCTGGTCAAAGACTGATCCAGCTCCAGGTCGCCGATGATGTTACGGAGTGTGGTGGCAGTCAGGTTCTCAATAGCCGCCATGGGATGCTCCACGCCGTAGGTGTACAGCTTGGGGTCGGTGATCTGGAAGAAAAGGACAGTGTCGATCTGGATGGTGACGTTGTCCTTGGTAATCACCGGCTGGGGCGGGAAGTCCGCAATCTGCTCCTTCAGGGAGACGGCCTTGGCTACCCGCTCGATAAAGGGGACCTTGAAGTGGATGCCCACGCCCCACACGGCGGAGAAGGCCCCCAGCCGCTCCACCACATAGGCCTGGGACTGGCGGACGATGACGATATTTTTGATCAGAACCAGCAACACCAGAACGATCAGCACGATCAATGCGACGATTTCCATGGGACAGTCTCCTTTCTTCCTTTACACCTGTGTATTTACGGACTCCACCGGGGCGGGATGCACATACACCCGAACCCCTTCGATGCGGTCTACCACGACCACCGTTCCGGCAGGGATGTCCTCTCCCGTCTCGGACAGGGCAGACCACTCCAGGCCGCCGATCTTGACCTGCCCACGGTTTTCCAGGTTGCAGATGTCCTCCCGGACCACTGCCTCCCGACCGATGATGCTGTCAATGTTGGTGGCCGCCTTGCTGCCCTTTGGTATCAGATACCGCTCCACCAGGGGCTTGAACGCCGCCAGGGAGAGAATGGACACTGCCAGGAAAACCGCCGCCTGAATCCATATATTGGATGTAAACAGACTGACGATCACCGCTGCCAGCGCCCCCGCCACGAACCAGATGGAGGCAAGGCCCACCGTGATTCCCTCCACAATGGCGAATACAATGACGGCGATCACCCAAAATACCGTTGGCGTCATGGCCTGCCGCCTCCCTTCCTCATGGCTTTACAGAGTCATCATACCATATCAGTCTGCAAAAGTAAATCTTTTTTTGAAAGTGGCCGGCCAAATTCAGACTTCTGAACAGTCCCCTCCCCCGTCCCGGGTAGGCCCCGGTGGTGCGGGAGATGGCTCTTGAAAACCGGGCGGTGGGATAGTATAATGGGATGGCAGACAAGGCTGTCCGACATGAGTATTTGGGAGGGAACGGACTATGATGATCTCCACCAGGGGGCGGTATGCCCTGCGTATTATGGTAGAGCTGGCCCTCAATCCCGGGGAGGACTGCATGTCCCTGAAGGAGATCGCCCAGCGGCAGGAGATCTCGGAAAAATATCTGGAATCCATCGTGAAGCGGCTGGTGAGCGCCGGGCTGGTGGCCAGTCTCCGGGGGAAAAACGGAGGTTATCGGCTCACTCGTCCCGCCTCGTCCTATACCGTTCTGGAGGTGCTGGAGCTGGCGGAGGAGTCCCTGGCCCCCGTCACCTGCCTGGAGGGAGAGGAGCCCTGTCCCCGGTCGGACAAGTGCCTGGTGCTCCCCATCTGGCAGGGACTCAACCAGGTCATTCAGGATTATCTCTCCGGCATCACCCTGGAACAGCTCGTCCAGCAAACCGCCGGGAAGGGACTGTCCACCAACTATATTTAATTTAAAGCAGAAAGGGAGCGCTGTACCATGGGAACTGTCCTTATTGTCGTCATTCTGGTCGCCGCCTGCGCCTATGGGGTGTACAGCTATGTGAAAAAGCTGAGAAAGGGTGGCGGATGCTGCGGTGAGCATGAGGAGACCGTGAAAAAGGTTCGGGTGACGGATCGGGACAAGTCCCACTACCCCTACCGGGCCGTGGTGCGCATTGAGGGCATGACCTGCGGCAACTGCGCCAGTCGGGTGCAAAACGCCCTCAACGCCATGGAGGGCACCTGGGCAGAGGTAGACCTGGGCGATCGGCAGGCCGTCCTGCGTCTGAAGCAGCTCCCGGATGAAGCCGCCATCCGCAAAGCGGTGAACGCCCTGGGCTACACCGTCCTGTCCGTCCGCAGTGTCGAGTGAGACTCTACAACACACCAAACGGATGCAGTGCGCAGCTTGCGTATCAGGCGGCTTGCGATATTGAACCTGTGAAAAACCGGAACGTTCCAGGACGTTCCGGTTTTTGTTGGTTAAAGTGTGCAACTGTCAGTTGACCTTGAGGACGGCTCCCTTGTCCGCCGAGGTGACCATGCTGGCATACCGGGCCAGGTAGCCGGTCTTGACCTTCGGCTCCGGGCAGACCCAGGCG
>JAJPWY010000080.1 GCA_021205725.1 Clostridiales bacterium
GGGGTGGGGATGGACAACATCGACATCCCCTACGCTAACGCCGCCGGAATAGAGGTGCGCAACACCCCCAACGCCTCCTCCAACGCCGTGGCAGAGCTGGCCATCGCCCTGCTGTTCTCCTGCGCCCGGAGCATCTCCATCGCCGGGCACACCATGCGCCAGCAACGCTGGGAGAAAAAAGCCTACTCCAGGGGTTTTGAGGTGGCGGGAAAGACCATGGGGGTCATCGGCTACGGCCGCATCGGTCAGCTGGTGGGGCGCAAGGCCCAGGCCCTGGGGATGGATGTCCTCTCCACCGTCCACCGCCGGAAGCCGGAGGGCTGCGAGTGCGAGACGATGCACTTTGTCCCCATGGAGGAGCTGCTTTGCCGCTCCGATGTGATCGTCCTCTGCGCCCCCAGCGGGGAGCGGCCCCTGGTGGATCAGGAATCCATCGCCCAGATGAAGGACGGCGTGGTCATCATCAACGTCTCCCGGGGAGCCAACGTGGACGAGGCCGCTCTGCTGGAGGCGCTGGAGAGCGGCAAGGTTCGGGCGGCAGGCCTGGACGTGTGGAACAGCGAAAAGACCCCCAACTGGGCGCTGGCCGCTCACCCCGCCGTGAGCTGCACCCCCCACGTCGGGGCGGGCACCGTGGAGGCGCAAAAGCGCATCGGGGCGGAGCTGGTGAGCATCGTGGAGGAGTTCGCCCGGGCCAGGAGCTGAGGCGTTGTCATGCCGGGGTCACAGAATTTTTTCGAAGACCGTTCCAATTCCACCTTCTTTCTGCTATACTTCAAAGAACGACCGTTATGGTATACTGATCGGATTCGGAGGCCGACACGCCCGGCCGCTGAAATCCGATAAAAGGAAGATGCCGAATGAAAAAGGTGCTGTCCATCGTCCTCTCCCTGGCCCTGTTGCTCTCTGCCTCAGGCTGCTCCTTGCTGGAACCGGACACCGTGACCATTCCTGCGCTGCTGCTGTCGGAGGTGGATACGGAGGAGCTGGAGACTCAGCTCTCCGGGTACTGCCAGAGCTACACGGAACAGGAGGACGGCTCTGTCACCCTGGTCATAGGGAAATTGCAGCATGGGCTGGTGCTCTCTCAGCTCTCTGAAACCATCCGGGATACCCTGGATGGGAGCTATCCCAGCGACGACGCCCCGGAGATCGCATCCGTCACCTGCTCTGACGACTTTACAGAGGCCACGGTCACGCTGTGCTCGGAGGATGTCTCGCTCAGCGGCCTGTCTGCCACCGTTGCCGCCGTCACAGTCTATTATGCCTGCTGCCTGTACCAATTTGCTGCTGGGATCGAGGAGGGGGAGGTGGCGGTCACGCTCCGCTATGTGGACGCAGAGTCAAACCTGCTCCGGGAGACCACCTCCAGCTATGCAGAACTGACCGCCACGTCTACGATCACCATTCCCGCCGTATTTGCTGCCGCCGTCGATCTGGAGGAGGTCGAATCGCAGCTGGCGAGCTATTGTCTCAGCTTTGAGGAGGGGGAGGACGGCTCCCTGATTATCGTCGTCAACCAGCTCCAGCGCTCCCTGCTGCTGGCTTATCTGGCCGATACCATCCAAACCCTGCTGGACGGGGCGTTTCCCAACGATTACATCACCGGCCTGGAGGCGGTCACGTTCTCGGACGACTTTACCCAGGTCACGCTCGCTGTATCCTCCTTCGACAGCGCACTGTCGGCAGTGTACTCCTATGTGGCGTCGTTCGTGGCCTATTATATCGCCGGTTTTTACCAGATCGCCGCAGGCGCAGACGAGGACAGTGTTGTGCTGACCGTCTCCATCGAGGACAGCGGCACCGGCACGCTGTATCAGACGTTCACGCTGCCGCTGGCAGATTGACAGAGGGCAGCTTACCGCCGTCTCACAGAAAAATCCGCCGCCCGCCGCCCCTTCGACAACAACTGCACACCAAACAGGCTACAATGGCCCTGTACCCGAAAGAACGGGTACAGGGCCATTTTTGCACGCACAGGGGGAATGTACCATGTCCATCATCTGCCGCACCGAGGGCGGGAGGAGCTGCTGGAAGCTCACCGGAGAGATCGACCACCACCGGGCCAGGAGCCTGGCCCATGAGCTGGAGGCGGAGATCGATGCCCGGCTCCCCGGGGAGCTGGAGCTGGACTTCTCCGGCGTGACCTTTATGGACTCCTCCGGCATCGCCCTCATTCTCCGGGCCAGCCGCCGGATGGGGGAGATCGGCGGCAGTCTGAAGCTGACCCACGTGCCGCCCCAGGCCGCCCGTATCCTGAAAATCGCAGGCATCCACCGCCGGGTGGAGATGGAATAATCACGCCTCAAGGGAGGAGCTTACATATGAAACCGGAAAACACCGCAAAGATCGAATTTCTCAGCCGCAGCGCCAACGAGGGCTTTGCCCGCTCCGCCGCCGCCTGCTTTGCCGCCCAGCTGGATCCCACACTGGAGGAGCTGGGGGACATTAAAACGGCGGTCTCCGAGGCGGTGACCAACGCCATCGTCCACGGCTACCCCACCGAGCTGGGGCGCATCTCCCTGCGTCTGCGCACCTTCCCGGAGCATGTCCTGGAGATTACCGTCCAGGACTGGGGAGTGGGCATCCCGGACATCCAGAGGGCCCGGGAGCCCATGTTCACCACCGGCGGGGAGGAGCGCAGCGGCATGGGCTTTACCATTATGGAGAGCTTTATGGATACAGTGAAGATCCGCTCCCGGCCCGGACGGGGGACGACAGTCACCATGCGCAAGCGCATCTCCCTCCGCACTGGCGGCAGACCGTGACCCTCCGCAGAGGCGAGCTGCTGGAGGCCGCCCGACAGGGGGATCAGGCTGCCCGGGAGACTCTGCTCACCGAAAACGAGCGGCTCGTCTGGAGCGTCGTCCAGCGGTATGCCAACCGGGGCGTGGAGACGGAGGATCTGTTCCAGCTAGGGTGCATCGGCTTTCTCAAGGCGGTGGACGGCTACGACCCGGCCTACGGCACCCAGTTCTCCACCTACGCCGTCCCCAAGATCGCCGGTGAGATCCGCCGGTTCCTCCGGGACGACGGCACGGTGAAGGTGAGCCGGGGCCTGAAGGAGCAGGCCCAGCGCATCCGCACCGCCCGGGAGCAGCTGTCCGCCCGGCTGGGCCGGGAGCCAGTCCTCTCCGAGCTGGCGGCGGAGACGGGGCTGACCCCGGAGGAGATCGCTGCGGCAGAGACGGCGGCAGGGCCGGTGGCCTCCCTCCAGAGCGAGACGGCGGAGGGCCTGACCCTGGAGTCGGTGCTGGGAGACGAGGGCATGGAGGGAGAGATCGTGGAGCATCTCGCCCTCCGCCAGGCGGTGGCCCAGCTGGAGCAGCGGGAGCAGCGGGTCATTCTTCTGCGCTACTTCCGGGGCTTCACCCAGGAGCGGACGGCCCGGGTCATCGGGGTGAGCCAGGTGCAGATCTCCCGCATCGAGCGCCGGGCGGTGGAGCATCTACGGCGCAAGCTGGAGTGAGGACAGATGGCCCCAGGGGTGCAGGCTCACCCGAACCGGACGATGATGGACAGACGCTGGTTTTGATATTCCGCCCGGATGCTGCCGCCCATCTGCTCTGCCAGTGTCCGAGCGATGGACAGGCCCAGACCGGTGGAGCGCCGGCCTGTCTCGACGGTGAAAGGGGGCGTAATGAGGTACCCAAACAGGCAGCAGCAGTCAACGGTCAAGATGAACGGGCTACGCCCGCCGTTGACAGCCGCCGCCTGTTTTCCTTTACGGCAGAAAAGGCGGTTAAGCCCAAGAGTGCTTAACCGCCAATTATCATTTATGTTAGCTGTCCATAATTGCGGAAGCTATCTGACTTCCGGTGCTTGCTGTACCTACTTGAATAGCCTCTCCGATTATCCAAGCGCCGATAATGATAGCAATAGCAACAAGGGCATTTCCCAATAAGTATTGATATTTTTCTTTCATATTGACACCTCCTACAATAAAGTTACGGACATAGGCACGGCAGCCAGCCGTGTCTGTTT